>JBBQNP010000216.1:0-6029 GCA_038330085.1 Planctomycetota bacterium | reverse complement strand
ACGCTCCTGCGCGCGATCGCCGGCTTGCAGCGCCTCGATGCCGGAACTGTCGCCATCGACGGCACGGTCGCGAGCGTCGGCCAGAAGCTGATCGTGCCGCCGCAGCACCGCGGAGTCGGTTTCCTGTTCCAGGGCGGTGCGTTGTGGCCGCACATGAGTGTGCACGACACGCTCGCGTTCGTCCTGCGCGCGCGCGGCGTTCCGCGTCTGGAGCGCGCGTCGCGCATCGCACGTTTGCTGGAGGACGTCGAGCTGCGCGGTTTCGACGCACGCAAGCCGGGCACGCTGTCGGGCGGCGAAGCCCAGCGTCTCTCGCTCGCGCGTGCGCTGGCGATGGAGCCCAAGATCTTGCTGCTCGACGAACCGCTCGGTCCGCTCGACGCGCAACTGCGCACGGCCTTGATCGATCGTCTCGCCGGCGTGCAGAAGCGACTCGGTCTCACGACGCTGCACGTCACGCACGATCCGCGCGAGGTCGAGCGCATTGCCGACCGCACGCTCTCGCTCGACGGAGGCCGCGCGCTGAGCTCACCTGTGCCCAACTCGAACAGGCCAACCTCGAACCTAGAGGTGTCCGCATGACCGACAAAGCCCATGTCGCCAGGCGCGTTCTCGGCGTAGCCGTCGCGCTCCTCGCCGTCGCCGCAGTGTGGGCCGTCGTGCGCACGCCGGCCGCGCACGCCGAGGCCGTGCGTCAGTTCACGAGCTCGGAGCAGTGAAAGGCTTGCCACGCGCAGGAGTACGCCGAGTGGTCGACGTCGTGGCATGCGCAGGCCTGGAGCGATCCCGAGCCGCGCGCGCTCAGCAACGACTTCGCCAACACCGACTGCATCGACTGTCACGCGCCGCGTCCGGTGTTCGAGACCGGCATCGGCGAGCGCGTGCTCCCGCGCAGCTCGCGTCGCGGCGAAGGCGTCGACTGCATCGCGTGCCACTTGTTGCCGGAGAACCACGTGTCGGGCGGCATCGTCGCCGGTACGCGCGACAATCCCGCCGCCGCTTGCCGCCCGGCTGCTGTGCGCGACCTGGGTTCGTCGGCGTACTGCGCGGTGTGCCACGACCAGCACGACACGACCAAGCAGTGGAAGGCGACCGACTACGCGACGAAGGGCATCGGTTGCATCGAGTGCCACATGAAGCCGCGCGCCGACGGCACGGGTCACACGCACGAGATGGTTGGCGGCCACGACATCGAGCTCGTGAAGAGTGCCGTGTCGATGACGGGCAGGCGCGACGGCGATCACTGGGTCGTCGACATCACGAACATCGGCGCGGGCCATCACTTCCCGACCGAAGAACGCTCGCGCGCGGCGGACGTGTTCTGGAGACCGGCGGGTGAGAAGAAGTGGCGACACGTGTACCGCTTCCGCAGCCCGTACCACAGCGAGGATCTGCCCGACACTCTGTTGCCGGCTCACGAAACGCGCTCGGTCCCGATCACGGGGCCCGACAGCGCGGGCGCGATCGAGGTCACGCTCTTCTACACGCTCAAGCCGTACTGGGCGGAGCCCGACAACCCGGATCCCGATCACGAGGCGCGCGTCGTGCATGCGTTGGAGCTGAAACCGTGAGGGTGGCTGCAGCGATCGCGTTGCTCGCTTGTTGCGCGTGCGATCACGCGCCCGATCCGAAGGCGGCGGCGAACTTCGTGCTCGAGCCGGTCTGCAAGTCGCAGATTGCCGCGCACGAGGCCGCGCTGCCGAAAGCGGCACCGGTAAGGGTCGCGGCCGACAACGAAGAGCGCGTGCGTGGCCTCGTGCTCGATCGCGCCGGCGCACAAGTCCGCATGCGCGCACTTTCGCTGGAGGACCTCGTCAACGTCGGAGATGCCGCCGTGCCCGTGCTGGCGAAGATGCTGACGGAGAAGGACCACACTGACGAAGAGATCGTGTCGATCCTCGAGACGCTCGGGGCGATCGACACGCCCTCGTCCTCGGACGTGCTTGCGGCGCAGACCAACAGCGAGAAGCTTCGTGTGCCGTGGATCCGTGCGCAGGCGGCGTTCCAGCTTTCGAAGCAGTCGTCGAACAAGGTGCTGCCGTTCCTTATTTCGCAGCTCAAGTACGAGACCGACGGCGAAACGGTCATCTGGCTCGCGGCCGCGCTCGCCAAGCACGCGAACTTCGCCGGGCTCGACGGCTTGCGCGTGCTCGCGAACCAGGTTGCGAACCTGCAGGTCCAAGCCGACGCGCAGTCGATGATCCAGAAGCTCGCGGACGACGCGAAGTTCAAGGACGGCGAAGAGCTGTGGACCGCGTGGAACGGTGCCGACAAGGAGCACCGCGTGCCGCGCGAGGAACCTTCGGCACTCTTGCGCAGGGAAGTCTGGCATCGCATCGCGAACCTGGCCGAGTTCGACCTGCGCATCGTCGACGACGCGCGCTTCGCGCTTTCGCACAGTGCAGCGTGGGTGGTCGAGCCGCTGACGCAAGCTCTGCACGACGAGGTGCCGCACGTGCGGGTGCACGTGACGCAGTGTCTCGAGCGCATGGGCCCGCGCGGTCAGTCGGCGTGCGCCGAGCTGGTGAAGGCACTCGACGAACCGCACGTGGCGTCGTCGGCAGCGGCTGCGCTCGCGTCGGTGGGGTGCAGCGACGCGGTGGATGCATTGGTCATGCGCACGTTGGCGGGGAACGGCCCTGAGATGCGCGACGCTGCTGCGACTGCACTCGGCAAGCTCGATGCGCAGTCCGCGATCCCGGCGTTGCGCGCGCTGCTTTCGCCGAACGAGCCGCTCGACTTGCGTCAGGCTGCTGCACAGTCGCTGGTGTCGCTGGGAGACGATCCGGCGGCGGCGCGCGTGCTGGTGGAGTGTCTCACGACGCCGGGCGCGGACGGTGGTGCGGCCGAGACTGCGCTCGAGGGTTGGCTCGCCCGACGCGCGCAGAAGGGCGACGACGCAGCCAAGCAAGAGCTCGATCAATGGCGAAAGCTCGCAGGTGACATGAGCGAGACACCGACCGCGGCGCAGTCGATCGAGCGGCAGAAGAAGCGCGGGTCTTTTCTGGTGGAGAAATGGCCGGGTGAAACGCCGCTGCCGATGCAGCGCTGACAGCCGGCGAGCGACCGTCGGAGCCATAACGTCGGACCTCCGGTTGTTCGGTGAACGTGGGGTGCCAAGAACCCGTCGCGGGAGACTGCGCTTCGGGTCGCCCGAAAGCGCGCGACGTGCGGCGGGTTCCAGGCACCCCGCGTTCTTCGTCAGCGCGTCAGCTGCGCGGTGATCGTCCAGGGAGTCTGGCTGGCGTAGGTCCCGTCCGACTCGATCGATCCGCCGACGAGGTGTCGGCCGGCCAATTCGACGGTGATGTGATGTGGCGCGGACGCACGCTGCAGCGTGAGCGAACCCTTGTCGTCCGTCATTCCGGCCAGGGCGTCGTCGACGATCACGCGCACGCCCGGAAGCGGCGCGTGCGTGCTCGCATCGCGCACTTCGACGTCGCGCTGCCAGCCGCGTGAGAGCTTCACGCGAATCAGGTCCATGTCCCCGGGATGTTCGATCGCCGTTCGATCGCCGTGAGCGGGTAGGTAGCCCTCGGCGGCGATGTTCCACGCGAGCGCAGCGTCTTGCGGCACGGATTCGAACACGAGGTTTCCAAAGCCGGTCGTCTTCGTCTGGCGCTCGCCTTCCACTCCGTCGCACTGCAACCCCGCTTCGAAGTGGTCGATGCGGTCGCCGGTGCGCTCGTCGAACGCGCGGATCTTGATTGCGCGGACATTCGCTACGGCGAGGGGGGTGAGCACGAGGCCGGAGGCCGGCGCCGTGACGTCGAGCCCGGGTGGATTCCAGCGCCAGATTCCGGCTGCATGCGCGCGCAAGGTCCAGCGTCCGGCGGGAACGCGCGCGAACTCGAACGCCGCCGAGCCCGCTTCGGTGGAGCCTGTCGTCTCGCGTCGCTCGTGCGTGATCTCGTGCTCGATGTCGAAGCGCACGGAGGCGACGCTCGCGAGCGCGCGACCGCTGATCGCACCGACTCCAGGAGCGCGCTGCACGACGATGTCCTGGTCCATCGTCTGGTCCGCGACGACGCGCGCGGGCACGACGAGCGGATCCAGACCTTCGGCTTCGACGCGGATCTGCACGGCTTCGGCGGGGATCCACCGGAACTTCGCTCCGTCCGCGTCCGATGCGGCGCGCACGGGCGCGCGGCCCGCGACCGACAAGGTCAGGCGCGCGGGACATGCGCGGCCGTCCGCTCCGAACACGTGGACGTCCAGTGCGCCGCGCGACTCGAGCCTGATCGTCACGGGTTCGCGCTGGGCTCCGACGAGAGCGCTCACGTCCGATTCGCCGCACAGGAGCCCGGCTTCGTCGCACACGCGCAAGCGGAACGGCGGCGGGCCGCCCAGGTACGTGGCTTCGTCGAGGAAACGTACCCAGGGCAAGCCTTCGGGGCCGAGGGGTGCACGCAGAGGTGCCGTGCTCGACGCGCGCGTGGAACCGGCGTCGCTCGCGACGAGCTCGGCATGCAACGACTCGAGCGCCACCCGCAATGGGGGATCGAAGCGGATCTCGAAGCGCGGTCCGACGGCGACCCGCAGCGTGCAGGCCTCGCTTCCCGGCGCGAAGTGCAGCGGCGGCAACGTCCAGGGAAACGAGCGCGCTCCAGAGTGCGCGCGCCGCAGCACGTCGAGCTGTAGATCGTCGATCAGCGTCAACCCCAAATCGAACGCGCCCGATGCAGAGGGGAGATCGACGCTGCCGTCGGCATGCGTGACAGCGGTCCTGCCCGCGGCGCCGCCGATGACGCCGACGCGCAGCTCGTATCCCGCGAGCGGCTCCTGCGTCCGCAGGTCGACGAGGCGCAGGCTCGCTGTCTCGTCGGCACGCGCAGGCGCGAGCGTGACGCGCGCGCTGCCCGCGGAATCCTCGAAGCGCGGATCATCGAGCGTAGTAGATGCAACGACGAGCGGAGCGGAACCCGTGTGCTCGCCGTGTGTCGACGCGACGTCGGGTTCCTCGAGCTTCGAACTCCTTCCCGACCCCACGACCGCGACGACGACGACCGTGACGATCAGCATCGCCGCGAGCGCGAACCAGGGCGCCGTACGGAGGGTTGCTTGCGCCGGTTCGTCGCCCGCGATGCGCCGCAACAGGAGAACCCAACTGCCGCGGCCGTCCGGCTTGCGCCGCTCGAGACGTTCGCGCAAAAGCGCGACGCCGCGCGAAGTACGCGAGCGCACGCTGGCTTCGGCGATGCCGTCTTCCTCGGCAATGCGCGCGTTGGAGTGGTTCTCGAAGAAGCGGCGGTACAAGGTTGCGCGGTACGGTTCTTCGAGACGCGAGAGCTCGTCCGCCAACATGCGGAACGTCTCGAGCTGCTCGACGATCTCCGAGCCGTCGGTGGTGCTCTCGGAGCGTGATGCGGCCTGCTCGCGACGCGCGCGACGACCTTCGGATCGGCGACGTTCGCGCGCGATGTTGCGCGCGACGCCGAAGAGCCAGCGCTTCCAGCCTGAGGCCGGCTCGTCCGTGCGCGGCTTCTCGAGAACGGAGGTCCACGTCTCCTGCACGAGGTCGTCGGCCTCCGCGTCGTCGCGCACGAGTCGTCGCGCGAGACGGCGCAACGCCCCGGCGTGCTGCAGCAGGCGCTCGGGCGGCAGGGTGGGGAGGGGTTCTTCCATGCGGATCGCAGCGTGATCGCGGAGGCGTCGTCGCCCCTCACGAGACTATCGTTGCCGCCGGCGGGAAGTTGTTGCACGGATCCAGGGATGAAAGTCTCGCAATCGGTCTGCGTCGATTGCCACAACGAGCAGAGTTCGACGTCCAAGCCGTTCTGCTACTACCAGCGCGTGCAGAAGATCCGGCACGACGATCCGCGCAAGCCGCGCAACCCAGGCGAGTTCCTGGTGTGCGGGTGTGGCGACAAATGCCCTGCGTGCACGGATTGCGACGAGAAGACGTCTCCCGTCAAGCCGAAGGACCTGAAGACGGGGGCATCCAAGTAGCGCGACGCGAGGCAAAACAGCGCGACGCGAGGCGCAGCAGCCGAACTCGGGCAGAACTAGCCCGACGAGAAGTCAGGCGC
>JBBQNP010000215.1:0-6038 GCA_038330085.1 Planctomycetota bacterium | reverse complement strand
GACCGGTTTGCGGCGATCCTCGTCCACGATATGGAACACTTCGTCGAGCGCATGCCCGCGGGCATCCGACTCGGTCCACCCGGTCATCTGCGACGCGACCTTGTTCATGAAGGTCACGCGCTGCTCAGCGTCCGTCGAGATGACCGCGTCGCCGATGCTGGCGAGCGTGATGTGCAGGAGCTCACGCTGCGCGCGGATCTCGTTCGAGGCGCGCGCGCGGTTGCGCAACTCGCGACGTAGGATCATCACGAGCGCGATCACGAGCGCGAGGCCTGCCAACCCGGCCAGCGTGCCGGTCACGAGCGCCGTTCGGAACATGCTCGCGCGCGTCGTTTCACGCTGCGCCAGCAAGTCCGTTTCGACGTGCTTGATCTCCGTCACCAGGTCGCGAACCGAGCCCATCAGCTCAGAACCTTTGCCCGGCTCGACGCGCTTGGTGACCTCGTCGAGCGACAGGGTACGTCGCAGCTCGATGATCTGTGCCATTCGCGCAATACGCGCCTCGACGCGAGTGCGCAACTCGGCGATGCGCGCCGTTTGCTCCGCGTTGTCGCTCACGAGCACGAAGAGGTTCGCAAGCTGCAGATCGATCTTCGCTCGAGCCTGCACGTACGGCGCGAGGAAGGGTTCCTGTGCGGTGATCATGAACCCGCGCTGCCCCGTCTCGGCTTCCGTCACCGACAAGAGGACGTCGTCGACCGCGCCGAGCACCTCGTGCGAGTGGGCGACCGAATGCCCATCCGCGGAAAGCCGCATCGTGTTGAAGATCGCGAGCGCCGTGTTCGCGACGAGCAGCACGACCACGACCGCAATGCCCCACACCTGGCGTCCTGAGAACGTCCTGAGGCGCGCACGCTCGCTCACGCTCGGATCCCGTCGGCTGCGTTGGTCGGATGAACTTGCAAACAGTCCGACGCAAGCAGCGGGTCGGTCGCCTGAGTCTACGCACGCGATCGAACTCCGACGACGGCGAAGAACGAAGAACGAACGCGCGCGGAACCGCTGGTGCACGTAGGCGTCGGAGTTCTCCGGTCGTCGATCGGCCCTTCGGCTCCAGGTCTTGTCAGTTGGACGCCGACAGAGCTAACCTGCTCGTCGTGGGTCTGTGAGATCTACGAATATTGGTACAAAGTTCATCGTGTTCCGCACGAACCTCCAACTCCTGACCGCGTGGCTGTGCCTGACGGTCGTGTTCCTGACGGGCCTCAGCCCGGCGCAAGGGTTCGTGTTCTGCATCGAGCAGGATGGTTGCGTGCAGCTCGAGGTGCGCACCACGACGGCCGACTGTGGTGGTTGCGACGATCATCAGGTCCAAAGCGACGAGGGTTCGCGGACGGACGACTCGCACGGCGTCGCTGACTGCTCGTGTGTCGACATCGCGCTGCCCGGGCCGATCGAGCAGAGACAGCTTCGCCAGAAGGTCTGTGACCTCGCCGCGCCTACGGCGCTCATCCCTGTTTCCCTTGCAGCTTTCGATCGTTTCGTCGTGCGTGCCCCGTCGCGGACCGAACCGCGCACGTCGGTTCCACGGCCGAGCGGATCCCTCGCGCTGATCCGCACCGTCGTTCTTCGCGTATAGGCCGATCCGGCCTCCCAGTGATCCAGCGCGTCGGCGCCAGGATCGTTGTCGCGCACATCCCGTTCCTCGGGCGGCGCATCGGAGCCAAGGTCTTTGGATCAGCGGTCTTTCGCGGAGTGCGATGCATTGGAACGAACACGTACACATTGGAGTTGGAGTATCCACGCGCTGCTCATGTCGGCGGCGCTCTCTGGCGCGGTCGCATGTCAGTCGGCGACGCCGCAACCGGAGGCCGAGCGCGCGATCAGCGACGCGATTGGGATCCAGGATGCGGTGACATGGCGCGTCGAGGGCGGTCCGGTCGACGTGCCAGGGCCGGCGACACTGCACTTGTCGCACACGGAAGCACTGCGACGCGCGCTCGAGAACAGTGCCGAGATCCAGGTCGCGCTGGCACACGTGCGCTCGAGCCTGGCCGACGCGGACGAGGCGCGGATGCTGCCCAATCCGATCCTCGATCTCATCGTGCGCTTTCCCGCAGGCGGCGGATCACCGCAGATCGAGGCCGGGATTTCAGCGGGGCTGTTGTCGGTGCTGCAGCGTCCTCGTCGCACGAGTGCCGCCGACGACCGTTTGAGGTCCGCAGTCATGGAGGCGGTGGTTGTGAGCCTCGACGTCGCAGCGGATTGCCAGGTGCAGTACGTCGCCGTGCAGGCGCTCGACGAGCTCGAGCCGCTGTTGCGCGAGCGGCGTGTGTTGCTCGAGCGATCGATCGACCTGGCGCGCTCGAGGTTCGAGTTCGGCGAGGTCGCGAGGCTCGACGTGATCACGCTCGAGGCACGCGCGGTCGAGCTCGAACTGGAGATATCGAGGAGCGAAGCGGACCGCGGCGCTGCTCGCATCGGCCTCGCGCGCCGCATCGGGCAGCCGTCCGACGGCGCGACGTGGACGCTCGACGCGTTCGCTGCGTTGCCTGAGGTCGTGGAGGACGAGTTCCGGTGGATCGCGCTCGCGCTCGAGCGCAGGCCCGAGCTGCAAGCGCGCCGGTTCGAGCTCGCAGCGCTCGGTGACGACCGATCCGCGATCGGTTCGACGGTCCTCGAAGGATCCAACATCGGACTCGACGCGCAACGCGACAACGGGTGGTCCGTCGGTCCGGCGGTGAGCGTGCCATTGCCGCTGTTCGACACGGGCCGCGCGCGCAAGGACAGAGCGGATGCCGCGATCATCACGGCCCGCCACGGTCTCGTGATGGCACAGCGCGCGGTCGTCGAGGACGTACGACGGGCCTACACGTCGTACCGGTCGGCGAGAAGCGATCTCTTGCGCGTCCGGTCCGAGCTGTTGCCGCTTCAACGGCTGCGGCGAGCGCAGGTGGAGGCACTTTACGACGCAAAGGAAGTGGACCTGACGTCGGTGCTCCTCGCCGAGCAGGACCTGCGGGCCGCAGAGACCGCGAGCATCCAGCTCGAACAGCAGGCCGCCGTGTCGCTCTTGCGGCTGCAACGCGCTGTCGGCGGAGCCGTGGTCGCGCGCGCGCTCGAGGAGTCGCCGGACGGTTCACGCCACGAGACGCCACGAAACGAAATGGGGGATCAACCGTGATCCACGCAGGACGGAGACGATGCATGAACGAGACATCATCGAGGTTGCGTGAACGAGTGCTGAAACAGCTTCGCTGTGGCGCGTGGATCGCGGGCGGCTTGTGTTGCTCGACCCTGTTGGTCTCTTGCGGTGATCAGACGGGGGACGCACATCGATCGGCGCCGACGATCGTGGAAGGCACGAGCAGCGATCACGCGCACGGAGAAGCGTCGGATGAAGTCACGCTGAGCGCGAAGGCGATCGAGGCGAACGGCGTGCTCATCGAGAGCGCCGCGCTGCACGTGCTCCAGCCGAACTTCCTCGTGCCTGCGCAGGTCGCGTTCGATCAAGAACGGATGGCGCACGTCGGCAGTGCGGTGAGAGGACGCGTGTCGGAGCTGGAGGTGAAGCTCGGTGACACGGTCGCGCGTGGTGACGTGCTGCTCGTCGTGGAGAGCCCTGAGCTTGGCGAAGCGCAGAGCGACTACCTGCAGAAGCGCAGCGCGGCGCAGGCGACGTTGCCATCCCTCGATCTCGCGAAGAGCGCGTATGAACGGGGACGAGCGCTCTACGAGAAGAGCCAAGGACTGCCGCTGACGGAAGTGCAGAAGCGCGAGGCCGAGTACCGCACGGCACAGGCTGCGCAGCAGTCCGCGGTCGGTGCGCGACAGGCCGCCGAGAACAAGCTGCGTCTCCTGGGGATGAGCGCGGAGTCCCTGAAGCAACTCGGCGACACAGGCGAAGTCGATGCGCGTTTCTCGGTCCTCGCGCCGATCGGCGGTCAGGTCATCGAGCGTGAGGTCACGCTGGGTGAGCTGATCGGTCCCGATCGTGAAGCGCTCATGGTGCTGGCCGACATGAGCAAGCTGTGGGTTCTCGCCGATGTGCCCGAAGCGCGCTTGCACGAGACCGCGACCGGTTCACACGCACGCGTGCTCGTCGGCGGCGAAGAAACGCACTGGTGCGAAGGCATCGTCTCATACATCCCGCCCGCGCTCGATCCGCTGACGCGCACGGCGCGCGTGCGCATCGAGGTCGCCGACAAGCATCCCGAGCTGCGTCCCGGCGTGTTCGCGCAGGCGCGGATCACCTCCGCCCCCAACCACGACAGGCGCGCCGACGTCATGCGCACCGACGACAGAGTGCTCGCGCTGCCGGAGCTCGCGATCCAAACCATCGACGGAGAGAGCGTCGTGTTCGTTGTGATCGAGGGTCACAAGGGTTCGTTCGCAAAGAGGCCAGTGAAGATCGGCCCCATCGTGTCGGGAATGGTCCCTGTGCTCTCAGGCCTCGTCGAGGGCGAGCGCTACGTGGCCGCGGGCAGCTTCATCCTGAAAGCCGAGCTCGAAAAGGGCAGCGCCGGCGGACACCAGCACTGAAGGGCGGGCCGAAACCATGATCGACTCCATCCTGCGCTTCTCGATACGCCACCGGCTGCTCGTCGTCGTCGGGACGCTGTGTGTCGGCGCTCTGGGCGTGCTGTCGTTGCGGCGTCTGCCGATCGACGCGGTTCCCGACATCACGAACAACCAGGTCCAGATCAACACGCTGCTCGCGTCGCTCTCGCCGAGTGAGATGGAAAAGCGGGTGACGTTCCCGATCGAGACGGCGCTCGCGGGAATTCCGGGCCTGCTGTCGACGCGTTCGCTGTCGCGCAACGGCTTCTCGCAGGTCACCGCCGTCTTCGACGACGACGTGAACATCTACTTCGCGCGCCAACAGGTGACCGAGCGGCTGAGCGAAGCGCGCGAAAACCTGCCCGCCGGCGCTGAGCCGAAGATGGGCGCGATATCGACGGGCCTGGGCGAGATCACGATGTGGACGGTCGAGTACGCGGAGCCGCACGTCGTCACCGGCGAGGGGGACACGGGTTGGCAATCCGATGGCAGCTATCGCACGCCCGAAGGTGAACGTCTCACCTCGCCGCTCGAGCTCGCTGCGTGGTTGCGCACCGTGCAGGACTGGATCATCCGCCCGCAGATCAAGAGCGTCCTCGGCGTGGCCGGCGTCGACGTGATCGGCGGCTACGTCAAGCAGTACCACGTGCGACCGGACCCGATGAAGCTCGTCAGCTATGGGCTCTCGTTCGGCGACGTGATCGAGGCGTTGGAGCGCAACAACGTCAGCACCGGCGCCGGTTACATCGAGCACAAGGGCGAGTCGTACCTCGTGCGCGTCGGTGGCCGTATCGAGGATCCCGCGCAGATCGCCGACATCTCGATCGCGATGCGTCGCGGCACGCCGATCCGCGTGCGCGACGTGGCGACGGTCGGCGTCGGCCGTGAGCTGCGCACAGGCAGCGCGAGCGAAAATGGCGAGGAAGTCGTGGTCGGCACAGCGTTGATGCTGATCGGCGCGAACAGCCGCACGGTGTCGAAGGCAGTCACCACGAAGCTCGCCGAGATCGACCAGCACCTGCCGGCGGGCGTGCACGCGAAGCTCGTGCTCGACCGCACCAAGCTCGTCGACGCGACGATCGCGACGGTGCGCAAGAACCTGATCGAGGGCGCCGTGCTTGTCGTGGTCACCCTCTTTCTCCTGCTCGGGAACGCGCGCGCGGCGTTGATCACGGCGCTGATCATCCCGTTCGCGATGTTGATGACGTTCACCGGCATGGTGCAGACGAAGCTCGACGCCAACCTGATGAGCCTGGGCGCGATCGACTTCGGGATGCTGGTCGATGGCGGCGTGATCATGGTCGAGAACTGCTTGCGGCGGCTCGGCGCGCGTCAACACGCGGAAGGACGCAAGCTCACGGGCCCGGAACGGCGGAGCGAGATCCTCGAAGCGTGCTGCGAGATGGCGCGACCGTCGTTGTACGGCTGCGCGATCATCCTCATGGTGTTCGCGCAGATTCTCTTCCTCACCGGCGTCGAGGGGAAGATGTTCCGGCCGATGGCGCTGACGGTGATTTACGCGCTGATTGCGTCGTTCA
>JBBQNP010000214.1:0-6094 GCA_038330085.1 Planctomycetota bacterium | reverse complement strand
GGGCGAATTGCGCAAAGGCATCACGTGGCAGTGGCGCGAGCCGTTCGAGATGCCCGAGCGTTGCCCCGCGTGCGACACGAAGCTCGTCAACGAAGGCAAGTATTGGCGCTGTCCGAACCCGCGCTGTCTGCCGCAGATCATTGGGCGGACGCTGATCCTTGCCGGCGGCGGCGCGTTCGAGATCGACGGACTTGGAGAAAAACAGATCGCGCAACTGATCGACGCGGGACTGCTCGACTCGGCTGCGGACTTGTTCCACCTCGATCGCGATGCGCAGACGCGCGAGAAGCTGATCGAGCTCGAGCGCTGGGGCGAGAAGAGCATCGACAAACTCTTCGGCGAGATCGAGTCGCACCGACGCGTGCCGCTCGCGCGGTTTCTCGTCGCGCTCGCGATCACGGAAGTCGGACCGTCGACCGCGAAGTTGCTGTCGAGCCACCTCAAGGACCTCGACGAGATCAAGGCGGCGTCGCTCGACGACTTGCAGCACGTCGACGGCATCGGTCCCGAGGTGGCCGCGCGCGTCGTGAACTGGTTCCAGGAGAGTGCGAACACGAAGTTCGTCGAGCGTCTCTTCGAAGGCGGCGTCGAGATCGTCGCAGCGAAGGCCAGCACGAAGACCGGACCGTTCGCGGGCAAGACCGTCGTGTTCACCGGCACGCTCGAGTTGATGGGCCGCGCGGAGGGCAAGCAGGTCGTCGAGGACCTCGGCGGCAACGTCGCGTCGTCGGTGAGCTCGAAGACGGACTACTTGGTCGTCGGCGGCAAACCCGGCAGCAAGGCGAAAAAGGCCGAGGAATTGGGCGTGAGAGTGCTCCTCGAGCCGGACTTCATGAAGATGATTGGGCGCTGAAGGCCGCGAGGATCTTCGGCGCCAACGCGTTCACGGGTACAACAGCGCAATGATCCTGACCTTCCTCTGCACGCTTCTTCTCGCTCAGCAACCGATCGCCTCCGCCGCCGAGAGCAACGGACCGCAACACGTTCTCGTGCGTGCCGCGCGCATGCTCGACGTGACGAACGGCAAGTTCGTCGAGCACCCCGAGATCGAGATCGACGGACGCAACATCGTCGCCGTGCGCACGGGACAGGGTCCGTGGGCCAGCGTGAACAAGATGATCGACCTGGGCGACGTGACGCTCATGCCCGGGTTGATCGACATGCACACGCACCTGACCGGTCAGATCTCGAAGGACTCCGAGAACTCCGCGGTGCACGAAACAGCAGCGGACTCTGCGTTTCACTCGGTCGTGTACGCGAAGCGCACTTTGCTCGCCGGGTTCACTACGGTGCGCGACGTCGGCTCCGGCGAGTTCGTCGACATCGCGCTGATGCACGCGATCGATCGCGGCGACATCGACGGCCCGTGGATGTTTCCGGCCGGCAATCCGATCTCGATCACGGGCGGGCATGGCGACGTCACGGGCTTTCGTCCGGGAATCCTGCAGCAGGGTCCCGAGCAAGGCGTCGCCGACGGCGTCGACGAGTGCATCAAGGCCGTGCGCACGCAGATCAAGTACGGCGCGAAGGTGATCAAGTGCATGGCGACGGCCGGCGTGCTCTCGTTCGACGCGACGGTCGGCGCGCAGCAGTTGAGCTTCGAGGAGCTGAAGGCGATCTGCGACGAAGCCGCGCGTCACGGTCTCAAGGTCGCCGCGCATGCGCACGGGGCCGAGGGCATCAAGGCGGCCGTGCGCGCCGGCGTCGCGTCGATCGAGCACGGGTCGCTGCTCGACGACGAGGGGATCGAGTTGATGTTGCAGCACGGCACGTACCTGGTGCCGACGCAGTACCTGACGTCGCGGCTGGACCTGACGCAGTTGCCCGACGCATGGCGCAAGAAGGCGGAGTACCTGTTGCCGCTGAAGGACGCGAGCTTCAAAAAGGCGATCCAACGGCACGTGAAGATCGCGTTCGGCACGGACGCGGGCGTCTATCCGCACGGCGAGAACGCGCACGAGTTCGCCGATTACGTGCGCTGCGGGATGACGCCGCTCGAAGCGATCCAGTGCGCGACGACGCACGCGATCGACCTGCTCGGCGTCGACGATCGCGGCACGATTGCGGTTGGGAAGCTCGCCGACCTGATCGCCGTGAAGGGCAATCCGCTCGACGACATCACGACGCTGCAGCAGGTGCAGTGGGTGATGCACGGCGGCAAAGTCGTCGGGCCCTGAACGTCTGCTAGCCGAACACGATCGCCGACTTCGCGGCGACCGACGCTTCGGCCGCGTGCAACAGGCGCACGCACGTGAAGCTCTCGATCGCGTACTTCTGCCACATCGCCGCGCCCTGGCCTTGCGTATCGGTCGCCTGCACCAGCTCGTTCGAGTCCGGATGCAGGTGCGCCGGAATCTCGAGCGCGCGCGCGATCCGCCGGCACTCCTCCACGAGCGCTTGCGACGAGCCGATCATCGCGCCGGCGATGTCGTCCTTCGACGGATAGAGGACCTTCGGGAACGCGACCGGCACGTAGTAGCCCTCGGCGTCCGAGTGCAGGATCAAGTGATCGAACGACAGCTTCGGCTCCGGCTCGTCACTCGCCTTCGCAGCGCCCGCCACACGCTTGACGAACCCCGGCTCCGGCCGATTGTGGCGCTTCGCCAGCGTGAAGTAGCGCTCGAGCACCGGATCCGCGGCCGCATGCTCGTCACCCGGCTCCGGCACCTCGCCGCGCAAGTCCAGGTGCGCCGCGAACCGCCGCAGTTGATGCAGCCACGAATACGGACCCAGGTCGTAGTCGCACTGCTTGTCGGCCGGCATGTCCTTCGGCTCGCGGAACTCAGCCAGCCCGTTGTCGGCCAGCACCTCGTTCACGAGCTGCATCTGCTCGGCGAAATAATCCGCGTCGTCCTCGTCCTCGTGCGACGCCAGAACGCCGACTCTGATGTTCAATCCCAATGTTGTTCCTCTTCGCGATAGGGGCAGATTCAAACGATAGCGGCATCGATACACTTCGCACCATGTCGCTCCGATTCTCGGGGATCTCCGCGCTCGGACGCTGGCTGGCGAGCTTTCTCGCGCGCCAGCCGGTCATCCGTCGTTCGAGCGCGCACCATCCGCACCTCGAGGTCGCCGTCGTGAAGGGCCGCAAGATCCTCGACGGTGCGATGGTCAACTACAGCTTCGGCGGCCTGCACGAAGTGTTCCGCGAAGCGTTCGAGCGCCTCGACATCGAGAAGCGCGACATCCACAGCGTGCTCTTGATCGGCCTCGGCGCGGGCAGCGTCATCCATCTTCTGCGCCGCGATCTCGGCGTGCGCGCGCCCATCACGGCGATCGAGATCGATCCGGTGATGGTCGAAGTCGCGCGCGAGCACTTCGGACTGGATCGCTGGCGCAACCTCGAGGTCATCGTCGCCGACGCATGCGAATGGGTCGCGCAATCGACGCGGCGCTTCGACCTCGTGGTGATCGACGCTTTCTACGAGGCACAAGTGCCGGCCGCCCTGCGCACCACGCGGTTCGCGACGCACCTGCGCGAGCGCATCGCACCGGGTGGAATGCTCGTGTTCAACCAGGTCTCGAACCGCCCTGAGGCGCGCGCGGACACCCTGGCCTGCGCGGAAACGTTTCGGCGCGTGCTCGGTTCCGTGCATCTCCTGCCGGTGCGCGGGAACACTCTTCTGCATTGGGAGCGTCCTCGCGCGGAATCGGTGGTAGCCGACCCTGTCCAGGGCCGATAACCTCCGACGACCCATGGCCGAAGGCAGCGAGGACGACACAGTGAAACCGGCGAGCGCGGACGAACCGCGGACGATCGAGTTCGTCCTTCCTGAGGGTTTCCAGAACGACGAGACGGCGAAGCTCGTCGCGCTGGCCAAGGGCGGTGACTCGCAGGCGCTCAACGATCTGTTCGCGCGCTACAACCAGCTCATGATCGAGGTCGCGCGCCGTCGCATCGGGCCGCGCTTGCGTCTCAAGGAAGACCCCGACGACCTCGCGCAGACGACGTTCCGCGAAGCGACGCGCGACTTCGCCAACTACGAGTACCGCGGCGAGGGTTCGCTCGTGCGCTGGTTGATGCAGATCCTTCAGAACAAGATCCGCGACAAGGCCGAGTTCTACTCCGCGAGCAAGCGCGACCTCTCGCGCGAACGCACGATGGAGAGCGCGCCGAACGCGCAGGCCGATGCGATGCCGACGATCGAGCCGCCGAGCCACGATCTGTCGGTGACGATGCAGGTCAGCCGCGGCGAGAGCTACCAGCACTTGCGCACTGCGCTCGACGAGCTGTCGCCCGAGCACCGTCAGGCGATCACGCTCGTGTTCTTCGAAGGCCGTCAGCTGCGCGAAGCGGGCGAGATGATGGGCGGAAAGAGCGAGGATGCGGTGCGCATGATGTTGCGGCGCGCGGAGAGCCGGCTCGCGGAGATCCTGAAGACGTCGATCGGCAAGGACATGCGTCCCTGATTCATTGCGCGGGCGTCGAGGTGCCGCGCGTCGAATTGCAGGGTGTGTCGCGAGCGAGCGGACGCTGGCACTTGCGCCGCTGCGGGGCGCGCGGCTATCTTCTCCGCCCCTTCGAGTGGGCTACTAACTCAATCGGTAGAGTGCCATGTTCACAGCGTGGAAGTTCTGGGTTCGAGTCCCGGGTAGCCCACCAACTCGATGGCTCGATCGTCGCGGAATGAAGTCATGAGCGAAGCGCGCGCTACGCAAAGCCTGCAAGATCGCTACGCGCCGCACAACGCGTGCTTCGGCTGCGGTCCGGCGAACGACAAGGGCCTGCGCATCAAGAGCGTCGTGCAAGGCGACGTCGTCGTCGCCGAATGGCGCGCGGAGAAACATCACGAAGCGTTTCCGGGGATGCTCAACGGCGGCATCGTCGGTGCGCTGCTCGATTGCCACAGCAACTGGACCGCGGCTTGGCACCTGATGAATGCGAGCGGTGCGACGACGCCGCCGTGCACGGTGACGGCGGAGTTCCACGTCAAGCTCAAGCGTCCGACGCCGACGGATGTACCGATTCACTTGCGCGCGAAGGTCGTCGAGTCGAGTGCCGATCGCGCGGTCGTCGAAGCGGAGATGGAAGCGGGCGGCAAAGTGACCGCGACGTGCCGCGGCGTTTTCGTCGCGGTGAAGGAAGGTCATCCGGCCTTCCATCGCTGGTAGCCATCGATCCGCAGCTTTCCGTCCGCGACCGATCAGGTCGAGTGGGACCATTTGTTGCTTTTCACAGAGGGGGGCAGGGCCTGTTCCTGTCCGCACCAACGTTCAACCGCGCGGTTCGCTCCCGAAAGGCAGTTCACATGTCTCACCTCGAAGAATCGATCGAAGTCGATGTCCCCATTCGTACCGTCTACAACCAGTGGACGCAGTTCGAAGAGTTCCCGAAGTTCATGGAGGGCGTGAAGTCCGTACGCCAGATCAGCGACAACCTGCTCACGTGGACCGCTGAAATCGCCGGCAAAGATGTCGAGTGGAACGCGCAGATCACGCAGCAGGAGCCCGATCAGCGCATCGGCTGGCGTAGCACGAGCGGCGCGCACAACGCGGGCAGCGTCAGCTTCGTGCCGAAGGGATCGGCGAAGACTGAGGTCACGTTGCGCTTGGAGTACGAACCCCAGGGCGCGATCGAGGCGACCGGCAGCGCGCTCGGCCTCGTGAACGCGCGCGTCTAGGGCGACCTGAAGCGCTTCAAGAAGTTCATCGAGGACCGTGGCCGCGAGACCGGCGGTTGGCGCGGCGAGATCCACGGCACGCAGATCAAGGACCCGCAGCAGCGCTCGACATCGATGTGATCATCGCAAGCGAAAGCTGACTTCCGCCACCGACAGTCGACGGTCACGCACCGAACAGGTCGCCCTGGATCTCGGTGCGCATCGGTCGCTCGTCGTGAGCGCGTGCGTTCAGCCCGAATCGTCGCGCGTGGATCTCGAACAGCTTCTCGATCGCGTCCCAACGCGGACCCGAGCCGCTCATCCGTCCATGGAACTCGCTCCGGTTCATGCGCCCATCGCGCACATCGAGGATCGCGGACTCGATCTTCTTCGCGCGCTCGGGCATCGTCTCGTACAGGCGCTCGCGGAAAACAGGCAACACCTCCGCCGCCAGTCGGACGAGCGTCATGAAGGCGCTCTTCCCGCCTGCA
>JBBQNP010000213.1:0-6174 GCA_038330085.1 Planctomycetota bacterium | reverse complement strand
CTCGTCTATCGGGCTCCGGGCGCCCGAGCCGCTGAGCGGCGAGCGGCTCAGCGACCTTGGGCGCCTGGAGCCCGATAGACGAGGATGGCGCGCTTGCCCATCTCGCCGGGCAGGTCGTGCTCCATCACGGTGTCGAGCTTGAAGCCCAGTCGCTCCGCTTCGCGTTCGCCGGCGCGCACTTCGCGCGACCACGAAGGGCCCTTCAACATCACCAAGTCCTTCAGGCTGTGACGCACCTTGCGCAGGAGCCGCACGTTCTCGCGCACGGAGCTGACCGCACGCACGAGCACGACGTCGTACGTGTTGCGCGCCAGATGGTCCTCGGCGCGCGCCCACACCGAAGCGGCGTTCTTGAGCGCGAGATCGTCGATGCATGTCTGGATGAACGTCACGCGCTTTTGCGTCGAGTCGCACATCGTCACGCGCACTTCGTGATCGCCGATCGCGACGGGGACGCCGGGGTATCCCGCACCCGAGCCGAGGTCGAGCACGGACTTCCCGTACAGCGGCACGAGCCGCGTCACGCGCCACGAATCGAGGTAGTGCTTCGCCGCCATCTCGCGCGGATCGACGACGGCCGTCAGGTTCACGTGCCGGTTGTGCTCGAGCACGAGCAACGCGTGCTGCGCGAACCTGTCGAGCACCGCCGTGGCCACTTCCTCTCCCTCGAAGGCCCACGCCATCGCCTCACGCAACTCGGCCAGGGGCGGTACGCGCGTTTCCGGCCGGCCGGCGAGATCGTCTTCCTCCGCTTTGGCCGCGGCCGCAGCGCGATCGGCCTTCTCCACCGCCTTCGCCGCGTCGTTGCGCGCACGCGCGGCCGACCGCGAGGCGGCATCCGACTCGGCGGATGCGGGAGAACCGGCGTCCGGATCGGACTCGTCCTCGGGGACGTCGGGGGTCTCGCTCGTCGGCATTGGAGTCGTCAGGGAACGGGTATCAGGCGGGGGAAGATGGAGCGGGAAGAGGGCGGAGCGGGCTCTGACAATACTGGCTGCGGCGAGTCACGCCGCCGCGGCGCCGCTGCGGCTGGCAGGGGAGCTGGGATTCGAACCCAGAACCTACTGATTTGGAATCAGTCGCTCTAACCGTTGGAGCTACTCCCCTCATTGCGCGAGGCGGCGGAGGGTACACGCCTGCGTTGGAGGCGGCAAGGCGCGCGCACGCGCGGGACATTCCACGCACGGATCCGCGCGTCGGAGCGGTAGATTCGAGGCCCGCATGACCCGATCGTCCGATCGCAAACACCACGGCCCGCCCGCGCCGGGCACGCCGCCGCGCACCATCCAGGCGACTTCGATCTCGCCCGAATCGCTCGACCAGGACGCGCTGCGCGTCATCTCGCGCCTCGAGCGCGGTGGTTTCGAGGCGTACCTGGTCGGCGGCTGCGTGCGCGACCTCATGGTCGGGCGACAGCCGAAGGACTTCGACGTTGCGACCGACGCGCACCCCAAGCAGATCAAGCGCATGTTTCGCAACGGGCGGATCATCGGGCGGCGCTTCAAGCTCGTGCACATCCACTACGGTGGGCACATCATCGAGACGGCCACGTTCCGCCGCGATCCGTTCCCGCGCGACGCGGAGAGCGAAGGCGACGGCACCGAAGACGTCGGCAAGTCGAGTCGCAACGGTCCGGCTGACCACAAGAGTGCGCAGGCGAAGGCATCCAAGGCGCTCGACGACCTCTTGATCACCGAGGACAACGCCTTCGGCAACGCGGAAGAGGACGCGCGCAGGCGCGACTTCACCGTCAACGCGCTCTTCCTCGATCCGGCGAAGCGCACGATCATCGACTACGTCGGCGGGCTCGAGGACCTCGAGAACGCGACGCTGCGCACGATTGGCGATCCGCACGTGCGCCTGGCCGAGGATCCCGTGCGCATCCTGCGCGCCGTGAAGTTCGCGACGCGCCTCGGATTCCGCATCGAGGAGCAGACGTGGGCCGCGATGTGCGCGATCGCCCCGCGGTTGTCGCGCTCGGCTCCGCCGCGCGTGCTCGAGGAGATCCTGCGGCTCATGCGCTCGGGCACTTCGCTCGGCGCGTTCCGCATGCTGCGCGCGTGCGGTGCACTCGCAGTGATCCTGCCCGCGATCGACCGCTACCTGGGCGGCCGGGATGCTGCGTCGCACCCGAGCCCGCACTCGGCCCCGCACTCGTCGCCCAAGAACACGGCGGCTCAGAATGCGACAGTCCTGAAGGACGACGCCGAAGCGCAGAAGCGCGCCGAGACGTTCTGGCGCCTGCTCGAAGCGCTCGACGCCGACGTGCACCAGGGCTACGTCCCGAGCGGCGCCGTGTGCATCGCGCTGCTCTACTTGCGCATCATCGAACGAGAAGCGGATCCGGCGACGCGCGAGCGCAAGGGTCCGGCACCCGAACTGCCGATGGTGATCGACGAAGTGCTCGAACCGGTTGCGGTCTCAACGCGCCTCCCCCGCCGCGACGTCGCGCGCGCGCGCAAGATCATCGTCAGCCAACGGCGCTTCACGCAGACCGCGACCAAGCGCTTCCGCCCGCTTTTGTTCCTGCGCAGCGAAGACTTCCTCGAAGCGCTCGAACTCTTTCGCTTGCGCGTCGCCGCGCGCGGACAAGGTTGGGACATCTACGAAGGCTGGAAGGAACGGCACCGGTTGGCGCAGAGCGCTCCCGAGGAATCGGTCGCCGAAGAGGCGGGTGCGGCACCTCGCCGGCGCCGACGACGTGGCCAGGCCCGCGGACGCTCGGGCAGCGGGTCTGCGCCGGCCGCACCGTTGGCTTGAGCGGCTGGGCGTGGGTTGAGCGGGTGGGCGGCTGGCTGTAAGGAAATTGCTTTTCCACTTCCTCCGCCGGGCCGAGGCAGGGGTAGATTTCCCTGGTTCGGAACGGGATCTCGATCCTTCCGGGCGCAACGGTGACTCCCATGTCCCTTGGGACCGGGTGCCTTGAGCGGAATGCGGTGCTGCTCATGGCGCGAGAAGCCCGGTGGAGTCGCGTCTGGTGGCGCCCGCGCGGGGAAGGGTCGAGGTCACGGGCCAGGCAACTGGCCGAACCTGCCGGTCACGAGCAGAAGGTCAAACCTTCGGGCTCGGATCGGCCTTGCCCCAACAGGGGGCGGTCCTTCGCTGGACCGCCCCCTGTTTTTTCGATGCGCCTGCGCGGCTTGCGCGCGCTCATCGACCTGCGCATCCTCAGGGGCGTGAGTTCCCTTCGACATCGCCGCACGAAGAGCTTGGTGTGCATCGGTGCAGCGTTGCTCGCTGCAGCGTTCATCGCCGTGCAGTCGCCGGCGCGAGCGGTGCAGTCCCCCACACGTCCTCCTCCTGAATCCAAACCGGCTCCACCCGAATCCAAACCGGCTCCGCCTGAATCCAAACCGGCCAAGCCCGCGCCCAAGCCGGGTGCGGCTTCGACGCCCACGCGCGCGAGCGATCCCAAGGTCGCCGAGACCGAGCGGGCCCGCGCAGCTTTCGGTGCGCTGAAACCGGCGCAGAAAAAGGAGCTCATCGACTTCCTCGAGTTCGAGACCAGCCACTCTGGTTCGTTCCAGTCGAGCTTGATCGCGTGGATGTTGAAGCAGCAAGACCGCGATCCCTTGCGCTGGCCCGCGCTGGAGGCGCCGCCGGCGTTCGATCCGGTCGTGCACGCACCCGCGCAGCCCATCGCGCGCAAGCCGCTCGATCCCGCGTCTCCCGCGGCAAAGGCTGCGGCGGAGACGTTTCTCGGCAGCGCGCGGAGCGGGGCGACGTCGGCGGACGGGAGCCTGCACGTGTACCAGCCGGCCTTCGTCTACGACTACGCGTCCGGCGAAGTGCGCCATGTCGTCGTGCGCGACGAAGCGGAGCGCACTTTCGAGAACGCGCTGCTGGGTCATCCGCCCAAGCTCGATCTCGTCGAGGCGCTGGTCGAGCGCATGCTCGACGACGGCTCACAGAAGCAGCGCGCGGTCGCGTTCTCGCACGCGTACGCCGATCGGACGGGCAACGTCTTCCCGGGCGTTTCGCTCTACGACGCGTGGGCCTCCGGCACGGCGATCGAGATGCCCGACGTCGAGACGCTCGGCATCGCGCACACGCTCTTCGACGACTGGACGACGTGGAAGGCGCCGATCCCCGGACAGCAGCAGGATCCGCTGTACGAGAAGATCGGCGCGGAGTTCGTGCCGCTACACCGGCATCGCGGGCTGCGGCACGCGATCGCGACGACGTTTGCGCGCGGGTCGAACTCGCTGCAGGACGGGTACGAGGGGTACGTCGACAACCTGCACGCGCTGTGGGAGGACTGCCAGTCGGCGCCCGCGACGCTGAGCGATCGCTTGCCGGCACCGAAGGATTGGACGGAGTTCCTGGATGCGTGGCGGAAGCACTGTCTCGAGCAGGGACAGCTGTATGCTGCGGGCCAGAATCGTCGCGTGGTGCTCGACTCGGACGCGCGCGGCGTACGCGCGACGCTGCTCCGCGTGCTCGAGGAGTACGGCGCGATGGCGCCCAAGGACCCGGTGCCCACTCCAGCATCGGGCGAAAAACACGATCACTAGAGACCGGAACGCGGCGCATCGAACGCTCGCGCACGACACGAGGATCCCCCGCATGACCCATGAACTCGAGACCACCGCAGCCGCACTCGTCGCACCGCACAAAGGAATTTTGGCCGCCGACGAGAGCACGGGCACGATCGAGAAGCGCTTCAAGACGATCTCGCTCGCGAACACCGAGGAGAACCGACGCGCGTACCGGGAGTTGCTCTTCACGACGAAGGGCTTCGGCGACCACATCAGCGGCGTGATCTTGTACGACGAGACGATCCGTCAGAAGACGAAGGACGGCGTGCCCTTCACGAAGGTGCTGCAGTCGGCGGGCTCGATCCCGGGGATCAAGGTGGATATGGGGACTTGGGCGATGCCGGGGTCACCGGAGGAGAAGCTCACGCAGGGGCTGGATGGGTTGAGAGAGAGGTTGAAGGAGTACCACGGGCTCGGCGCGAGGTTCGCGAAGTGGCGTGGCGTGATCACGATCGGCGCGGGGATTCCGACGCCGTGCAACCTGACGTTGAACGCGAGGTCGTTGGCGATGTACGCGCTGTTGTGTCAGGAGCAGGGCATCGTGCCGATCGTCGAGCCGGAAGTGTTGATGGACGCGGACAACACGATCGAGCGGTGCTTCGAGGTGACGAGTGACACGTTGAAGGAAGTGTTCACGGCGTTGGATGAGCACGGGGTGGTGCTCGAGCGGATGCTGTTGAAACCGAACATGGTGGTGCCGGGGAAGTTGTCGAAGGTGCAAGCAAGCGTGAAGCAGGTCGCGACGATGACCATCGATTGCTTCAAGCGGACGGTGCCGGCGGCGGTGCCGGGGATCGTGTTCTTGTCCGGCGGGCAGTCGAGCTCGATGGCGACGGCGCACTTGAACGCGATGAACGCCATGGGTCCGCATCCTTGGCCGTTGTCGTTCAGCTACGGAAGGGCGCTGCAGGATGAGGCGATCCAGGCTTGGAAGGGGAAGGCGGAGAATGTCGCGGCGGGGCAGAAGGCGTTTGGGAATCGCGCGCGGATGAACGGCGCGGCGCGCGACGGGAAGTACAGCGAGGCGATGGAGAAGGAGATGGCGGGCGTGAGGTAGGCGGTGCCTAGCTCTGCTCGCCGATCTGCTCCTTGCCGGACTGAGGCTGGTGAGATCGCGGCAGATGCACGATCGCGGCGAAATGTTCCGCGCCTACGGCGCGGTTCCGGCCGGCGCGAATCGCCTCGGGGTACCGAGTCGGTTCGCGCCGGTCGGCTCATTTGTGGACACGTGGAGGGGTCTCGTTGGGATCGACACGTGAGGGCTTCGCCATCAGGATCAGATCGGAGAGGAGGGGCGCGGAGCGAGCGTGTTGTCGACGCGAGCGTGCTGATACGTGGATCATGTATCTGGATCATGCTGGCGAATCGGTCCTCATCATGCGGGCCCGCACAGATGCGGTAGCAGCGACGGTCAGGAAGCGTTGGTGTCTGGAGCCCGCTGCGGGTACTCCCGCGGCGGGTGCCTTGAACCGACGGCTCCCGACCGTCATCGGGCGACCGCTGTGTGGTGGAGCCGAGGTCAGCGTGATGCGTCAGCGTGATGCGTCACGCGCGGCGAGCTCGGCGGTCGAGAACGCGGATTGGAAGTTGAGTCCGCCGATCGGGCCCGTGAGGTCGAGAATTTCGCCGCAGGCGT
>JBBQNP010000212.1:0-6181 GCA_038330085.1 Planctomycetota bacterium | reverse complement strand
CCCCTTCCTGCAGTGCGACCGCCGCGATCTCGAGCGCCGCGTCGAGCGCGTGATCGAGCTTCGTCCAGCCGCGCGCAACAGCGGTGCGCGTGCCCCTCATGCGCGGCAGATCCTCCGACGTCGTCGCTGCCATGCGCCGGCCGCAGTCGACCAGCAAGAGAAGCTCTTGCCCGCGCTCTTCCTGGAACTGCCGCACGATGGGTCTTCCCCGGCGCGCAAACGCCTTCCAGTCGATGAGGCGCACGTCGTCGCCGATCACGTGGTCGCGCAGGGACTCGAACTCGGTCAACCCGCCGCGCCGCCGCAGCGTGCGCACGCCTAGATCGCGCCAACGTTCGCTCGCCGCGAGACGCAACGTGCGCTTCAACCCGAGCAGCGCCGGCTCGACGTGGATCGTCTTCGATCCGTGCAGGCGGCTCGAGCGCTGGATCAGCCCCCATCTGCTGGTGAGCCTCACGCGCATGTCGCCGACGCCGTGGACGCCGCGCAGCGCAGAGCGGTACACGCGCACGAGATCGATCGGACCCGAGCGCGGTATGCGCGCACCGTCGGGACCGCCGCTCGGATCGCCTTCTACGGGTTCGACGGTTCCCGGCGCGACGTCGCTGCGTTCGGTGTGCTGACCGGCGAGCAGCCACGTGCGCGCGCGCACCGACAATGCCGCTCCGAACTCTTCGTCGATTTCGACGGCGAGCCCCGCGGCGGAGGACAAGTGGGAGGCTTCGATGCGCAAGGTGCGCGGAAAATCCTGCCCGAGGCCGGCGCGCGCGGGCAACCTGCGCCGCAAGTCGAGACGGTCCGGACTCGGTGTGCGCACGTAGTCGAACGCGACGACGAGCGCGAACAGGACGTCGAGCGCGAACGTAGCCAAGCGCAAGGTCGGATGGAACGCAGCCAGCAGCGAGATCGCGCCGAGCAGCGCGGTGATGGCCAGCGTCCTGCGCGTCGGGATCAGCGCGGCACCTCCTGCTCGTCGAGGATGCGACGCAAGATGTCGTCGGCGAAGGTGCCTTCGATCTCTTCGCCCGGATCCAGCACCACGCGGTGGCGCAACGCCGGCAGGAACACGGCCTTGACGTCGTCGGGCGTCACGAAGTCACGCCCGTGCAGGGCGGCACGCGCTTTCGCTCCGGCGAGCATCATGACGCCCGCGCGGGGCGAGGCCCCCATCACCAGCGCACGGTTGCTGCGGGTCGCGCGCACGAGGCGCACGACGTAGGCCGGGATGTCGTCACGAACCGTCACGGCCAACACACGTTGGCGCAGAGCCAGCACTTCGGCCGGGCTCGACACGGCGTGCACGCCGAGCGACTCCGGTGACGCGTTGAGTGCGCGCGAGTGCGCCTCGGAAAGGAGCCGCGTCTCGATCTCGGCCGGCGGATACTTGACGAGCACCTTGAACAGGAAGCGGTCGAGTTGCGCTTCGGGCAGCGGATAGGTGCCCTCGTGCTCGATCGGGTTCATCGTCGCCAACACGATGAACGGATCGGGCAACGCATGACGCCGTCCGTCGACCGTGACCGCACCCTCCTGCATCGCCTCGAGCAGCGCGGACTGAGTCTTCGCCGGCGCGCGGTTGATCTCGTCGCACAAGAGCACGTGCGCGAAGATCGGTCCGGCCTGGAAGTCGAACACGCCGCGCGCAGGGTGGAAGATGCTCGTGCCTGTGACGTCCGCCGGCATGAGGTCGGGCGTGAACTGGATGCGCGCGAACGTGCCGCCGAGCGCGGTGCTCAGCGCGCGCGCGAGCAGAGTCTTCGCGACGCCCGGAGGACCCTCGAGCAGCACGTGTCCGCCGGCGAGGAGTGCGATCAGCGTCGATTCGATCTCCGCGTCCATGCCCACGATCGCCGGGCGCACCGCAGCGACCACGCGTGCATGAAAAGCGCGCACGGGCTCCGTCGCGGGCTCTCGAGCCTGCACTTGCGGGTTCGTTCCTTCTTCGGTCATCCTGTTCCTTTCGTGATCAGAGCATCGGACGCGGCCTGCTCGTCGCGCGCAAGCTCCGTCTCGCGGCCGGTCGAGCGTGATCGGAGATGATCCTCGACATCGGCACGCATGCGATCGAGCGCGCGATCGAGCGCGTCGAGGTCACGGCGCGAGCGCACCAGCTTCGTCATGAACACGGCCTCGAGCTCCGGCGTGCGATCGCGCAGACCGGCGGCCTGCGCCAGTGCAGCGACTTCCTCTGTCGTCACGCGTCGCAGGCTGCCGAGAGCATCGGAACGTGCGGACCGCGAACCGGACTCCGACTCCGATGGCTCGACCTCGGGGACGAACCGGTAGCCGGGAATGCGCCGGGACAACTGCGCGAACACGCCACGTCGCATCAAGGTTGCGAGCGCCGGATATCTCCGCGCGCGAGCCAGAACGCCGCCGAGTGCGCGCGCGCGTGCGATCGACGAGAACAGCTCCAGCGCTTCCCGGTCCCGGGGAAACGCGCGCGCAAAGGCCTGCATCCAGACGAACATCGCGAGGAACATGCAGACGTGCAACGTCGCGAGCAGGAAGCGCGGCGACAACAGCAGTCCGAACAAGGACGGAGGGGACCAACTGCCCGTCTCGTACGCGTCGAGGAGCAGGCGGCCGTCGCCGAGAACCTGCTCGACGAGGCGCACGGCGGCCACGGCGTTGTCGTGCTCTCCGATCGCGCCGTTGCGCACGAACGAGTCTTGTGCGAGCAGCACCACCGAGCCGGCTCCTTCGCGCACCTCGACGACGAACGGGTGCGTACGTTCCGAGCACGTCGCGGTCCACACCACGCGGGCGGTGCTGTTGGGATCGAGCGGCGCGAACACCGCTCCGTCGATTCCGACGTGAAGGTCCTCGTCCGCTCCCGTGTGCACGGTGCAGTCGCCTGCGTTGCTCTCGGTCACGTCGCCGTCGATCACCAAGCTGCGACAGGCCTCGAAGCCCAGATCGTCGGCGAGAAAGTGCGTCGCAGCAGCGTCCCCGCGCAGCATCAGCGTCCCGCCGCGCTCGACGAACTCGCGGTAGTGGTCGAGCGCGTGCAGACCGACGCGCTTCAAGTCCGCGTCGGTCGACCGAGACCCCGGCATCGAGGCCGTCGGCACGTTCGCGAGCCACAACAGATCGTGTCCGTGAAGGTGATTCGGCGAGTCGTCCCAGCGGACCGGTTGGAATCCGAGCTCGGAAAGCTCGAGCCACAGCGCGCGGCGACCATTCGTATCCACCGACTCGATCGCGTCGTCGGCGTCGCCCTCGCGGACTCTCCCGCCGAACATCAGCATGGGCAATGCGATCGCGATCGCGCCCAGCAGCACGAACCCGATCGCGCGTTCGACGCGCGGGTTCATCGCTTCACCGGCTCGACGAGCATCTCGTCCACGAGGCGCGACATAGCGTCGACGTCGTGCTCGGTTGCGACGGCGCCGCCGAAGCTCTTGTGATCCAGCTCGACGACCCATGGCGCGAGCGCTTTCTCGACCGCGGGCGTGGGCCGTCCGCGCTCGAAGAGCTCGCGGTTCGTCCACGCGTCGCGGTACTCGAGATCACCGGCCTCGCCCAAGCCGACGACGAGTGCTGTGAAGTACAACCTCAGCGCGAGCAGGTTCAATCCCGCACTGCGCGCCGCTCGCGCACGCTCGCGCAAGCCGGCGACGCGTTCCTCACGCGAGGGTTCGAGCGACGCGGCCCTTCTCTCCTTGCTGCCCCGGCCCCTCTCGTGCGCGCGCGAGCTGCGCACCGCCCTCCAGGTCACGATCACTATCGCGGTGACGATGAGCACGCCCACGACCGCGAGCATCACCGATGCAGCGGAGACGGTGACGCCGAACAAGTCCGACAGTTCCTGGAGGAGTCGCGCGATGAACCGCCCGAATGCGCTCGACTCCGCCGCGTGGACCTTCCCGAATTCCGGCCGCGACAAGATGTCGTCGATCTTGGCGCGGATCTCGGTCCGAGGCACGTTCGTCGCACCCGCCGACAAGAGACCGATCATGCGGGCTCACCGCCCTTCACGTTGGGTCGGATGCGATGGAGCCACATCTCGAGATCCAGCCCCTCGCGCCGCACGCGGCAGTCGAGGTAGTACGCCGTGAGATATGCCGCGCGTACCGCCGTCGAAGCGGCGAGAAACAATCCGCCGAGGGCGATGCGCAGCGCGTCATACGCCGGCTGCGAGAGGTGCAACGTCTCGAGCATCCAAGCGCGAACGCTCGGGTATGCCGACGCAACGGTCAGCCAAGTGAACGGCGCCACGAGGGCGAGTCCCACGAGCATGATCCCGTACAAGCGCCAGAACGCGAAGAAGCTCGGCCAACTGAAGAGCTGACCGCACGACAGCCGGACGCTGCGCCGGAAAGCGCTGCGGATGCCGACTCCTTCGATCACGTAGACATACGGTGCCGGAGCGAGCACCCAGATCAGGATCAAGCAAGGGACGACGGCGGCACAGAAGCCGACCAGCATGCTCGCGAAACTGACCAAGGCGATGAGGATGAGACCAGGCAGCCGCGTCACCGCTGTGCGCAGCGCACGACCCGCGCCCGAGCGGCGGCCTTCGATCGTGTCGCCGATGATGCGCGCGACCATCGCGACCACCAGGATCTCGCCGATGGAAGCCAGGATGTTGGGCCCCAGACCGATACGCATCGCGCGCGCGATGGTCTCCCAGGGGTCCTCGCCCGGGATCGCCGCGAACTCCGGCGGCGGCATGAGCACGACTACCGCTTGGATCGGCATCCACACGAGCGCACCCAGCGCGACGCACAGACCGAAGCGCGAACGCACCAGATCCAGGCCGAGGTCGAGCACTTCGCCGACGCCGCGCGGTCGCAGCTCCACCGCACCCTCTTCGATGCGCTCCGCATGGCGCGCTTCACGCCCCAGCTCCGCGGGTTCGTCCGCGCCCGCCGGTCGCAGCCGTTCGAACTCCTCTCGTTCTCTTTCGTCGGCGTCCGCCACGAGACGAGGTTAGCGAGCCGCGCGCGCGGTTTCAGCGACGCGTGAACACGACGCTGCTACCGGCCTTCGCGCGCACGCTCAGCGCGTTCCACCCACCCGCGTCGTTCGACATCGGCACGAGCTCCAAGTCGTAGTCGCCGAGAGGCAGCCGCGGGACGATGAACAGGGCGACGTACCGCCCGTTTTCGTTCTTCCATCCGGCGCGCACGGTCTCCTGCGGCAGCGGATCCCCCGCGCGGCGCACGATCACCGCCGGCTCGCCGGGAACCGGACGATCCTCCGCCGCTTCGACACCTTCGATGCGGCCGTTGATCGGTGCCACCTCGCGCGCTGTCTCCAACACGATCGAGAGCTTCGACACCTCGCCCCCAGCCACCGTGCGCAGCTCGCTCTGGAACGGAAGAAAGCGCAGTGGATCGCCGCTCAACTTCCACGTGCCCGCGCCGAGCGCGTCGAACACGTACTTGCCGCTCGGATCACAGCGCGTGCGGCGTCGTTCGCGCACGCCGTTCTTTTCGTCGAAGCGTTCCAAGCGCACCCAGCTACCGGGGACACCTTTGCTGTTGGTGTCCTTCAGCACGCCCGTCCAGCGCGCGCACGGTTGCCACACGAGTTCGAGAACTCCCGGAACCTTCTCCACGTTGGGAATGGGCGCCTCCGACATCCACTTTCCGTCGATGGACAGCACGCGCAACGACGCGCTGCCCCCCGGCTTCACCAGGCCTTCCGGGAACGGAGCGAAGCGCACCCACGCGCGACCGTCCGCCTCGACACGCAGCCCGGCGCGCAGCGTGATCTCAGGCACGAGCGCGTCGGCCTGTTTCCACACGATCTCGGCGGAGGAAGTCGCCGGAGTCGTCGGCGAGCCCTCGGCTTGCTCACCTTTCCACGCCATCCGAAACGTCGGGCCCGCGCTCACCGCGACATCCATCGGCTTGCCGTCGAAGCGCACCGTGCGCGACAACTCACCGAGATCCGCCAACTGCAGTCCGCCCTGCATCACTTTCCGCGTCACCCCGTCGTCGTCCACGAAGCGCACGACGACATCACCCGGCGGAAAAGCAATCGAGCTCGAGAACCGCCCCTTTTCATCGCAGGTAACGCGGTCGAACCGGGTGCCCTGCTGCAGCTCGAGCAGATACAGCGGCAAGGGCTCCTTCGTGCGCGCATCGCTCACGACCCCGCCGACTACCGCCGGCTCCTGCGACAACGAAGGAACCAACGAACCGACGCACAGCAGCCACGCGACACCCAT
>JBBQNP010000211.1:0-6191 GCA_038330085.1 Planctomycetota bacterium | reverse complement strand
GAGCACGCGCTGCACCTGGTCCTCGACGCGCGTCTTCATGTTGTCGCGCAGGTAGTCGAAGCCGAACTCGTTGTTCGTGCCGTAGACGATGTCGCACATGTACACCGGCTGACGATCGGACGGGGACATGTCGGACTGGATCGAGCCGACCGACACGCCGAGGTAGTCGTAGATCGGACCCATCCACGCCGCGTCACGTTTGGCGAGGTAGTCGTTCACGGTGACGAGGTACGACGTCTTGCCCGAGAGCGCGTTCAAGTAGAGCGGCAGGGTGGCGACGAGCGTCTTGCCCTCACCCGTCATCATCTCGGCGATCTTGCCCTCGTGCAGGACGACGCCGCCGACGAGCTGCACGTCGAAGTGCCGCATGCCGAGTGTCCTCACCGACGCCTCGCGCGTGAGTGCGAACGCCTTGGGGATGAGGTCCTCGAGGGTCTTCTCACCCTTGGCGAACTGCGCCTTGAAGAGCGCCGTCTGTTCGAGGAACTGTTCGGCGGTCAGGCCCTTGGCCCAGGTCTCGAGCGAGTTGATCTCGGCCACGAGCGGGACGAGCCGCTTGACCATGCGCTCGTTGCGAGCGCCGAAGATGCCCTTGAGGGTGCCGCCGACGTTTTCGCCGAACTGGCCGAGCTTGTCGGATAAACGATCCCAATCCATGTGCGTTGTCTCTGTGCTCTGAAGGGGCCGCTTCAGCCCTCGGGGGGCAACCATTCGACCAGCCGCCCCGTCCGCGGGGAAGCGCGAGCCGCGTTCTTCGGCTCGCGGCGGGTCGAATTCGAGCAAGAACCCCCGCCGAGAGGGCACGTGCGAAACATCTTCCGCGCCCTGAGCCCCGTCCGCCTCGGCCGCGATAAGCACCAAAGGGTGTCCGCACAACGGGTGGTGCCTGGAACCCGCCGTGGGTATTCCCGCGGCGGGTGCCTGGAACCGCCCGTTTCCCCGAGAGCCGCTACGTGATCAGCATCAAGCTCAGCGCGGTTTCTCCCCCACCGGAGCCGGGGCGGAGATCATCCCGCGCAGGTCGATCGATCCCAAGCGCACTGTCCTTCGTCCAATGAGGCCGCGTGGTCGAACTTCTGTCCGGTGTAACCGACGCGATGCGCCCTCAGCGCGTCGGCGTGCGCGAGCGTCCTTCAGGGCGCGGTCGGCGCTCGAGGAGCTGGCTCAACATCGCGAACAGCACTTCGCGCGGATAGGGCTTGCGCAACACGCCGCTCGCGCGCGGAACGCGCTTGAGGTCGATCGTCGACGCGGTCGCGAGCAGCACCGGGAGGTTCTCGAGTCGCGGGTTCGAGCGCACGCGCGCCAGCACCTGTTGTCCGTCGAACTCCGGCATCGAGAAATCGAGCAAGAGCAAGTCGGGGATCGGGTCGCGTTCCAGCCGCTCGAGCACCTGCCGTCCGTCGTAGCACAGCTCGACGTCGTAGCCGCGCGCGCGCAGCAACGCTCCGAGCCCCTTGCACACGTCGGCTTCGTCGTCGACGACGAGCAGCCGCGCCTTCTTCGACGTCTCGATCTCGATCGCGGCGATGCCCTCGGCGAGCTTGCGCAGATCGACGTGCGTCGGCAGTCCGGCGGCGGCCCAGGCACTCTCGATCTGCGACTTCAGCGCGTCGTTGTGCTTGCGCAACTCCTGCCACGCGTCGTAGTCGGGGTTGTCGCTGCGCACGTCGAGATCGTCGTGCGTGTCGACCGAGAAGAAGAACTCGGAGTCGACGAGGTATTCCTGCACGACGAACTTCATGAACGGATAGCGCGCGTTGCCCAACCGCAGCGTGTAACGCTTGAGGCTGCCGCACTCCGCTGAGCGCGGCTTGTCGAAGCGCGCGATCATGTCCTCGATCGTCTTGTGTTCGTCGAGATCCGCTGCGGTGATGCGCGGCCGCGGGAATCCGTCTCCGGGCCAAGCGAGCTCGAGGTAGATCGCGACGGCGGCGCGCACCTGCGCTGGGCTCATGTTCTCGAGGCGCATCCGGTGGACCTGGCGTCGGCGGCGCGCTCGGGAGCGCGCCTCCCGATCACGAGGGCGCGCCTCCTGTTTTCATCCAGGCATCCTCAGCGGACGCCTCTGCCATGGACGGACTCGACACGGACGGACTCGACACGGACGAATTCAACGCCGACGAATTCAACGCCGACGAATTCGACACCGACGAATTCGGCTGGTGCATGGCCTTCGACGTGCGTGGTTCGTGCGACGTGGTGCGCGTGCCCGACTCGGGTGCGGATTGCGGCGGAGCACTGGACGTGCGCGCGTCCGGCATTCGCAGCGTGCCGATCAGCTCGTTCACGTCGGCGATGCCCTCGTGATCGAGCAGCGCCGCGAGCTCGTCCGACATGCGCCCCATCAACCCCGGATCGCCGAAGCTCGCCGTGCCAACCTGGACTGCGATGCAACCGACGACCAGGAACTCGAGCACGTCGGCCGCCGTGTAGATGCCGCCGCAACCGACGACCGGGATCTTCACGGCGCGCGCGCACTCCCACGCACAGCGCAACGCGATCGGCTTGATCGCCGTGCCGGAGTAGCCGCCTTGCACCGTCGCGAGCCCGGGCTTGCGCGTCTTCCAGTCGACCTTCATGCCGAGCACGGTGTTCACCGCGGTGATGCCGTCAGCGCCGGCCGACTCGACCGCGACCGCCATCTCGCTGATGCGCGACACGTTGGGAGAGAGCTTGGCCAGGATCGGTTTTTTCGTCGCCGCCTTTACGCGCTCGATCACGCGCGCCGCCATGTGCGGGTCGGTCGCGAAAGGCAACTTGCCTTCCTGCACGTTGGGACAAGAGAGGTTCACTTCGAGCGCGTCCACCGCAGCTTCGTCGCTGAGCATCGCGGCCAGCTCGGCGAACTCCTCGACGCGTTCCGCGCCGATGTTGGTGATGACGCACGTGTCGGCCGAGGCCATCTGCGGCAAGAGCTCGCGGATGTAGTACGCGATGCCCTTGTTCTCCAGGCCGATGGAGTTGAGGAAGCCCGCCTCGGTCTCGCACACGCGCGGCATCGGGTTGCCCGGACGCGGGCGCAGGGTGACCGTCTTGCTCACCAAGCCGCCGACCTTCGACATGTCGATCATGTGGCGCATCTCGAGGCCGTGCCCGAACGTCCCCGAAGCGGAGAGGATCGGGTTGCGCAGCACGAGCGGCGGCAAGGTCACGGAAAGACGGGCCATGTTCGCAATCTACGCCCCGAAGTTGAGGGCGGCAACTGGAGCGAACTCTGCCCTCACGCGTGCTTCTTGTGCCCGAAGCTCGTGGCGAGCAGGAGGATCGCCCCGACCGTGATGCACGAATCGGCCACGTTGAAGGTCGGGAAGTGCCAGTGCCAGGTCGAGAAGTACACGTCGAGGAAGTCGCGCACCGGCTTGAACGTGCGCCCCATGTAGAGCCGATCGAGGTCGAGGTCGCGCGCGCGAAACAGGTTGTCGTAGAGGTTGCCGAGCGCTCCGGCGAGCACGAGGACGAACGCGGTGACGAGCCAAGGCTTGCCGCTCGCCGTGCGCACGAGGAGCCAGATCAGGAACAGGGCCGCGAAGAGTCGCCCGCAGACGAGCAGCCAAGGCCACTTGTCGAGCTGTCCGAACGCAGCACCCGGGTTGAGCGACAGCATGAACGTGAACCAGCCGTCGAAGATCGGATGGCGCAGGTGTCCCCCGCCGCAGTCGTCACGCACGAGTGCGTTGGCGTCGTCGAGGTGCTCCATCCAGGCGAACACGGCGGACTTCGACCACAGGTCGAACACGAGCAGCGCCGCGACGAACGCGAAGCGCCTCGCGATGGTGGTCGCCGGTGGGCGCGGTGCCCGTAGCGAGGGATTCGCAGCACCTGCTGTTGTCGTGCCATCCGGTGTCGAACCGGGAGCGTCGTCGGCGGCCTGGCTCATGAGCTCAGCGCTTTACCCGAGTGAGCGATGCCCAAAGCAGGCACGCAGGAGTCTGGATCCGAATCACGGCGCGGAAGCCTACACGAGACGACGTCGCCAACGTACGCGCACTGCCGATCTGGGCTCGCGGCCGCGAGATCAGACCAGACCTTGTTCTTCCTTGCGCTGGCACTCGATGCAGTTGCGCGCGTGCGGCACGAGCTTGAGACGCTCCTTGAGGATCATGTTGCCGCAGCCCTCGCACGCGCCGAAGGTGCCCGCCTTGATGCGGTCGATCGCCGAGAGCACCTCACGGACGGTCGATTCGTCGCGCTCGAGCAGCTCCAGGCTGAACTCCTGACTGTAGCTGTCGGTGCCGCCCTCGGCGCTGACTTCTTTCGGCACGCCGCCTTCGCCCAGCGCCTCCTGCTCGAGCCGGTCGATGTCGCCCGTCAGGGCCGCCAACATCGCCTTCAAGTGCAGGTCGTACTGCTCCAGTTCCTTCGGCGTGAGTCGCTTCATGAGTCGATGGCACTCTTTAGTCGGGGGCCCGTGTTCGTGGCTCGCGGTGTCGGTCGGGGGGAACGCCCAGGGGTCGCGTCGGAAGCGGGAGTGTTTCGGCAGGCAGGACCCCGAAGCCTCAGAAGAAGGCCGGAATCCGCGCTGTCGTGGTCGCGCTCCGGTGGCAGGTCCGGCGCGCGAGGGCGAAAAGTATAGAGAGGAGAGCCTGAGTCCTCAAGCGGGTACGAGCGGTCTCGGGCGTGCCCTCTGACGCGCTCGGCGTCGTTCGGAGGTGCGCAGGCGCAGTGCGGAGCAGGACGCTTTGCAGGCCGCTTGCAACCGACCGCCGCGACCGCGAGGCTCGCGCGCGTGCAGCGCAAGACCGCGAAGACCGAGCGCGCGAAGACCTCGCCCCCGTTCGCCGCTGAGATGCGCGCTGGGCTCGTCGACTGGATCGTCGCCCTGCGCGCCGAAGCGGGCTTGTCCCGGAACACGACGAGCGCCTACTCGACCGATCTCACGGCGTTCCTCACCTGGGCGAGCGAGCGCGGCGTCGCGACCTATGCCGCGATCGACGCCGACCTCGTGGTCGACTGGCTGGGTCATCGGCGCGCTCAAGGCATGTCGGAGGCGACCGTCGCGCGCAACCTCGCGGCGATCCGCGGGCTCTTGCGGCATCGCGTGCAGACGGGCGCGCAGACGGGCGATCCGACGAGCCTCATCCCGACACCGAAGCTCGGTTCGCCGTTGCCGAAGACTCTTTCACCCGAAGACGTCGAGCGGTTGCTGCTCGCGCCCGCCGGCGAGCCGTGGCAGGTCGAGCGCGATCGTGCCCTGCTCGAGATGATCTACGCGTCGGGTGCGCGCGTGTCGGAAGCAGTGTCGTTGAAGAGCGACGCGGTCGATCCGGCATTGCGGGTCGTGCGCTTGCTCGGCAAGGGCTCGAAGGTGCGGCTCGTTCCGCTCGGTGCGCGCGCGCGTGACGCATTGCGCACGTGGATGGAAGGCGGGAGGCGCCGGCTTGCGGCAATGCAGCGCTCCGACTTCGTGTTCCTCACGCGATCGGGTCGGCCGATGCACCGCAACGACGCGTGGCGCGTGGTCAAGCGTTGCGCGCTCGCTGCCGGCTTGCCGCTCGATCTGTCTCCGCACGCGCTGCGTCACAGCTTCGCGACACACCTCGTCGAAGGCGGTGCCGACTTGCGCAGCGTGCAGGAGATGCTCGGTCACGCATCGATCAAGACGACCGAGGTGTACACGCACCTCGACGCGGAGACGCTAGCGAGCTTGCACCGTCTCTACCATCCGCGCGCATGAGCCGCGCAAGAGCATGGGCGCGATCGAGCCGGCGCCGCGCGGACGGTTGATCGCGTCGTTCGCGGCGGTGTACGTGCTGTGGGGCTCGACCTACCTCGCGATCAAACTCGCGATTGCCACGCTGCCGCCGTTCTTGATGGCGGGCACGCGCTTCACGTTCGCCGGAGTGGTGCTGCTCTCCATCGCGGTGTGGCAAGAACGTCGCGCCGGTCGCAGCCCAGCTCCGACCGCGAGGCAGTGGCGCAGCGCGTTGATCATCGGCGCGTTGATGATGCTCGGCTCGAACGGGCTCGTGTGCTGGTCGGAAGAGCGCGTCGACTCCGGCGTCGCGGCGTTGCTCGTCGGCACCGTGCCGCTGTGGATGATGCTGATCGACTGGTTGCGCCCGGGCGGAACGCGGCCGTCGAAGCCGACGATGATGGGCGTCGCGATCGGCATCAGCGGCGTGGCGCTGCTCGTGTGGCCGGTGCGCGGCGGGGTCAGCCTCGACACGGCCGGCGTCATTGCGCTCCTC
>JBBQNP010000210.1:0-6243 GCA_038330085.1 Planctomycetota bacterium | reverse complement strand
CGCAGAACGGCGCGGTGCTACGGCCCGCGCAGGTGAAGGTCGCGGTCGCTCCGAACGCGCGCGCGAATCGCGGAGAGATCTGATGCCGACGTACGACTACGTGTGCGACGCCTGCGGACACGCGCTCGAAGTGTTCCAGTCGATGAAGGAGGCGCCGAAGAAGAAGTGCCCCAAGTGCGGCAAGTCGAAGCTCTCGCGGCGCATCGGAGCCGGAGCCGGGTTCCTCTTCAAGGGCGGCGGCTTCTACCAGACCGACTACCGCTCGTCGGAGTACAAGGCTGACGCGAAGAAGGACTCGGAGTCGAGCAGCTCGTCGAACAGCTCGTCGAACAGCTCAGCGACCAGTCCGCCGAGCGAGAGCACGAAGAGCGAGTCGACTCCCGCCGCCAAGTCAGAGACGAAGAGCGAATCGAAGCCGGCCGCCGACTCGAAGCCGAAGAAGAAGTCGAAGGACTGATTCGCGCTTGCCGGCGGATGCGAACTCGACGTGATCGATGTGCCACAGGCTCATGTCCTTGGCGAATCTCCTCTCGGTCGAGTGCGGCGCGCGAAACTCCGCGGAATCAAGTTTCCGTCGATTGCGGTGCGCCCCGTCTCCCGCGGACCCGCGCCTCACGACGTCCAGATCACGAGGAGGCCGTTGGTGAGATTGAACGTCGCCGGCGTGCAGAAGACCGCGGCATTGCGATACCAGACCTGGTAGGCGCGAAGGCCTGGCGTGGTGACCTGACCCCGCACCGATACCTGCGTGTCGCCGGTCGAGGGATAGAGCGAAGTGCCGCCGGCGTTGGTCTTCGTGCCGAGGCGGACTATCGTCCCTGCTGCGCAACGCAAGCCGTCGCCGAAGACGTTGCCCAGGCCTCCGTTCGCCGGCGAGCTGCCTTGGAAGTAGAGCGCCGACACATCCGGCATCCCGCTGCCGGTGAGCAGGAGCGTGTCGACGGAGAGGCTCGCCGAGCCGCTCGCCGCCAAGCTCGCGCCGGCGGGATTCACCGAGCTCGGACAGCCGTTGCCGGCCGAGCCCAGTCCGCACGGGCAAGCTGTGCCCGAGCCGTCGCCGGAGCAGTACGGTGAAATCGCGGGCAGCGGCCCCCGATCGTGCACGAAGACGTCGCCGGCCCCGTTCGTGTCGCCGCTGACGAGGTTGGTCGCATCACTGCTGAACGTCACGAACCGACCGTCGGCGGAGATGACATCCATCATGGAATCGAGATCCGGTTGTGAGCCCGAAGTCGCGAGGCTGACGCGCTCGGTCGAGCCCGCGAGAAGGTCGCGGACGAAGATGTCACGCACTGCATTGGTGTCGTTCTGGACGAGGTTCGTCGCGAAGCTGTTGAACGAAACGAACCTTCCGTCGGCGGAAATCGAAGCAAAGAGGCTCGCTGAGTCCGCTTGCGCCCCGTTGCCGGCCACGGACACACGCGTGGTCGTGCCGGAGAGCCGGTCGCGCAGGAAGATGTCGGGGGCGCCGTTGGTGTCGCCCGCGACCAAGTTGCTCGCGACGCTGAAGAAAGCGATGTAGCGTCCGTCGGCACAGATCGTGGATTGACCGCTGATGCCGATGGCCGGCGTTCCGCTGGTCGATACGTCCACTTGCTCGGTCGCCCCGGTGAGGCCGTCGTGAACGAACACGTCCTCGCCGTTCGTGTCGCCGGCGAACAGGTTCGACGCCTCGCTGTCGAAGGACACGAAACGACCGTCCGCCGAGATGGCGGGCTCGTCGCTCGAGGCGTTGGCCTGGCCTCCGCCCGTGGCGACGCTCACCCGCTGCGTGGTGCCCTGCACGAGATCGCGCACGAAAACATCCGCTCTTCCGTTGGTGTCGCCGGTGACGAGGTTGGTCGCGCCGCTCGCGAACGCCACGTAGCGTCCGTCGGCCGAGATCGAAGGCGTGTGGCTGGTGCCGTTCCCCGGCGTGCCGTTCGAGTCGAGGCTGACGCGCTGTGTCGTGCCGGTGAGGCGGTCGCGCACGAAGACGTCCGAGCTGTTGTTCGTGTCGCCGGGAACGAGGTTGCTCGCCAGGCTCGAAAAGGCGACCCAGCGTCCGTCGGCGGAGAGACCCGGATCCTCGCTGTCCGCGTTGCCTTCCGCGCCGCTCGTGTCGACGCTCACGCGCTCGGTCGTTCCCGTGAGCCGATCGTGCACGAACACGTCGCGCTTCGCATTGGTGTCTCCGGCGACGAGGTTTTGAGCCTCGCTCGCGAAGGCCACGTAGCGTCCGTCGGCAGACAGGGCAGAGCGGAAGTATCCGCTGACGCCATTGCCTTGGATACCGCTCGAATTGGTGCTCGATAGCTCCGTCGATTGCGCGAATGCGTTCGCCGCCAGGAAGATCGCGAGGCCAAAGAGGCTCGGCGCTCTGCTTCTCATGTTCACCCTTTCGGAGTCGGACGATCCTCGAGCAGGCTAACCGATGTGGGCGTTCGCGCTCATCACGTGGTCCCCCACGGACTTTCGAGGGCACTGCGCGTTTCGTAAGCACGGGCTCGTGCTGGCTCCACGACGTCCGGAAGAAGAGCGGCAAGCTCGACATGGGCAAGGCGTGCAGCCGCTGAAAAAAGCTCGACGACTTGGGCTCGAGGTGAGCGGTGAATCGATCTGCCGCTTGTCGAGAAGACGCACATCGAGACGCAGCGCGGGAGACGCGACGCTGCGTGCCCTCGACGCGCGAGGCGTCAGAGGAAGAGTTCTTCGATCAACTCGGCGAGAGCCGTCGAGTCGTTGTCGCCGATCACGCGGTCGGCTGCTGCTATCGCGTCGGGCATGCCGCTCTGCATCGCAACGGCGAGTCCTGCGGCTTCGAACATCGGGATGTCGTTGCTCGCGTCGCCGATTGCGACGATGCGATCGGCGCTGATCCCGTAGCGCTCGTGCAGGATGCGCACGGCCTCGGCCTTGCCGTTGCACGGCGGATGCAGGTCGAGGCAGTTCGCGCGGCTGCCGCGGTGGGTTGCCAGCGCATTCAGCGGGAAGTGCGTCAGGTACACCGGCTGATCGACCGCCGCGACCACGTCGTCCATCAGCGCCTGCGAGCTCGTGTGCATTTCAGAGTAGTACGTCACGCGCATCACGAACTCGGCGTCGAGCCTCTCGCGCGGCACGATCACGAGATCGTGCAGGCCCGTCAGCGCTTCTTCCTCGAGCGCGTTCTTCGGCGGTGACGCGAACTTCGCGTCGGCGGTCATCAACACGGTGAGGAGATCGCGGTCGGCGCCGAAGCGTAGCGAACGTTGCAAGGTGCGGTTGCTGAGCACTTGCTCCTCGAGCATGCGCCGCTCCTTCGGGCACCACAGGCCGGCGCCGTTGAAGACCAGCGCGGGCGTTTCGAGGCCCAGCTCGGCCAGAACGGGTCGCGTGGAGATCGTCGAGCGTCCCGTCGAGAGCATCACGCGGACACCCGATGCTTCGGCCGCGCGCAAGGCGGTGCGGGTGCGCGGTTGGATGGATCCCTGCTCATTCAAGAGCGTCCCGTCGATGTCGACCAGGACGGCGTCGTAGGTTCGCGTGCTCATCGTCGAGCGGCGCAGGATAGCGCGGGGACAGAGGACATGCGCGCGGTGCTCGCCGACATCCGATGCAATCCCCGAGCGTGCGCGATGGAAAGGGTTGCGCTACACGCTCGCGCGCGATGGTGCGATGGCGCGGTGGCTGCGCGGCATCGAGAAAGGTGGAGTCGCTTTGGAGCGGATTCGATCGAGCCGGTGTCGCGGTCGCGCGGATCCAACAGGGCTGGGGTCGTGGTTGATCGGCTGCAACAGGATCGGTGTCGCGGTCGCGCGGTCAGAACAAAGTTGGAGCCGCGTATCCGCGGCTCAGAGCGTCACCTTCGTCACCTGCCCAACCAGCACGTCGACCTCGGCCTCCGCGACCGACGGCGCAGCTTCGTTCCCGTAATGCCGCAGCGCGATCTTGTCGTGACCCGGCAACACCGACCCGATCGTGTTCGTGCGATTCCATCCGCCGATCCACGTCTGACCGACGACCTGCATCTTGTCGTCCTCGCCCTTGGAGAGGCGCGCCATGAACCACTCCTGCTGGTGCGGCCCGCCCTTGCCGAGCGTGACCTCGACCTTGCCCGCCAGCTTCAGCTTGAAGTCGACCCCGTGGCGCATCTCGCCCGGGCTGAGCGTGATCGGCGGCGACTGTCCGTGCTCGACCCAGTCGCCGTCGACGCCGACCATCACCGGCTCGTCGCTCACGAGACCCGAGAGCACGTAATGACCGTTCTCGTCCGTCACGAGACGCGTCGACGAGATCTGCTGCCAATCCACGCGCGGGTTCCCGCGATCGTCCTCGGTGACGACCATGTGGTAGGGCGATTCGACGTTCAGCCCGCCCTTCATGCGCCAGCAGTTGACCGAGACCCCCGCGAGCGGTGAACCGTTCTCGTCGAGCACGACCCCTTCGATTCCGGACACGTCGAGGTCGAAGTCGTGCACCGAGTTCTCGGGCGTCACGCGCACGCGGAACTCGGCGCCCATGCGCCGCCCTGCGGTCATCACCATCGCGCTGTAATCGCCACAGCGCAGGTGCTCGAGCTTGTACTCGCCGTCCTGGTTCGTGATCGTCGAGAACGGATCGGCGGCGCCGCCCCAGTAGGCCATGCCCTGCTCGCCCTCGCCCTCGACCACGCCCTCCTTGCGCGGCACGAACTTGATGTGCGCACCTTCGACGGGTTGTCCGCCTTCGCGCACGACGCCGTGCACGTCCCCACGCGGAGGTGCGGTGAACTCGACGTCCGCGCTCTGTCCTTCCGCCACGCCGACGTCGATCCAACGCGGCGACTGGTCTTGCGTTTCTTCCTCGCTCCAGAAGTAGACCTCGCCCTGTTCCTCGTGCACGCGAAACGAGTGCACTCCGTCGATCAGCGCTTCGAAGCGCACGATCCCCTCGCCGTTCGACTTGCGCGGCTCTTCGATTTCCTCGTCCTCGGCGTTTCGACGCGGCAGACGGTGCTCGATGCCGACGCCGGCGATCGGATGTCCGGCGGCATCGGTCACCTTGGCGACGACGGTGCCGCCGCGTCCGAGCTCGAGCGTGATCGCGTGATCGGCGTCGTCGGGCAGAAGCGCGTGCTCGATCTTCGAAGGGCGATGGTCCTTCGCGGACGCGATCATGCCGACGCTCTTGCCCGGGATGCTCGTCACGCGCGCCTTGCCGTCGGCGCCGGTGACCCCGACCTTCCAGGCCGAATCGCCCAGCAAGTTCGCCTCCGACGGGGAGTTGGCGAGGTCGCGCATCTCCTCGTCGGTCTTCTGCGACGACAGCAGCACGCGCGCGCCTTCGATCGGCGCGGAGGTCACGGCGTCGGTGACGGTGACGACGACGACGTGCTCGGGCACGAGGCGGATCTCGCCCATGTCGAGCTCTTGCCCGGGCCGCACGCCGACGTCCTTGTTCTCGTGGTCTTTGTATCCCGTCGCGCTGACGCGCAGCACCAACGGCTTGCGGCTCCCGATCGGGACGCGCAATTCGGGAAAGCGCACCTTGCCGTCGGGGAACGCGTGCACGATCTCGCCCTTGTCGTCGCGCAGCGCGCGCTCGCGCCCGATGCCAGCGGCGACGACGAGATCGGTGAGCGGCAAACCAGACGTGTCGTCGACGACTCGGAAGATCAGCGCGGACTCGGGCTTGTACACGAGCTCGATGCCGCGCGAACCGGCTGGAACGTTCTGCGGCTCGACCGCGGTGAACGCCTTCCATCCCGCAGCGTCGTCGGTCTTGCGCGACGCGATCAAGCGGTAGCTCGACCAGGCCTTGAGCCCGGTGATGACGAACGTGCCATCGGCTTCGACCGTGCCGTAGCGCGAGCGCACGTCGTCCTTGGGCACGTTCGGCTGATCGTCGTCGGGCGCGTTGACGGGCCCGTGCTGCTCCTTCGGCGGCGGAACGAGCCGCGCGCCGATGCGCATGTCTTTGGGAAGCTCGCCGTCCTTGCACACGACCTTGCCGCTGATGTCGAGGCCTTTTTCGAGGCGCAGCACGACGCTGGCATCGGTTTGTCCCGCGCGCTCGATGCGTCCCTCGCGCTCGGCGAGCACATAACCCGGTGCTTCGAACAAGAGGTGCCACGGCCCGAAGGCGAGCTGATCGACGACGAACGCTCCGTCTGCCGCGGTCGTGCCCGCCAAGATGCCGCGGCCCGGCAGCGCGACAAGGTTCGCGCGGTGCACGCAGTCGAGCGCGATCAGGATCTTCACGCCGGGGAGGCCCTCGCCGTCGCTACCGAGGACGCGGCCTTTC
>JBBQNP010000209.1:0-6246 GCA_038330085.1 Planctomycetota bacterium | reverse complement strand
CCGCTCCGCCGTGATCTCCGAGCCGAGCGACTCGAGGTTGCCGTAATCCCCGCGCGGCACGCCGAACATCCAGTGCAGCACGACCTCGTTCCACGGCAGACCGTGCACGAGCCACGTCACCAGCGCGAGCGTGCACATCGACAGCAAGAGCAGCCTGAAGAAGCGCCAGAAGTAGCGCGCCCCACCGAAGAAGAACCGCCGCAGCGACTCGCCGCGCGTGCGCTCGAGGAACACCTGCAGCCATCCGCCGGCGCAGAAGCACCCGATCAGCATCGAGAACAACACCAGCACCGCGCCGATGCGCGACGTCGCAGCGTTCAACTGGTCCAGCTCGAGCGCCTTGTCCTGCCGGAAGTTCGCATCGAGGTTTCCGAACAACGACCCCGGCTCGTAGCGGTGCGCGATCGTCCCACCCATCCAACCGTGGTAGGCGAGAGCCGGCGGCAGCGCGAGCACGAGCTCGAGCGCCAACACCAAGAGCCACACGGGCGGTCTGCCGATCGTGACGCGCAACGCTTCGAGCGCGACGAAACGCGTCGCGACCGTCGTCTGCGGATGGACTTCGTCGGGCTCAGCCACCGACGCCTCCCCACCAGTGCAGCAGCGCCGAATACTGTTCGAATACGCGCTCTGACCAGCGCAACGGCGCGGTGTCGTCGACGGCGTCGTACCACTGGTTGTCGGAGAGGTTTTTGTCGAACGAGTAGCGGTGCTCAGGGTCGATGACGGCCGCCACCAGCTTCGAGCGCGAGGGCGCGCGGCGCGCGAGCGGTTTCCACCAAGTTGCGCGCATCTGCTCGTCGTGTGTCCACGTCAACTGTTCTTTCGTGCCGTCGGCCCACGTGAGCTCGATCGTCAGCGGCAACAGCAGATCACCGCGACGCTTGACGACGACGTCGACGACCCATTCGCTCGATGCCGGACCCGCGTCGCCTTCGTTCTTCCCATCCGGTGCACGCTCAACCCACGAACCATCCGCCGCAGGAAACCATCCGCGCGGATCGTCGAGCTTCTTCTGTGCGACGTCGACGCGCCAGTCGAGCGTGGCCGTCGAACGGAACGCCTGCTCGAAGTACCAGCCGACGTCGATGTTCGCGCCTTCCTTGAACGAGTCGAAGAAGTCCTGCGGATACGGGTGGCGGTAGCGCCACTTCTCGGAGTAGTTGCGCATGCCGCGGAGGAAGTTGTCGTTGCCGACGAGGCCTTCGAGCGAGCGCAACGCCGTAGCCGTGCGTCGATAGCTGTTGGTTCGGTAGCTCGCGAAATTGCAGTACAAGAACGCCGGCTTGTCGATCGGATCCGTGTCGGGATCGACGAGGTACCCGACGCGGTCCGTGTCGCGCGGATCCGTGCGCTCGCGCGCGAACGAAAGCATCGGTTGCTTGCACCACCAGTCGAGGAAGCCCGAGCTCTGCACTGGCTCGAGCGTGATCGAGTGCGGGAACTCGAAGCGCTGTCCCGACAACCATCCGCCGATGCCCGTGCTCGCAGGCGCAGCCCCGACCGCGACGCCGTCGAAGGGCAAACCGCTGAAATCCGTGGTCGAAATGCGCGGACCGTAGCGCAGCCACAGCGCTTCGTTCTGCGTGAACGTGTTGAACCCCTCGTCGAGCCAGGCCGCTTCGAACTCGTTGTTGCCGACGAGGCCGTACCAGAATTGGTGGCCGCACTCGTGTACCGTGACGCTCTCCGGTTGCTGCATCCCGACCGTCGTGTTGCGCCGCGTGCCACCCGTGAACAGCGTCGGATACTCCATCCCGCCTGCTGCACCACCGCCCCACGCCGGGTCGACGACGGTGATGTGCTCGTAGGGATACTCGCCGAACCACAATCCGTAGAAGAACAACGACGTGCATGTGGCTTCGAAGTACCGCTGGCCCTGCTCGACGTGCTCCGGCTGCAACACCACCGTGACCGCGACGTCGCGCAGTCGCATCTCGGTCTGCGTGCGACCGAGCGCCAACGCGACGCGATTCACCTCGTCGGGGAACCGACCCGCCCACTCGTCGTAGTGAAACGTGTTCTCGTACTGCACGTTGTCCGGATCGCCGGTCCAGGCGAAATCGTGCACGAGCGGCAACCGTCCCGTGCGGTCGACGCCGCTGCGATCACGCTCGGACGGAGCCGAAAAACGCACCTTGATGCGACCGTCGCCCGCGCGCGAAGGCTCCGACTGAACGCCCGATGCGCCGAGGTGGCCTTCGTACGCCACCGGCATGTCGAGCTCGACTTCGTACGTGCCGTAGTCGGAGAAGAATTCGGTGCTCGGATGGAATTGATGACAGTTCCACCCGTTCGTCGACTCGTACACGCCGAGTTTGGGGAACCACTGCGCGACCATGAGGAAGTCGTCCTTGTACCCGGTGCGTCGGCGCACGCGCGGCATCTGTGCTTCCCACTTCAGCGTGATGACGACCGCGTCACCGTGTCGCGCCGACTTCGGCATGCGCACGCGCGCCACAGTCCGATCCTCAGGCCGCTTGTCGTCGGGTGAAACGTACTCGAGCTTGGGCGCGAGTTCATCGGCACCGATCACGAGCGACGTGATGCGCGTCCAACCCCACTCGCCATCCTTGATCTCGCGCGTGCCGGTTCCGCTCGGTTCGAGGTGCGTCGTGCGGTCGTTCGCGAACGCGTTCCAGTAGAGGTGGAACCAAAGGTCGGGGACGTCGTCGCGGCTCTCGTTGATCCAGCGGATCGTCTCCACGCCCTCGATGCGCCGACCGATCTCGTTGTATCTGGCCTGGATCCGGTAGTCCGCGCGGCAAGGCAGGTCGTCGGCCGACTGGGCGCGGCTCGGAAGAAAATTCGCAGCGCAAAGCACGAAGGCCGCGCATCCCAAACCGCGCGCGAGACCCTCGTGAGTCATGCCGACATGATGAAGGGCCCGGGGCGCCGGGACAAGGGAGCGGCGCCGTAAGGTCCTCTTCGGAAACGGATTGGAACCAGGAAGCGCGTGCAGGGTGGAACCGGGAAGGAGCTTCCATCCGAGAAAGCGGAAGGTTCCATTCTTTCAGCTAAGGCGCTCACGGGGACTGCCGATACTTCCAAATGAGGAGACCTGTCGTGCAGAACGCAGGCTGACAACCATGGGCACCATCCAAGATCCGACTCCGGGTCCGCGACGCATCGACGGCGACGTGCCGCTCGACATCACGCGCCCGAACCGCAAGGCGATCGCGTCGTCGGTCGAGGCCACAAAGGCTCGCCGCGCTGCGGAAGCTGACGAGCGTGTCCGTGCACGCGCCGCTGAAGTGCACACGCCCGAAGTGCACCGCGACAGCGTCGACGTGTCGTCCGCCGCGAAGTTGCTGGCGCAGAGCGAAGACCATCACGCCGACGCCCAGGCGGTGCACAAGAAGAAGGTCGCCGAGCTGAAGGCTGAGCACGAGAAGGGCACGTTCCACACGCCGGAGCGGGCTGAGAAGGCCGCCTCGAAGATCCTCGGGGCCTGATCCCGGACGAGTACAACGACCCGGACCGGTCCAGTCGATCACCTGCGAGGTGAACGACTGGACCGGTCCGGCGTTTTGGTGTCCGAGGGCAGAGGGAGCGATGCTCCGATGCCCTGCGAAGATCAGAAGTGGAGCGCTACCAAGCGTCCGCGATCTGGGCGGCGGCGAACTCGGCGAAGCGTTGCGGGGACAACAGGCACAGGTCCCAGGCTTCGGCGGACAACTCCGAGCTGCGCTTCGATTCGAACCAGGCGCGCAGCGCGGAGCGGGTGCGTTCTCCTGCGGAATCCAGGTGCAACGACGCGGCCCAGATCGGCAGACCCGTGTCACACGCGGTCACCTCGACCTCGAGACCGAGCCGCTGCGGCGGATAGGCGCGCCGCTCCGTCACCGTCACGGCCACGATCGCGTCGAGGTTGTAGCGCTTCGCCAACGTCACGACGGCGGACGGTTCGATGCGACCGGTGCGGAAGCCGTTTGGGGTCACGACTTCGGCGGCGTCCTCGCTGCGCAGCGGGATGATCTCAGCGGAACTACGCGATGAGAGCTCGGTCGTCAACGCGCCTTGGAACGCGCGCGCTTCGTCGGAGCGCAGCACATCGCTGCTCACGGGCAGGATTCCGACGCGTCGCAGGGTGTATTGATCGCGATCGAGCGCGACCCGCGTCGTGGCGAGCCCGACCACGTTGGACTTCGTAGCCGTACAGGCCGCAAGCGCCAGTGCGGCGGTCGCAAGAAGGAGCGCCTTCATCAGTGCTTCGCTCCCATCGACTTCGGATCGCGCGACGACGAGCTGCTGCGGCGAGAGCTGCCGGCGTCGGCTTGTTGCGCTCCGTCGATCTGCAGTTGCAGCAGGGACTTCTCGGCTTCGAGCCGCGCGATCTGGGCGGACGTCACCCGCGCCGCAAGGTCAAACGCCTGCGCCCGGAGTGCGTCGCGTTCTTTCGTCACCTCCGCGAGCTCGGATTTGAGCTTGTCCTGCTCGCCGCCCGTCGTCGTCGCGACGTTGCGCTCGTCCTCGAGCGTCGCACGCAGGCTTTCGACCTCGAGCGCGAGCGCGTTCTTCTCGTCCATCGCCTTCTGGTACAGCTCCAGCAGGTAGACGCGGCTGCCCTCCTGCGAACCGAGCTCGCGACGCGGCTCTTGATCGGCGCGCGCCGGTTGCGAACTGCCGGACACGACGGTTCCGTCGCGCGCATAGAGCGTGCCCGCACCCGGGTTCACCGTCGGCGACACGGAGCTCGACGTCGGAGCGGGATTCGAACTCGTGTTCGAGGGCGTCGAGCCGCAGGCGCTCAGCGCGAACAGCAGAAACGGGATGGTCTTCTTCACGCGGTTTTCCTCTCGTCTTTCGCGCCGGCGTCGGCGCCGGGCGTGGGCATTTCGAGCTCGATCAGCGTCGTCTCGCCGCACGAGCACGTGACCTCGATCGCGACCGGTCGACCGGCGGACTCGATCAGCGTTGCGCTCTTCCGCGTCACGCAACGCGTCGGCAGCGGCGCCGCGGGCGACGGGCCTGCTCCTGTCGAACTCGCTACGCCGGCGAGCTGGACTTGTGCGCGCTTGATGATCTGGCTCTTCATGGGTTGCATCAGGCCACGATGTCGACGCGTTCGCCGACGCCTTCTTCGTTGGACGCCGGCGAAACCGGTGCGACTTCGTCCGGCGTTTCGATCGCCTTCGATTCCTTCGGAGCGGCGGGCTTGAGCTCGAACGGCGGCGCTTCGCGATCACGACGACGGCGATCGGCTGGAAGGGCAGGTGCTTGGAACGGCTGCACGACGTGAATGCGCGTGTCCATCACGAGTCTCCCGACTTGCTCCGGACGATCTCGTCGCTGCTGCGCGTCGCGAGCTCGCGGTTGAGGCGGTAGAGCGCGCGGCTGTGGATCTGGCTCACGCGCGATTCTGTGACGCCGAGGATCTCGCTGATGTCGCGCAGGAGCATCTCTTCGCCGTAGTAGAGCGTGATCACGGTGCGATCCGGATCGGGCAGTGACTGGATCGCGGCCACGAGCAGCGTCTTCATCTCGTTCCACTCGGCGCTGCCGACCGGATCTTCGCTCTTGGGATCCGCGACGAGCGACGCGAGCGAACCGGCGACCGTCAGCTCGTCCAGCGAGCCTTCGAGAGCGGTGCGCGCGCTGTGCAGGATTTCGTCAACCTCCTCGAGCGGGATCGAGAGGCGTGCCGCAATCTCTTCGGGCGAAGGCGCGATGCCGTTCTCCTGCTCGAGCTTGGCGACGGCGCGATCGAGCTCGCGCAGGCGCTCACGTCGTCCGCGCGGCAGGAAATCGAGTCGCCGCAGCTCGTCGAGGATCGCGCCGCGGATCTTCGGGAACGCGTACGTCGAGAACTTCAGGCCGCGCGCCGCCTCGAACGAGTCGGCCGCCGCGATCAAGCCGAACATGCCGTAGCCCTCCATGTCCTCGCGCGAGAGGCATCCGGGCAACGTCATGCGTCCGACGATGTGACGCAGTAGCGGGATGTGCTCGAGGATCAGCTTGTCGCGCGAGCTGAGGTCCGCGAGGACGTCGTCCTTGCGATCGTGCACGTGCCCGAGCTCAGGATCGGTCATGCGATCCTCCTCGAGCGTGCGCGCTCGTCATCGTCGACATGTTCTTCATCACCTGCGCTGCGCGGGTTCGCGCTTCTCCACCACGCGTTGCCGCGCGGGCACGTTGACCAACGCCGCGTGTCCGACGCGCACGACGATCAACGCAGCGACGAGCGCCAGCGCGCCGCGCAGTGACGCTGCGAGCAGCGAGTTGTGACAAAGGAGACAGACGAGC
>JBBQNP010000208.1:0-6361 GCA_038330085.1 Planctomycetota bacterium | reverse complement strand
GCGGTCACGAAGCGCGGATCCTTGCGCAGCGCATCGATGTCGGTGTCCGTCTCCGCCAGCTTGAGCTGATCCTCGAACGCGTAGTAGCCGAACCCAAAGCTCGCGCTCTTTTGGAACCACTCGACACCGGCATCGACCTGGCCCTGCAGCGCGTACGCGCAAGCGATGTTGTAGGCACAGGCCGCGTCCTCGGGCGAGAGCTCGATACAGCGCTTCATCGACGCGATGCCTTCTTCCCAGCGCTTCGCGCGCAAGGCTGTGATGCCGCGATTGAACTCTTCCGTGTAGGCGCGCGTGCTGTCGGCCTTGCGCGCGGGCTCCTGGGCGGCGGCTGCCGACGAACAGACGATCGAGCACGGGAGCGCGCAGAGGAACACCGCGAGCGAGATCGACGCGATACGTTTCATGTTGGCCTACTTCTGCTTGTCCGGCTTCTTGTCCGAGTTCCCCGAGGCTGCGTTCTGCGCCTGGTTTTCGAGCACTTTTCCAGCTGTGCGCTCCGCTTCGAGCCGATCGAGCAGCGTGCGCGTGCGCTCGATCCACTCCCCGTTCGGCTCGAGCTTCAAGTACTCGTGCAGCGTCGCGCACGCGCCCTCGACATCTCCGGCGCACTGCTGCGCGCCCGCCAGGTTGAGGTGCACCGGCTCGGGCAGCACGATCAGCTCCTTGCGCGCGTCCGCGATCACGCCTTGCCACAACGTCACAGCCTCCGCGCAGCGCTTGTCCTCGTACAGGACGACCGCCAAGTGGTTGCGCCCCGCGAGCGACGTCGGATCGAAGCGCAACGCCGAGCGGAACAGCGACTCGGCGCCCGCGCGGTCGCCCTTCTCGAACGCCGCGACGCCTTTGTCGATACGGCCCGAGGCCTCTTCGGCGAGCAGGCGCGCGCCCGTGCCGAGCTCGTCGTCGGAGAGCCCGCCCTCGCGTGCGAGCGCGAACTGCTCCATGGCCTTCGCACGATCGTGTTCGAGGAGCAGCGCCATGCCGGACTTCTTGTGCAGAGAAGCCAGCTCCGCGCCGAGCGGTTGTCCGTCGTGCACGAGCGCTTCGATCGTCGCGATCGCGCCGTCGAAATCCCCGCGCGCACCCTGCAACTCCGACAGGAGCCGCCGCGCATCGACGTCGGATGGCTCGTACTGCAAGGTCGCGCGGACATGGGACAGCGCCGCGTCGATGTTCTTCTTCTGCTGCTCCGACTTGGCGACCAACAAGTGCGCTTGCGCGAGCGCGTGCGACATGAACGGCAGGTCGGGATCGATCGATCGCGCACGCTCGAGCTGCTCCAAGCCCTTCGCCGCGCCGTTCTCGCGACAGATCCACGTGACGCCGCGCGCGCGCAAGAGCTCGGGCGTCTCGCCGCACGCTTCGATGCCGCGCTGGATCTCGACCCAGGCCGTTTCGAACGAGCCGTGCGCCGCATAGATCTCGGCCGCGGTCGCGTACACGTCGGGGTCTTTGGGATCGGCCTTGCGCGCAGCCTCGATCCCGCGCAACGCGTCCATCGTCCCGCTCGGATCGAGCGCGGCGAAGCGCGCGCGCAACAACGCCTCTTCCTGGCCCGCGCTCGTGGCTGCATCGAGGGCAGCGCGCGCACCGTCGCGGTCGCCGCGATCCAGGGCGGCACGCAAGGCGTCGAGTTCCGGCGAGTGCACGTGCTTGCGCGCCACGATCGGCGCGGCTGCGGTTTGGACTTTCGCCGGCGGAGCGGAGCTGGCTTCTTGCGAACAGCCGGCGATCCCCGCCGCGAACGAGCACGACGCCGCCAGAACGAGCGACTCGAGCAGGCGCGCGCTCGAGCGGGAACCGTGCGGCAAATCGACGGACCGTTTCACGCCACCATCAGATCCGCAGGCCCCGCCGACGCGCAAGCTCGGCCTCGAATCGACTGGATCCGCCCGCGGGACACGTGGCTCGGGGACATGAGGCTCGCGCCCCACGAAAGGCTCGCGTGCCCTCGTCACCCGACATTAGGATCCGTGCATGGACAGCAGTGCTCGCAGTGCAGGAGATTCGAACAGCGAAGCCGACGAGCTCGGCGCCCTGGCGCATGCCCTCGCACGGCATACACGCCGCAAGCAGACCCTCGGTCGCAGCTTCCGCGTGTCGAAGAAACCCGCTTCGTCCGCGTCCGCCAAGAAGGCCACGCCGAGCCCCGCGCCGACGCCGGCGCGCGAACCGGCACCGGCTCGCCGTGAGCCCGCGCGCAAGCCGTCGATGCCAAGCTCCGCGCACGTTCCCGCGCGCACCGCCGCCGACGTCACCGCGCAAGCCGCTGCCGCGCAAAACCTCGACGAGCTGCGCGCCGCCGTCTCCGTCTGCCAGGCCTGCAGCCTGTGCAAGACGCGCACGCAGACCGTCTTCATGGACGGCGAGGGCGGCCGCGGCGTGCTCTTCGTCGGCGAAGCCCCCGGTGCCGACGAGGACCGCACGGGCGTGCCCTTCGTCGGACGCTCGGGGCAGTTGCTCACGGACATCATCGAGAAGGGCATGGGCATCCCGCGCCGCGAGGTGCACATCGCCAACGTGCTCAAGTGCCGTCCGCCCGACAACCGCGAGCCGACGACGGAGGAGAAGGCGACCTGCACGCCGTGGCTCGACCGTCAGATCGAACTCCTCGACCCCAAGGTCATCATCCCGCTCGGCCGTCACGCCGCCTGCCACGTGCTCGGAATCCAGGCCCCGATGGGCGCCATGCGCCAGAAGGTCCACGTGAAGGGTGGGCGCAAGATCGTGCCGACGTTCCATCCTTCCTATCTATTGCGCAGCCCGGGGGAGAAGAAGGAGTGCTGGAAGGACATCCAGATCGCCATGGACGTGCTCGGCCTGCCGCGCAAGGGCGGCTCACAGATGGGTTGAGGAGGGTTTGGAGCCGGCGGTCCGACACTCGTTCCGTTACTGGCGATCATGCCCAGGGTAGGGTGCGCGCCCCGACGGGCTCGCGTTCCGACGCGTTCCGATCGAGGCTCCGGCGCACGTTCAGCGAACGTCAAGGAACGTTGACCCTCCCGAGGGTCATCGCTATCCTCCCGGGCCGCTCTGTCCGAAATTCACCTGACCTGCGAGCTGGAATCCCCCTTCCACGCCGCGGAAAACTCGAACCTGCCCCCCCGCAAGTCGAGGACCTTGGACTCGTCGCGCGCGCCGAGATCGAAGCCTTCGAACTGCAACCGGGTGCGAGCCGCGGATCGGATACCGGACGGTTGTGACACCGACGGCTGTGAACTCGAACGGCTGTGATCCCGAACGGCCGTGATCTCGAACGGCTGTACTCCCGAACGGCAGAGGTCGACCGCGCGATCCAACCGGATCCGCGACGACCACCACGACTGCGGTTCGACCCTGCGACTCGATCTCCTGATCTCGGCCCTGCCGCGCGCGCCGCGGTGAGCAGACCTGCTGCACCAGCTCCCTTCCGCTGCAACTTTCCACAATCCCCCGACTCAACTCCCCCCGGTCTACCGCCCCTCCCACGACCGAGCCTCCGCGGTTCGGACACGCCAGACCCCCCGCGCGTCCACCCGCAGTCTTGTGTTGTCGACGGATCCAATCCGTCGCCACCGCATCGACCGCGACGCACGGAGTCTCCCTCCCCCCCTCACGTCGACGCCTCCTTGTATCCGTTGGTTGACGCCTGCCCCATCCCGGTTGCCCTCACAGCGCAGATCCTCATCGAGGGTCTTCGCTTCACGGCTTCAGAGTGCTCCTTCCGAGCGTGCTCGCCTTCGACCCACGTGCGTCGCGAACTGGTTGCTGTGCGCACCCTCGCTTCCCATCCCTCCCTCTTCGCTGCCTCCCTTTTCACAGGCATTCGTGACCGTCGGCGATCGCGCCGCGGCCAGAAGGGTCTTGTTCCATGCATCTGAGGTTCCTCCTCGTCGCCCCGCTCCTCGTGGCGATCCCCTGCTCTTGCAAGTCCAGCAAAACTCCGCCGGCCGAACCCTCGATGGGTATGTCCGACGAGACCTACGAGCGCGAGGACGCTCGACAGGCTGGCTCGGAGAAGAACGGCCAGGCCACCGAAGCCTCTGCTTCGGCTGTCGCAGAGCAGCAGGCAACGCCGGCGGACGACGCCGCTCGACTGCAGCGCCAGCGCCAGCAGGGTGCGTTCCTCTCCCAGGCTTCGATCGAAGAGGGTGACCGCCTTCTCGATCAAGCCGACCTCCCGGGCGCGCTCAAGGCCTACTCGGCCGCGCTCGAGCTCGACCCGACGAGCCAGCCCGCGCGCGAGAAGTTGCGCCGCGTGCAGGCCCTGATGGGCGACAAGTACGCCGACGCATCGTCCTTCATGCACGACGCCGTCGAGCAGGAGCTCGTGCGCCGCGCTCAAGCGCGCATGGCCGCCGAGGACGCGCGCTTGCGCGGCAAGAACGCGCTGGCGGCAGGCGACTACGAGACCGCGATCGAGCAGTACCGCCAGGCCGAGATGATCCTGCGCTACAACCCGCTGATCGCGACCGACGCGCTCGACCACAAGGTCGTCGCGGGCGAGCTGGCCACCGCGGAACGCCTCGCTGACGAAGCGCGTTCCACCAAGGATCAACAAGCCGTCGAGGCCGCGAAGAAGGCCAAGGAACAGCGCGAGCTGCAGGAAGCGCAGTACCGCGAGAACAAGCTGCGCACGCTCTACGCCGACGCGAACACGGCCTACCTGAACGAGAACTTCGGACGCGCCGAGGACCTGTGCAACCAGATCCTGCTCGAGGACCCGGGCAACAAGGCCGCGACCGAGCTGCGTGATGTGGCGCGCGAGAGCCGTCACGCGAAGACGGACGAGGCGAACCGGCGCCACTACCGCGAGCAGTGGATCCGCACGATGGAGCAGATCGACACGATGAACGTCGTGCAGAACGAGGCTCTCGTGTTCGACGACCTCAAGCGCTGGAAGGACGTCGAAAAGCGTGTTCCGCTCGAGTTCACGGCGCTGGCGCAGACGAGCGCGGCGGACAAGCAGATGGTCCTCGACCGCCTCGACCAGGTGCGCTTCTCGCCGAAGTTCCTGGGTCCGGACGGCAACGGTTCCTCGCTGGACGACATCGCCGCGTTCCTGCAGACGCTCACGGGCATCAACTTCATGATCAGCCCGAAGGTCAAGACGGACCTCGACGACGAGCAGCGCACGATCAAGCTCGACCTGCCCGAGCGCAGCGTGCGCAAGGTGCTCGACATCATCTCGGAGACCCACGACAACCTGAAGTGGAAGATCGAGGACGGCGTCGTCAAGTTCGTCACGAAGGACGAGACCAAGGGCGGCCAGGTCCTGAAGAACTACGAAGTGCGCGACCTCGTGCACCCGATCCCCGACTTCCCGGGTCGCGAGATGAACGTGGCGCCCTCGGGCGGCGTGCAACTCGCCGAAGAGGACAAGACCGCGCGCGAAGCCAACGTCATCACCGACTCGGCGCTCGACAACCTGATCCGCAACAACGTGGCGCCTTCGTCGTGGACCGACGACCCGCAGAACTCGCTGCGCATCAGCAACGGCACGATGGTCGTGCACCAGACGCCGGAAGTGCACGAGCAGATCCAGAAGCTGCTGGACGATTTGCGCGAAGCGACCGGCATCATGGTCGACATCCAGGCGCGCTTCCTGAAGGTCGAGGACAACTTCCTCGAGGACATCGGAGTCGACTTCCGCGGCCTCGGCCAGCCGGGCCTGGGCACGAACGCGTTCTTCAACGACTTCGGTGACGCGTCGACCCAGCAGGACCTTGGCCGGGAGATCGGCAACAACACCGACCTCGGCGCGTTCTACGACCGCGGCGGCAAGGAAAACGCGCGCGCTCGCGTCGAAGAGCTCTACGACACGACGCTGGGCGACCAGAACGTGCTCACCGGATCGGGCGGTGCGTCCTTCCAGTGGACGTACCTCAACGACCTGCAGTTCCAGCTCATCCTGCGCGCGGTCAGCAAGTCAGAACGCGTCGAGTTGGTGACGAGCCCGCGCATCACGGTGCACAACACCGCACGCGGCAACCTCTCGGTCCTGAACCAGGTCGCCTACGTGCAGGACTTCAACGTCGAGATCGCGCAAGCGGCCTCGATCGCCGACCCGATCGTCAACGTGGTCCAGGACGGCGTCGTCCTCGACGTGCGCCCGGTGGTGTCGGCTGACCGCCGCTTCATCACGCTCGAGCTGCGTCCGACGATCGCGAACCTGCACCGCCCCATCCGGGAAGTGGTGACGACCCTCGGTTCGCAGAACTCGGTCACGATCCAGCTCCCCGAAGTCGAGATCCAGCGCGTGCGCACCTCGATCCCGATGCCCGACGGCGGCACGGTCATGCTCGGCGGCTTGAAGGTGTCGGACAAGCAGGACAACCAGTCCGGCGTTCCGATCCTGAACAAGATCCCGATCGTGTCC
>JBBQNP010000207.1:0-6478 GCA_038330085.1 Planctomycetota bacterium | reverse complement strand
TACTCGCTGATGGCCGGCTTCGTGTGCGAGGTCGTGATGACCGGCATGTTCCTCGTGATCATCCTGGGCGCGACGGACAAGCTCGCGCCGCACGGCTTCGCGCCGATCGCGATCGGCCTGGGGCTGACGCTGATCCACCTGATCAGCATCCCGGTCACGAACACGTCGGTGAACCCCGCGCGCAGCACGGGCGTCGCCGTGTTCCAAGGCGGTTGGGCGATCGAGCAGTTGTGGCTCTTCTGGCTCGCACCGATCCTCGGCGCGATCCTCGGCGCCGTCGTGTACCGCGCGATCAGCGTGACGCCGCCGCAACCGGCGTCCTGATCGACGCGGGTCGACCGCGATCAACGCCGACCATTCGCCCGTTTGATCGGTCAATGGAGTGCTATTGCTCACTTGAAGCGCTAGCAGTGTCTACTTCGGGATGAATACGGAGTCGACCGCGTGTCGATGTCGGAATGGGCAACCGGCGCGTGGCGCGGCCCGACCATCCCACTCCGAGCGAAACGCGTGGAGATCGACTCACCCCGCGCGCGCGGTCAGTTGCTCGGCGGCGATCTGCTTCACGCGCTTCAGGTCGATCTTGCCGGTGCCGAGGACCGGTAGGGCGTCGACCTTCACGAACGCATCGAGTCGCGGCACGAAGAGGTTGGGCAGGCCCATCTTCGACAGCTTCTCCAACACTGCGGGCAACTTATCGGCGTCGAGCGTCGTCAGCACGGCGAGACGCTCGCCCTTTTTCTCGTCGGGCAACGCGGTCACGGCGAACACCTGCACGTCGGCGCCGGCGGCTTGCTGCAGCGCGTCTTCGACCTTGCCGTGCGGCACCATCTCGCCGCCGATCTTGCTGAAGCGCGACAGGCGATCGGTGATCCGCAAGTAGCCCTCGTCGTCGAGCACCGCGATGTCGCCCGTCACGTACCAACCGTCGCGCAACACTTGCGCGCTCAAGTCGGGACGTCCGAGGTAACCGCTCATCACGTTCGCCCCGCGCACGAGCAACATGCCGGGCTCGCCGGCGGGCAACTCGGCGAACGTGTCGGGATTCACCACCTTCAACGTGACGCCCGGCAACGGTTGACCGACGCTGCCTTTCTTGGAACCGGGTTGATGGATCCCGGCCGTCCTCACCGTCGGCGTCGACACGGCGACCGCGGGCGAGCACTCGGTCGTGCCATAACCCTCGATCGGACGGATGCCGAAGCGCTCTTCGAACGCGACCGCCAACCTCTCGGGCATCTTCTCAGCGCCCGCCATCACGATGCGCAAGCTGCCGAACTGCGCGGGAGCGACGCGGCGCATGTAGATCTGCAGAAACGTCGGCGTGCAGATCATCAGCGTGAGCTTCTTCGACTCGACGATCTCACCAACGGCGGCGGCGTCGAGCGGGTTCGGTTGCGCGGCGATGAAGATGCCCTCGATCAGCGCGAACCATGCTGCGAGGTAGCCGAACGAGTGGAAGAGCGGCAGGATCCCGAGCAATCCGTCGCCGCGCCGACCCCCGAACACCTGCGCAATGCCGGCGGCATTCGCGGCCAGGTTCGCGTGCGTGAGCGGCACGCCCTTCGGTTCGCCGGTCGAGCCGCTCGAGAAGATGATCGTGACGACGTCGTCCATCTTGGGCGCGCGCGTTGCGCCGCAGGAGCGCTCGATGCTCGCTACCGATGCAAACCGCGCGGACATCAGCGCGCGCAGCTTGGACCAAGACGTGATCTCCTTGCGCTCGTCCTCGAGGAACACGATCTCGACCGTCGTCGGCAGCTCGAGCTTGGCCTTCTCGAAGAACGCGCGGCTGGTGATGATGCGCTTCAACCCGGCCTGCTTCGCCGCGGACTCCATTCCCGCGCGTCCGGCTGTGTAGTTCAGGTTGACGCTCGGCTTGCCCGCGATCGCGCAGGCAATGTTGAGCGAGATCGACGCGACGCTCGGTGGCAGCAGGATCCCGATCGCCGTCTCATCGCTCCAACGCGCGCGGAAGTGCCGCGCGAGCGCGATCGCCCCGGTGAGCAACTTCACGCGCGACACTTCACCCGACAGCGCATCGTGCGCAGCGTGCTGCCCTGGATGCCGGCGTGCCGTGCGCATGAACGCGCGGTGCAGTGGCTCGCGCGTCTCGGCGTCCTTGCGCCACGCGGTCTCCGACAAGTCGACGACGGCGCGCCGCACCTGCGCAGCACTCGACGAATCGGGCATCGGCGCGCCGAACGCGATCGAAACGGGATAGGGGATCTGCTCCGGCACCTTCGTCACGAACTTGCCGTGCGCGCCGCTGAAGATGCTGCCCCACACCCCGCCGAGATAGATCGGGATGATCGGCGCGCCGTGTCCGCGCGCGATCCGCTCCATGCCGCGTCGGAACGGCTGCATCATGCCGGTTCGCGTCAACTGACCCTCGGGGAAGATGCACACGAGGTGCCCTTCGTCGAGGTGTTTCCCGGCCTCGCGCAGCGCACGCAGGATCTCGCGCGGACCGCCGCTCGCGCTGATCGGGATCGCGTCGAGCGCCTTCATGAACGGCTTCTGCCACCACAGCTCGTACTGCGCGCGATCGATGAGGAACCGTATCGGCCGGTCGATCACCGCCATGAGGAACAAGCCGTCGATCATCGCGACGTGGTTGGGGGCAAACAGAGCCGCGCCTTTCTCGGGCACGTTCTCGAGGCCGGTGACGCGCAAGCGGTAGATCGTCCGTGCAACGAGCACCAACACGAGCCGCAGCAATGCTTCGGGCAACAACCACAGCGCCCACAACGTCCCGAACAGCGCGAACACGCCCAGTCCGAGCAACATGTGCGCGACGCTCACGCCTTGTGGTGCCGCGAACATCGGCCCGAGCGTCCCGAGCAGCATCCCGCCGTACTGCAGGACGTTCGCGACGCCGATGACCGAGCCGCGCCGATCCTCGGGTGCTTGCCACTGAACGAGCGAATTGAGAGGGATCACGAGCAGACCCGACGCGCACCCGAGCAGGAACATCAACGCGATGGCCACGTTGCGCCCCGGATCGAGCGAGCCCAGCAGCACGAGCACGATCGTGAACCCGATGCCGCCGAGGGGCACGAGGCCAAGCTCGACGCGGTTCTGCGAGAGACGCGCGGCCGCCAGCGCACCGACTCCGAACCCCAGGCCCATCACGGCCAGCGGCAGCCCCGCCAACGCTTTCGAAAGTCCGAGGCCCGTGTGCGCGTGCGCGAACACGATCTGCCCGACCGCAGTGGCGAGGCACCAGAACACTGCCAAACCAAGGATCGCCAAGCGCAGCACGCGGATCGTGCGCACGGCTTCGAAGCCTTCGCTCAACGTGCGCCCGAGCGACACCGGCTTGCGCACGACGCTCACGCGCGGGATCGTCGTCGAGAACCACAAACCGACGACCGCGAGACACGTCAGCACGAGGAGTGCGATCCACGGCGACGGTCCCGCGCGCTCGAGCAGCAACGGCCCCGCCGCCGAGCCCGCGATGATGGCGACCATCGTCCATGTCTCGAGCAGACCGTTGGCGCGCGACAGCTCCTTGTGCGGCACGAGCTCCGGCACGATGCCGTACTTGGCCGGGCTGAACAGCGCGCTGTGCACCCCCAACCCCGCCAGCACGACGAACAGCCACGCGCCCGGATCCTGAAGCGCGACGAGGATCACCGTCCCCGCCGCCATCAACACGAGCTCGAGGCACTTCACGAGCACGATCTGTGATCGCTTGGCGATGCGGTCGGCCAGGAGACCCGCCGGCAACGACAGCACGATCAGCGGAATCGAGAAGACGAGGAACGCGCGCGCGGTGATCACCTGCTCGTGCATCTCGCGCGTCAGCGTCGAGAGCGACGGATCGAGCGCGTCGACCGCGCGCATCGCCAGGAGTGCGACGATGAGCTTGAACGCGTTGTCGTTGAACGCGCCCAGGAACTGCGTCACGTACAGTCCGCGCAGGGGGCGGGTCGTGTGGGTGGGGGAGCTCAAGGGTGCAGCGGCCGGTATGCCGTGCATGTCAGTGCGTCCGGCACAGTGTAGAAACGGGCCTCGGCCTTCTCACGACAGCCTTTATTTCGAGGCTTTTCGTGCGCGGGAGCGAATGCAAGCCCGATCTTTCCGGAGGGCACCGGCTCCCGAGCCGACCGCGCCACGGAAGAGGCCTTACGCTTGGGGGAGCATTCTGCACTCTGTACGCCGCGCTGCGCCTATCGCGGATCTTCGCCGGCGGTTACGCTCGACACGCGGCGTCCACGATTCGCCGCCCTCTCTCACCGGCAGATACTCAGGATCATCCATGTTCTCGACCAAGATATTCACACTCGCTGGACTGGCGCTCCTTGCGGCGCTCGTCCCGCTCCAAAGCACGCGGGGGCAAGCGCCCCACGCCGTTCCGTTGCACACGACGCGCGTCGCCAACGGGCTGACGCTGCCTCTCTACGTCACAGAGCCCCCGGGCGACACGAGCCGACTCTTCATCATCGAGCAGCGCAGCGGCAACACCGGCCGCATCCGCATCCTGAACATCCCGGGCAACACGCTGAACGCGACGCCGTTCTTGTCGGTCAGCCCTGTTGCCACCGGCAACGAGCAGGGACTCCTCGGCCTCGCGTTCCACCCTGACTACGCGAACAACGGCTACTTCTTCGTCTACTACACGAACTCGAGCGGCAACAACCAGGTCGTGCGCTACACGGCGAACCCGCCCTTCGCCACGTCGACGACGGCGGATGCGACGAGCGCCATGCCGGTGATGACGTTCCTGCACCCGACGAACACCAACCACAACGGCGGCTGGATCGCGTTCGGTCCCGACAACTACCTGTACATCGACACGGGCGACGGCGGATCGGGCAACGACCCGCCCAACAACGCGCAGAACAAGCTCAACTACCTGGGCAAGATGCACCGCATCGACGTCGACTCCGACGACTTCCCCACCGATGCGGCGAAGAACTACCACATCCCGGCGACGAACCCCTTCGTCGGCAACCCCAACGCATTGGGCGAGATCTGGCTCTTCGGTTTGCGCAACCCCTGGCGCAGCAGCTTCGACCGTATGACCGGCGACATCTGGATCGGTGACGTGGGCCAGAACGCGATCGAGGAAGTCGACTTCATCCCCGCAGGCCAAGGCGGTCTGAACCTCGGCTGGCGTTGCATGGAAGGCTTGAGCTGCACCGGTCTGTCGGGTTGCACGTGCAACGACGCGGCGCTGACGTACCCCGTCACGACGTACACGCACTCGGGCGGCGCGTGCTCGATCACCGGCGGCTACCGCTACCGCGGCTCGAGCCTGTGCGGCTGGGACGGCGTGTACTTCTACGCCGACTACTGCAGCAACCAGATCTTCTCGTTCGGCTGGAACGGCGCGACGATCACGAACCAAACGAACCGCACGGCGCAACTCGCTCCGGGCAGCGGGCTCGCGATCAACTCGATCACTTCGTTCGGACAGGACGCCAACGGCGAGCTGTACATCTGCGATCAGGGCGGCGAGATCTTCAAGATGGTCCCCGGCACGATCACCGACTGCAACGGCAACGGCGTGCACGACGGCTGCGACATCGATTCGGGCTCGAGCTTGGACGCTGACAACAACGGCGTGCCGGACGAGTGCCAACCGACGGCCACCACCTACTGCTTCGGCGACGGATCGGGTACGGCTTGTCCGTGCGGTCCGGGTGCGGCGGGCAACGGCTGCCCGAACTCGATCCTCCCGGCCGGTGCCCACCTGGGCTCGACCGGCAGTGCGTTCCTCAGCAACGACAGCCTGATCCTGGACGGATCCGGGATGCCCAACGCGTCCGCGTTGTACTTCCAGGGCACGACCCAGGTGGCCGGCGGGAACGGAGGCCTGTTCGGCGACGGTCTGCGTTGCGCGGGCGGCACCATCGTGCGTCTGGCGACGAAGACGAACTCGAACGGAGCGTCGGCGTTCCCCGAGATCCTCGACCCGCAGCTCTCGGTGCGCGGCGGCATTCCGATGGGCAGCGGACCGACGACGCGCACGTACCAGGTGTGGTACCGCAACGCAGCGGCGTTCTGCAATCCGGAGACGTTCAACCTGACGAACGGGTTGTCGGTTCTCTGGGTGAACTGACGCCCGCTCTCTCGTCCCACGTCACCACGAGGTGAACAAGATCGCCGCTGCCGAAAAGGCCGCGGCGATCTTCGTTTCGGGTCCGGTGCAAAACGCGGTGGTGCTTGGCGCCGTCAGCCAGTGTTCCTGACGAGAGGTGCTGTGGCTCCGTCCGCGCGTTCGTCACTGAACCGCGCCGATGACCATGCCGCGCATGCTCACGCCGCCGCCGGGTTGCCACGAGCCGAACATCGTGCTCGTGCCGGATGCCTGGCGCAGCAGCGAGTTGGATCCCGGCACGTTCACGTTCGAAGTGATCGCTCCGCCTGTGGGACGCGTCACGTCGTAGGTGGCGATCGATCCGCCGACGAGCGCGAAGATCTCGCGATCCTGCGCGATGATCGCCGCGGCACCCTGGAAGAACCCGCC
>JBBQNP010000206.1:0-6512 GCA_038330085.1 Planctomycetota bacterium | reverse complement strand
CGCGCCTCAAGATGGCCGGCGTGCAGGACCTCGTGCCGCAAGTGCTCGTTCCGTTCGAGCGGGTCACCGACCTCAAGAACGGGAAGAAACGAGTCAAGAACAAGAAGCTCTACCCCGGCTACCTGATGGTCCAAGCCGACCAGACGACTCCGAGGATGCGCGCGCTCTCAAGGCACGCAACACCTTGCGCGAGATCGAAGGTCTGCGCGACTTCCTCGGCAGCCGCGGCGAAGCGACGCCGCTCACCGACGCCGAAGTGCAAGCGATCCTCGCGCGCATGTCGGACTCCGAATCGCGCCCGCAGGTGACCATCGGCCTGCACAAGGGCGACATGGTCAAGATCAAGTCGGGCGCCTTCGACGGTTTCGACGGCTCGGTCGACGAGGTCAACCCTGAGAAGGGGACTGTCAAGGTCATCGTCACCATCTTTGGGCGACCGACGCCCGTCGAGTTGGAGTACTGGGAAGTCGAGGCCGTGTAGCCCCGGCAGCGCCTTCCCTTTACACCAACTCGACAGCGGCGAGCGAAGCCGCCGCCAGCTTGATCAGAGCACGCTCCAACTAATACCCCTCCAACTCACCCCGCTCCACTCACCCGACTCGATCCGCTCCGTCCTCCTCCTCTCTGCCCCCTGACACGCTGCCCTCTACCCATGGCCAAAGAGATAACAGGCAAAATCAAGCTGCAGTGCCCCGCCGGGCAGGCGACCCCCGCCCCGCCGGTCGGCCCCGCGCTCGGCTCCCACGGCGTGAACATCGCTGCGTTCGTGAAGCAGTTCAACGACGCAACGCGCTCCCAAATGGGCCTGATCATCCCGGTCGAGATCACGGTCTACAAAGACCGCACGTTCGACTTCATCCTCAAGTCACCGCCCGCATCCGTGCTCCTGAAAAAGGCCGCCGGCGTCGAGAGCGGAGCCGGCGCCGTCGGCACGCAGATCGTCGGCAAGGTCACCCGCAAGCAAGTCGAGGAGATCGCCAAAGTCAAAATGGCGGACCTCAACGCGCGCGACATGAAGGCCGCCATGCGCATCATCGAAGGCACAGCCCGTTCCTCGGGCATCACGGTCGAAGGCTGAGCAGGCACACGCACATGGTCAAGCACAGCAAACGATTCCTGCAGGCCGCCTCCAAGGTGGAACGCAACAAGGTCTACGACCCGGGCGAAGCGCTCAAGGTCCTCAAGGGCCTGCCGCCCGCGAAGTTCGACGAGACCGTCGAGATCGCGGTGCGCCTGGGCATCGATCCCAAGAAGACCGACCAGCTCGTGCGCGGCGCCGTGTCGCTGCCCAAGGGCCTCGGCAAAACGGTCAAGGTCATCGTCTTCGCCGACGGCGAAAAAGCCGCCGCCGCGAAGGCCGCCGGCGCCGACGAAGTCGGAGCGGGTGATCTCGCCGACAAGATCCTCGGCGGCTGGACCGACTTCGACATCTGCATCGCCAGCCCGGACATGATGAAGCACGTCGGCAAGCTCGGCAAAGTGCTCGGTCCGCAGGGCAAGATGCCGAGCCCCAAGTCCGGCACGGTGACGCCCGACGTCGCTGCCGCGGTCAAGGAGTTCAAGGCCGGCAAGGTCGAGTTCCGCACCGACGCCGGCGGCAACATCCACGCGTCGCTGGGCAAGAAGAGCTTCGCGGTCGAGGACCTGCAGGCCAACCTGACCGCGTTCCTCGAGCACATCTCCACGCTGCGTCCCGCAGCCGTGAAGGGCGCATTCCTGCGCAAGATCTCCGTGTCCACGACGATGGGCCCGGGCGTCCTGATCTCCTGGGAGGTGACCCATGTCGAATGACGTGAAGCGCGAGCCGAACCTCGTCAACCGCCTGGTCGTGCGCGAGCTCAACGCAGAGTTCGGCGGCGCCGAAGGCCTGGTCGTCCTCTCCTGGGACGCGCTCAAAGCCAAGGAGAACGAAGGCCTGCGCAACAAGCTGGCGGCGAAGGGCGGCAAGATCACGCTCGTGCGCAACTCGCTCGCCCGTCTCGTCCTCAAGGAGCGCGGCTTCGAGGTCGCCGACGGTGTGATCGTCGGCAACACCGCGATCGCTTACGGCAGCGCCGAAGCCGTCGTGTACGCGGCCAAGCTCTTCACCAGCGCCGAGGTCAAGAAGGCCGGCAAGGTCAAGATCCGCGCGGCTGTCCTCGAAGGTCGTCTCCTCGACTCGAACGACGCGACGGCGCTGGCCGACGTTCCCGACAAGAAGACGCTGCAAGGCATGTTGGTCGGCCTCATCGCCGCCCCCTCCCGCGGCCTCGTCACCCTCGTCAACCAGGTGCCCTCGGGTCTGGTGCGCGTCCTCCAGGCTCGGGCCGAGCAGCTCGAGAAGACTCAGCCTCCGGCAGGTCAGCCTGCCGCAGCCGAGCCCGCTCCGGCCGCCTGAGCAAAACCCTCCAACCCGCGCTCGGCCGACTCGTGTCGAGAGCGGGGTTCACCCACTGATCCGTCCCCTCCATCGAAGCCCGACTTCAAAACATCCAAGGTCATCGTCATGTCTGAAACGAACGTCATCGAGCCGGACCTCCAGGCCATCGTCAGCAAGCTGGACGGCCTGACCCTCCTCCAGGCGTCCAAGCTGGTCAAGCACCTCGAAGGCCACTGGGGCGTCAGCGCCGCAGCACCGGTCGCAGCCGCCGCCGCGAGCGCCGGCCCGGCCGCCGCGAAGGAGGAGAAGACCTCCTTCGACGTGAGCCTCGAAGCCGCCGGCGAGAAGAAGATCGAGGTCATCAAGGTCGTCCGCGCGATCACGGGCCTGGGCTTGAAGGAAGCCAAGGACCTGGTCGACGGCGCACCCAAGCAGGTCAAGGCCGGCGTCACCAAGGACGAAGCCGAGGCCCTCAAGACGCAGCTCGAAGCCGCGGGCGCCAAGGTCAAGGTCTCCTGACCTGGGCCGGCGTGGTCCCGGACGACATCGGCGTCACACGCTTCCAAGTGGCATTGCGCTTGCGTGCCCCTTGGGAGATCGTGTAACTTCGCCTACAACGTCCGGCCTCCGACGCCCGGTTTCCAACGTCAGGATGCCGCCGATCCCGGTCCGCCTTCCGGGGAAAGTGCTTCGCCTTCGGTCCTCTCGTCCCGCCTCCGCGCAGCAATCGTCGTTGCACTTTCGAGCGTCTCACGTCCTTTTTGCACCGTCTTTCGTACTGCTCGCCCCGTTCCGATCCACCGTTCACGACGTCGTTTCATCCGGGCTCCTGTCGCGATCGCAGCGCGCGACAGCATCCGAATGAAGTCCGCCCCTGCAGTCGTTTGCGTTCTCGCTGAGCCTTCGTCCCCGAAGCCTGAACCTTCGTTCCGAAGCAAGGCGCCGATCCATTCTCCTCAGGGTCTCTTCGTCTCCGCACCGCTCGAGCGGTGCCGCGTTTCATCCCCGCACCGTTCTCTCCTCGAGCTGATTCGTTTCGTCTCCGTCCGACAGCGAGTCACTCGTCATCCAGGTCGACTTTGCCCAGCTCTTCGTCCGCGATCTTGCACCGTGATCCGGCGGCTGGCGGTAAGTGGTCTCCATGATCGAAACCAACGTCCCCGTGCGAACGTTCGGCCGCTATCCGGCCATCGTCGATCTCCCGAACCTGGTCGAGATCCAGACCAAGGCGTATCAGGAATTCCTGAGCCCCGAGGTCCCGCAGGGCAACCGTGACAACCAGGGTCTTGAGCTCCTCCTGCGCGAGGTGTTCCCGATCTACTCGTACGACAAGACGATGTGCCTCGAGTACGTCGGGTACGACCTTGGGCGTCCGCGCTACACGATCGACGAGTGCCGCAAGCTGCGCCTCACGTACGGCTATCCGTTCAAGGTGCGCCTGCGCCTGATCAAGCCCGAGCCGGTCGAGGAAGAGGTGTACCTGGGCGAGATCCCGGTGATGGTCGGCGGCGGCGAGTTCATCATCAACGGTTCGGAGCGCGTGATCGTCAGCCAGCTCCACCGCTCGCCCGGTGTCGACTTCAGCTTCGATCACTCGACGGCGGGGGACAACCGCAAGCTGCACAGCTGCTGGATCATTCCGGAGCGCGGCTCTTGGGTCGAGCTCAACGTCACCAAGAAGGACACGCTCTCGGTCCGCATCGACCAGTCAGGCAAGTTCTCGGCGGTGACGCTCCTGCGCGCGCTGTCGGAGACCCTCTCGACGGACCGCGACCTCCTGCGTCAGTTCTATCCGACGCAGATCGTCAAGAAGGGCAAGTCTCAGACGCAGACCGCGTTCGCGAAGAGCATCACCGACAAGATCGCGGTCGGTGACATCGTCGTGCTCAAGACGGGTGAAGTGCTCGTGCCCTCGGGCATGCCGATCCCCGAGACGGCGGCGCAAGAAATCGCCACGAGCGATCTCGCCGAAGTCGAAGTGATCGACGCCGACGTCGAGGAGCTGGACATGCTCCTCATCAACTCGTTGCACGAGGACCCGACCAAGAGCCACGAAGAGGCTCTGCTCAAGATCTACAGCCGCTTGCGCCCGGGCAACCCGGTGCAGCTCGAGAAGGCGCGCGAGCTCTTCCACGAGAAGTTCTTCGACGCGCAGCGCTACCGCCTCGGTCGCGTCGGACGCTTCCGTCTCAATCGAAAGTTCGGTCAAACGACGAGCGAGGACGTGCAGGTCCTGCAAGCCGACGACTTCATCAACTCGATCAAGTACATCGTCGGCCTGCGCGCGGGCAAGGGCGAGATCGACGACATCGACAACCTCGGCAACCGGCGCGTGCGCACGATCGCCGAGCTCGCGGCCGACGAGTTCCGCAAGGGATTGCTCAAGCTGCGCCGCACCGCGCAAGAGCGCATGAACCTCGAGAACCCCGAAACCGTCTCGCCGCGCACGCTGATCAACAGCAAGACGTTCTCGAGCGCTGTCGAGTACTTCTTCGGACGCAGCGAATTGTCGCAGGTCGTCGACCAGGCGAACCCGTTGTCGCAGCTCACGCACGAGCGGCGTCTGTCCGCGCTCGGACCGGGAGGCTTGAACCGGAAGCGCGCCGGCTTCGACGTGCGCGACGTGCACTTGTCGCACTACGGTCGTCTCTGTCCGATCGAAACGCCGGAAGGCTCGAACATCGGACTCATCAGCTCGCTCGCGCTGTACTCGAAGCTCGATGCGTACGGCTTCCTGACCGCGCCCTACCGCAAGGTCAAGAACGGCAAGCTCACCGACCAGGTCGACTACCTGCGCGCCGACGAAGAAGTCGGTCTCGTGATGGCGCCGGCCGACCTCTCGATCGAGAAGGACGGCTCGATCAGCGGCGATCGCGTGCTCGCGCGCCGCGACGGCGACAACCTGGAGGTTCCCCCGAGCGAAGTCGACTACGTCGACGTCTCTCCGAACCAGATCATCGGCGTGTCCGCTGCGCTGATTCCCTTCCTCGAGCACGACGACGCCAACCGCGCGTTGATGGGCTCGAACATGCAGCGCCAAGCCGTGCCGTTGCTCAAGCCCGAGGTGCCGGTGGTCGGCACGGGCATGGAGCTTTCGGTCGCGCGCAACTCGAACATGCCGATCTTCGCCACGAAGGCCGGCACGGTGCGCTACGTCGATTCGACGACCATTCTGGTCGGCGACGACGAGTACGAGCTCACCAAATTCCGCGGCATGAACGAGCGGACCACGCAGAACCACCGGCCTGTCGTGGCCGAAGGTCAGAAGGTCGAGCAGGGTCAGCTCCTCGCCGACGGCGCATCGACGCGCAACGGCGAGCTCGCGCTGGGCAAGAACCTGCTCGTCGCGTTCATGCCCTGGGACGGGTTCAACTACGAGGACGCGATCCTCGTGTCCGAGCGCCTCGTGCACGACGACACGTTCACCTCGATCCACATCGAGGAGTACGAAGTCGAGATCCGCGAGACCAAGCTCGGCAAGGAAGAGTTCACGCGCGACATCCCGAACGTCGGCGAGAAGGCGCTGTCCAACCTGGACGACGCCGGCATCGTGCGCATCGGGACGTTCGTCGAAGCGGGTGACATCCTCGTCGGCAAGGTCGCGCCGAAGAGCAAGAGCGAGCTGACACCGGAAGAGAAGCTCCTGCACGCGATCTTCGGCAAGGCCGGCGTCGACGTGAAGAACGCGTCGTTGACCATGCCGCCGGGAACGCGCGGCGTCGTGATCGACGCGCAGAAGTACAGCCGACGTGTCAACCTGACCGACGCCGAGCGCAGCAAGGCGCTCGCGGTCATCCGCGACGCGGAGCGCGACTTCTTGAAGGCGTTGCGCGACTACACGAGCTCGATGCTGCGCGAGGTCAAGGCAGCACTCGGCACCGATGTGACCGACGATCTGACCGGCAAGGCCGCGACGATCGATGAGACGGCGACGTTCGACGAACTGCGCCGCGTCAAGCTCCTGTGCCTCGCAGCGTCGGAGAACTCCTCGACCGAAGACAAGCGCAAGAGTTCGCTCGCGGTGATCAACGACTACACCGCGCGCATCGAGAACAAGGAAACGGACAAGAACAAGATCGTCAACCGTCTCTCGCGCGGCGACGAGCTGCCCACGGGTGTGCTCGAGAAGGTGATGGTGTACGTCGCGACCAAG
>JBBQNP010000205.1:0-6529 GCA_038330085.1 Planctomycetota bacterium | reverse complement strand
CGAGGGATACAAGAACCTCATCAAGCTCGCGTCGATCGCGTACCTCGAGGGCTACCACTTCCGCCCGCGCATCGACCGCGAGGTGTTGAAGCAGCACGCGGCGGGCATCTCGTGCTTGTCGGGCTGTCTCGCGAGCGAGCTCTCGCAGTTGTGCTTGGCGGGTCACGCGAAGGAAGCGCAGGAACTCGCGGCGACGTGGCGCGACATCTTCGGGCCGGAACATTTCTGGCTCGAGCTGCAGCGCAACGGGCTCGACATGCAAGTGCGCGTGAACGAAGCGCTCGTCGACATCCACCAGAAGACCGGCATCCCGCTCGTCGCGACGAACGACATCCACTACTTGCGCGAGGAGGACTGCCAGGCGCAGGACGTGTTGCTCTGCATCAACACGGGTGCGAAGCGCAAGGACGAGAAGCGCTTCCGGTTCGAGACGGACACGCTGTACTTCAAGTCGCGCGCCGAGATGGCGCACATGTTCCGCGACCTCGAAGGCAGCGTGAAGGCGACGATGGACGTGGCCGATCAGGTCGACGTCGAGATCGAGTTCGGCAAGTACCACCTGCCGATCTTCACGCCCGATACGAACGAAACGGCCGACGAGCTGTTCGACAGGTTGCTCGAGATCGGTCTCGCGAAGTTCTACGGTGCGGACAACGGCAAGGCGCGGTTGCGCGTCGAGTACGAGCGCAAGGTCATCCGCGAGCTCGGCTTCGTCAGCTACTTCCTCATCGTGTGGGACCTGATCCGCTGGTCACGAGACAACGGCATCCCGGTCGGCCCGGGGCGCGGATCGGCGGCGGGTTCGATCGTCGCGTATCTGCTCGGCATCACGAAGGTCGATCCGCTGCGCTACGACCTCTTGTTCGAGCGCTTCCTGAACAGCTCGCGCGTGTCGATGCCCGACATCGACATCGACTTCTGCATGGAAGGCCGCGGGCGTGTGCTCGAGTACACGCGCCGCCGCTACGGTGACGAGAACGTCGCGCAAATCGTCACGTTCGGCACGATGGCTTCGCGCACGGTCGTGCGCGACGTCGGGCGCGCGCTGGACATACCTCTGGGTGAGATCGACAAGATCTCGAAGAAGATCCCGGCCGGACCGAACGCTCCGGCGCTGCACGAGGCGCTCGCGAAGGATCCCGAGCTGCGCGCGTTCGAGAAGGATCGACCCGACATCCAGGAGCTGTTCAGGCTCTCGATGCCGCTCGAAGGCCTCGCGCGCCACATCTCGACGCATGCGGCGGGTGTGGTCATCGCCGACAAACCGATCGTCGAGTACGTGCCGCTCGCCAAGAACGGCGACGACATCTGCACGCAGTGGTCGGCGCCGCAACTCGAGGAGCTCGGCCTCCTCAAGATGGATTACCTCGGGCTGCGCACGCTCACGATCCTCGAGAAGTGCCTGCAGATCATCCGGCAGGAAGGACACGATGCACCCGATCTCGACGCGTTGCCCGAGGGCGACAAGGCCACGTACAAGCTGTTGATGGCGGGCGACACGCTGGGTGTGTTCCAGCTCGAATCCGACGGGATGAAAAAGCTGCTCGCGCGCATCAAGCCCGACTGCTTCGAGGACATCATCGCAATCCTCGCGCTCTACCGCCCGGGTCCACTCGAGTCGGGGATGGTCGAGATGTTCACGCGCCGCAAGCACGGCGAGGAAGCGATCCTGTACCCGCACTCGACGCTCGAGCCGATCCTGCGCGACACGTACGGCTGCATCGTCTACCAGGAACAGGTGATGTTGATCTCGAGCGCGCTGTCGGGCTTCGCGTTGAACGAAGCCGACAACCTGCGCAAGGCAATGGGCAAGAAGAAGCCCGAGATCATGGAGAAATACTCAGCGCAGTTCGTGGACGGCGCGGTGAAGAACGGCTGCGACAAGCAGGTCGCACGCGAGACGTGGGACAACATCCTCAAGTTCGGCGGCTACGGCTTCAACAAGTCGCACTCGACTGCCTACGCGGTGATCACGTACCAGACTGCGTTTTTGAAGGCCAACTTCCGCAGCGCGTTCCTCGCCGCGAACCTCTCGTGCGAGATGAGCTCGTCGTCGAAGGTGAAGGACTTCCTCGACGATGCACGGCGCGCGAACGTCGTGATCCTGCCCCCGAGCATCGAGCGCTCGCAGTGGGAGTTCGTGCCCGAGGACCGCGCGATTCGATTCGGCTTCGGCGCGATCAAGGGCACCGGTCCGAAGGCGATCGAAGCGCTCGTGGCGGCGCGCGCGCGCGTGAGCGAGCTCGCCAAACGGCCGACTCTGCACGAGCTGTGCAACGAGCTCGAGACGACGGAGGTCGGCAAGGTCACGTGGGAAGCGCTGATCAAGAGCGGCTGCTTCGACAACCAGGGTCACAATCGCGGCGCTGTGCTCGCGGCGCTCGATCGCGCGCAGTCCGACGGTGCGCGCCGCGCCGCCGACCGCAAGGCTGGACAGGGCGACCTGTTCGGCGGACCCGTCGCCGTTCCGATGAACTCCGGAGCGAAAGGCCATGGCGCGGGCAGCGGAGCCGGCAACGGCGCGGCGACGACGGCGAGCGACGGGATCGATGAATCGCGCGCATTCTCCCGCGCGGAAACGCTGCGCGCAGAGTTCGAAGCGCTCGGATTCTACTTGTCCGGCCACCCGCTCGAGGACCGCGGCGGGTTGCTCTCGCTCCTCTCGACCGTGCGCATCGACGAACTCTCCTCGGTGCCTTCCGGCACGGTCATCACCGTGTCGGGGCTGATCCTCTCGAAGTCCGAAGTGATCGTGAAGTCAGGCTCGCTCGCCGGCAAGCGCATGTGCCGCTTCCGCCTCGAGGACCTGAAGGGCAGCGTCGGCGTCACGTGCTTCCCGCGCACGTACGAGGAGCACAAGGCGAAGATCGAGGAAGGCCGCATCGTCGTCGTGCGCGCCAAGGTCGAGGAGGGCGCCGAGGAGCCGGCGTTGTTGCTCGAAGAAGTGCTCGGCATCGAGGAAGCCCTCGCGCGTTTCCAGGGCGGCGTGCTCGTGCAGGTCGCGCCCGAGGACGAGCCGGCACTGGCCGACCTGCGCACCCTGCTCACGCGGCACAAGGGCAAGAACCCGCTCTACCTGCAGGTGACCGGCGCCGACGGACGCCTGCGCCGCGTGCGCGCCGGCACGGACTGCCGCGTGGCGATCAGCGAGACGTTCGCGCGCGACATCGACGCGCTGCTCGGGCGCGGGCGCGTCAAGCTGGCTCGGCTGTAACGCCGCGCGCGTCCGACGCAAGGGTCCGACGCGCGGTGTGTAGGATGCCGCGCACGACGCATGGAAGAGAACGGACCCGCACGCGCACCATGGAGATCGTCCATGGCCTGGCTCCTGGGTCAGGCGCGTCCGTACTGGCCGAGTTTGCTCATCGTGCTCGCGGCGCTGGGCGTGTCGAGTGCGGTCATGCTGCTTCTGCCGGCATTGGCAGGACGCGTGGTCGACGTGGCTCTGCACGAACGCGACCTCCACAGCCTCCAGTCGGCGGTGCTCGGCCTGTTCGCGCTGCTGCTCGTGTCGACTGCGGCCGGGTACGTGCACGGGTACATGCTGCGCGCAACCGCCGCGCGCGTCGTGCGCGATCTGCGCGAGCGTCTCCACGCACACTTCCTCGCGCTCGATGCGGCGTTCCACGACAGCCAACGTCTGGGCGATCTCCTGTCGCGACTCGCGAACAACGTGGCCGCCGTGCGCGACGCGTCGACGACCACGCTCGTCGGTGGTGTCCAACAAGGGATCGTCCTCGCCGGCGCGCTCGTCATCGTGCTTGCGCGCGAGCCGCGCCTGACGCTCGTGATGTTGTGCGTCGTTCCGCCCGTCGTCGTCGCGTCCGTGCTGTTCGGCCACCGGCTCGAGAAGCTCGGCGAAGAGATCCAGCAGCGCACGGCGGATCTCGAAGTGACCGGCGAAGAATCGCTCTCGGGCATTCGCACGGTGAAGGCGTTCGGACGGGAGGGCTTCGAGCGGGCGCGTTTCGGCGCGCGCAGCCAGGCACTTCTCGCCGTCGGGTTGCGCGCGGCGAGCATTTGGAGCGCGTTCAATGCGTTGGTTTACCTGGCGGGGTTCACGGGTCTCCTGGCCGTGCTGTGGTACGGTGCCACGCTCGTGGTCGCAGGGAGCATCACTGCCGGGGAGTTGACCGCGTTCCTCCTCTACACCGTGTCCATCGCCGTTGCGGTTGGAAGCCTGACTGCGTCGTTCGGAGCGTTGAAGTCCGCCGCCGGGGCGACGTCACGCATCCGCGCCATCTTCGCCATGCAATCGCGGATCACCGAGCCGGTGGAGCCGCAGCGCTTGCCGCGTGTGCGCGGCGACGTGCGGTTCGAACGCGTGCGCTTCGCGTATCCGAGTCGGCCTCTCGACATGGCGCTCGACGATTTCGACCTCGACATCGAGGCGGGCCGTGTCACCGCGCTCGTCGGGCGCAGCGGAGCCGGCAAGAGCACGGTCGTCGCGCTGTTGATGCGCTTCCACGATCCTCTCGGTGGACGCATCGAGCTCGATGGCGTCGACGTACGGCTCCTCGCGTCGAGCGACTTGCGCGCCGCGATCGGCCTCGTGCCGCAGGACATCTTCCTGTTCGGCGGGTCGATCGCGGACAACATCCGCTACGGGCGCATCGACGCCGGCGACGATGAAGTGCACGCCGCCGCGCGCGCGGCCAATGTGACCGAGTTCGTCGAGCGCATGCCTGAAGGCTACGCGACCTCGGTCGGACAGCGCGGCGTGCAGTTATCGGCCGGCGAGCGCCAGCGCATCGCGATCGCACGCGTGCTGTTGCAGGATCCGCCGATCGTCGTGCTCGACGAAGCCACGAGCGCGCTCGACGCCGAGAGCGAGCACCTCGTGCAACAGGCGCTCGACCGCCTGCTCGCCCGCCGCACGACGCTCGTCATCGCGCACCGCTTGGCGACCGTTCGTCGCGCGCACCGCGTGGTCTTGATGGAGAACGGTCGCGTGGCTGCGTCGGGCACGCACGCAGAATTGCACGCAACGAACGCGACGTACCGTCGGCTGGTCGAACTGCAGATGGTCGAGCCACGAGCCTGATCCGTGGAACGCATGTCGAAACGCGCGTTCGTGCTGTTGCTGCTCGCATACGTCGTGTTGCGCGCGATCCCCGTCGTCGCGTGTGCCGACGTGTTCGGCTACGACGAAGAGTTCGCGAAGGCGGCGGCGGGCAAGGCGTTGTTCGACGGAGTTCCTGCACCGTGGACCAGCATCGCGTACGGACCGCACGAGGGCGGGGGCTTCGTCGTGTCGCTGCTCGACGCGCTCCTGTTCTCCGTGATCGGTCCAAGCGTGCTGGCCGTCAAGCTCGTGGCGATCGGCTGCGGGACCGCGCTGTTTGCCGCCGTGTTGCAGCTCGCGCGCGGGCACTTCGGCGCGCGCACGGCTTGGTTCGTGGCGGTGTGCATGCTGCTCGCACCCGAGCCGTTCGTGCGCTTCTCGCTGCTCGCGCTGGGAACGCACTACGAAGCATCGTTCTTCGCCGCGCTGTTGTTCACGCTCACCCTCGGGATGACCGCCTCGATCGAAGTGCGCACCTGGAAGTTCGCGGCACTCGGGCTGTGTGCGGGTTTCGCGCTGTATTTCTCGCTGCAGATGGTCGCCGTGCTGGCGGCGATTGCCCTGTTCTTCGTTTGGCGCGGCCGGAGCCTGCTTCGTCCGCGCGCGATCGCTGTGGCTGCCGTCGGTTTCGTCGTCGGAACCCTGCCGCTCTGGATCCAGCTGGCGTCGAACGGCATGAACGTCGTGAGCGTGCGCGGCCAAGTGTCGCCGGGCGGCGGGATCGGTCCGCTCGCCGCGTTCGCGTCCCTGTTCGCACCCGTCGTCGCATCACACGACCCGCTCGTGTGGGCGCATGCGCTCTTGTTCGCCGTCGCGATCGGGTTCGCACCCTGGCGCGAGCGCGCGGTCCAGCTCGTCGCTGCCTACGTGGCCGTGCTGGTTCTTGCGTTCGCCATGAGCGGGCTGGCGATTCCATTCGACCCTACACGACCCGCGGCGTGGTTGCAGATCCTGCGCTTGTCGCCCGCGTGGGTGTTCCTCACCTTGCTCGCCTGCTCCGGGTGCGCGCGTGCCTGGAGCTTGGGCGGGTGGCGGCGAGCGTTCTCCGTTGCTGTGGTCGGCATCGCTGCGCTCGCGGGCGCACGCGATCTCGCTGCCGTGACGTCAACGGGACACTTCGACGGTGCCAACGTCAGCTTCCTCGCGCACGCCAAGGGCTGCGTGTACGTCGAGTACTTCGACCGCCTCGCTCCGCGTGTACAGGGCGATCTCGCACGCAAGGCCGCGGTGCTCATGTCCGTTCGCGACGATCCGCGCGACGTCGCACCTTCCGCGGCGCACTCGATGTTCGACGCCCTTCACGCGTCCGACGCCGAAGCGCTCGAACTCGTGCACGGGGCGTTCGGCGAGCACTGGAGCGAAGCCCTGCTCGGCCTCGGTCAGTTCCTGCACACGAACTGGAACCCCGACGTGCTCGGCCCGATGGCGCGCATCGACCAGCTCGAGGAGAGCGCGCGCGAGCCC
>JBBQNP010000204.1:0-6577 GCA_038330085.1 Planctomycetota bacterium | reverse complement strand
GAGCGGCCTTGGATCGGAACGCGAGCGGATTTTAAGGAGCGCCGGCTTTGCGCTTGGGCGACGCGGAGGTCCTGAACGAGCCCTTCTGTCGCGCTCCGAGCCAGCGGATCGAGACGCGTGGCGCGCGCGTTTGCGTGGAGTAGGATCCAGGCAGGATGCGCCCGTTTCGTCGCTCGCTGGACTTCGCGCTCGCGGCGGCATTCGGCCTTGCGCTGCTCTCACCGGCCATCGCATGGCTCTCGAAGGGCATTCCAGAGGTACGCCGGCTGCCGGAAGAGCGGCTGGCGAGCCCCTTCCCCCACGCACCTTTGGATGTGGTCGAACTCGCCGGATGGGCGCGCGATTTCGAGGCCTGGTTCAGCGACGCGCTGGGATTCCGCGACACGCTGCTCGCTTGGCGCAGCCGCGTTTGTGTCGACGTTTTCGCCACTTCGCCAACCGGGGCGTGCGTGCTCGATCGCGACGACTGGGTGTTCCTGACCGCGGATCGCTCGTTGGATGCGGAGCGTGGCACGTGGCCGTTATCCGCCTTCGAGGTCGAACGCTGGGCGGCGACGCTCACCGCGCGCCGGAACTTCTGCCGCGAGCAGGGCGCCGACTACCTGTTCGTGCTCGTGCCCGACAAGCCGTGGGTGTACGCGGACAGGCTGCCCCAGGCGCTGGCGCACGTCGGTCCATCGCGTCTGGATCAGATCGCCGCGCGCATGCAGGCCGAGGACCTGTTGCTCGACCTGCGCGCTCCCCTCGCGGCCGCACGCCGCGACGACGGCGAGCGCGATCACGCGTTCTTTCCGTTCGGGTCGCACTGGACCGACCGCGGGATGCTCGCGGGCATCGACGCGATCCTCGGGAAGTTGCACGAGCGGCCGCGATTTTCGAGGCTGCGTCCATTCGGGCCCGACGAGCTCGGCTGGTGGACGCCGACGGGTTTCGAAGGCGACAACTGGGCGCCGCGCCTCTACCTCGAGGGTCGCTTGAGCGCGCACGAGCGCTCGATCGGGTTCGTCCACCCGCTGATCGCAGGGCAAGAACCGGTCGGCGTTCCCGGCGACAGCCAGCCGCCGGCGCGCGTCGTGACGCAGATCGAGGGCTCCAGCCTGCCGCGCATCCTCGTGTTCCACGACTCGTTCGGCGAACCGATGCGCCGCTTCCTGGCGCAGCGCGCAGCGCACGCGGTGTGCCTGTGGGGCGAGGACTTCTCGCCGCGCATCGTCGCCGAGGAGAAGCCCGACCTCGTGCTCGAGCTCTTCGTCGACCGCAAGCTGGCGCGGTTGCCCGTGCAGAACCTCGCCGAGCTCGACGCCGGCGCGCAGACACGCTTCGAGGCCTCGAAGGAGACCGCTTTCCTGCTCGATCCCGCGCGGGACGAGCGCGCGATGTCGACGCGCGAAGTGGACGTGACGCGCACGTCGGCGGGGCTGCGCGTGCACGGTCTGCAGCGCGGTGTCGTGCGCCTCCCCGCCGCAGCGCTGCCCGCGGACGCGACGTCGAACGTGGCGCACGCGCTGGCGTGCTTCGAGATCGACGCCGAACAAGCGGGCACGTTGCTCGTCCTCTACCAGACGCCCGACACGAGCGCGTACCTGCGCCGCAACTCGCTCTCGCGCCCGATCACGGCCGGGCGCAACCGCGTGTACGTCGACCTCGGGATCCCGGACATCCGCGGGCCGCTGGCGCTCAGCTCCGACATCGGCGGAGAGCCGTACACGATCATCGGCGTCGAGGTGCGGCTGCAGCGCTGAACGCGACGATCGCGCGCACGTGTGCAAGGTCGCCGACGGAGGACGAAGCCGAAGCTGCGCGTCAGTTCACCAAGCGCAGCGTGAACGGGTAGCGGTAGTGCTTGCCCTCGTTCGCCTGCATCGAAGCCACGATCACCATCACGAGGTGCCAGACCGCGAGCGCGATGAGGAGCGGGATCCCGATGCCGACGCAGATGAGGGCCGCGAACCCGATGCCGAGCAGGGAAACCGTGATCTGGAAGTTGAGGCTCTCGCGTGCTTGCTCGGCGATGAACTCGTGCTCGTCCTTCTTGGAGAGGTAGATGACGAGCGGCGGGATCCAGTGGCCGAATGCGATCAAGTATCCGAGGAGCGACAGCAGGTGCGCCAGCATTCCCCACGTGCGAGCGTTGGGGTCGGTGACGAGAGGACCGGTGACGCCTTCGGGAATCGGTTCCGTTTCCATGCCCACAAGATACGCAGATTGGGGGCCCGCATTCTCGTGCCAGCGCGGCGAGCCCGCTCCGCCCGTGAGATCGCAGGGATCGCCGCGTACTTCAGCGCGATCGCGCGCGGGCCGTCAGGCGCACGAGTTCGAGCGCCCGCGCGCCGGTCTCCGTCGCTTCGTGCTTCTCCGCGAAGCGCTCGACCTCGCGCGCCACGCCGACGTCGCCGCCCGACTCGTAGAAGCGCGCGCGCAACCGCGCGAGCTGCCGGGCTGCGCGTCGTTCCTGCAAGAGTTCCGGGGCCGTCAGGCGCGCGCGCAGATCGGCGAGGTCCTGCTGGTATTCGGTCGCACCCTGAAGGCCCGCCGCGAGCGCATCGAGCTGCGTCTCGGCCTCGTCGTACCAGGCGTGATCGACGAGCCAGCGCACGCGCGCGACGTCGCCTTCGAGCCGTGCGCGGAACGCGCTGCGCGCGCGGGCGATGGCGGCGAGCTGCACGGGATCTCCGGCGTTCTCGGCCTCGGCTTGCGACACGGCGCGGAACGCGCGCGCATAGCGGTCCTTCGCGAACTCCGACCACGCGCAGCGCACAACGGGTTCGGCCGTGACCGGCGGGCTGCGGCGCAGATCGATCTGCGCGACGATCTGGCGCTCGATCTCCTTGTGCAGCGTCGTCGGGTTGCCCGCGAGCAGCACGCGTCCGTCGTTGCCGACCAACACGCACGCGGGCAGCGAGCCCGTGCCGATGTCGAACGGACGTTCGCTCGTCCACATCGCGCGGCCGCCCAGCCATTTCTGCCGTAGCGCGCGCCCGACGCCCGCATCGGGTGCGTCCTTGGCGCGCTCGTTCGACTGGCATTCGACGAGCAGCACCTGCAGGTCGTCGCCGAAGGTCTCCTGCAGCTTGAGCGAGGCCGGCACGGCGGCTCCGAGGCAGGCGGGACAACGCACGCCCCAGAAGTCGACGATGAGCGGCTTGCCGCGCAGGTCCTCGAGGCTCTGCGTGCCCATGCCGTTCTCGATCGTGCTCGTGAACGTGTGGGTAGCGAGGTCGCCGATTTGGATGCCGGCCCGCGGCGCGCAGGTGGTGTCGGGGTGCTGCACGGGAGCGGGTGCGCGCGGACTGCAGAGCGCCAACGCGAGCGTCCACAGCGGCACGCTCGTCGAGAGGAGCGACAGCTTCGTCGCGGTCAGCGTCGTGATACCCAGGGCCAGGCGCATGTCAGTTGCCACCTGACGACAGGAGGGCTGCCGCGCACCGCGCACTCATGCGGCACGTGCGACAGCGCATCCGGGACATGGGAACGCCACCGTAGAGCGGCCCGGCAAGAGGCGCAAGTCATCCCGGCGTAAGGATCACGGTCCCTGAGCGCGCACGCGATCGATCAAGGCGCATGGGACGCCGATCGGGAGCACGCGGACGACGCCGAGGACGTTCGCGGCCCCCTCGCGCGCGAAACCGAGCTTGCTCGCGACGAAGGTGGCGGTCACGTCGGCGCGGACTGTCGGGTCCGCGCAGGTGCCGAGGTCGCAGTCCAGTCCGGAGGGCAGGTCGACGGCCCAAGTGCGCACGTTTTCGCGCGCCCCGATCGAGTTGACGGCCGCGATCGCGCGCGCCATGTCGGGGCGCAGAGAACCTTGGAACCCGGTGCCGAGCAGCGCGTCGACGACGACACGCGGCGGCTCCGCGACGAAGCGCGCGCGCAGCTTCTCGAGCGCAGCGGATGTCGAGGCGTCGTGCAGCATGATCCCCGAGCGCTCGGCGACGTCGCGTGCGATGCGCGCGTCACCGCGTGTGTCTGCAGCGCGAGACGTGCAAATGCACTCGACGCGCACACCCGCATCGTCGAGCCAGCGCGCGATCACGAAACCGTCGCCGCCGTTGTTGCCGCCGCCGCAGAAGAGCACGCACGTCAGGTTCCCGCTCTCGGCTTGCGCGAACTCATCCTCGAGGATCGCCTGCGCGACCGAGCGACCGGCGTGCTCCATCAGCACGATGCCGGGCAGGCCCAGCTCTTCGATGGCGATCCGATCGAGCTCGCGGGATTGCGCTCGTGTGAGACCTGCTCGGGTGATTCTGTTCGTGGGAGACCTGCTCGTGTGAGACCTGCTCGGGCCGAGGGTGACGGACGCCCTCGGCCCAGAGCATACCGGCTCGCGTGCGCCCTTCAGGCTCGCGCACCGCTGGAGAGCGCACTCGCGTTGACGTCCCCCACCCGAGCGGCTATCCCATCCCGCGTGACCTCACTGCGCCGGAAGCAGGCCCTCGTTCCGGCCGTGATCCTCGCCCTCTCGTTGCCGTTGCTGCTCGTCGCGTCCGCGCGCGTCGGCGCGACGAGCGCTGTCGGCGACGTCGCGACGCTGGTGCACGGTGCGCTCGCGCTGATGGGCATCGGTCCCGCGCTCGAGCACAGCACGCAGACGATCGTCGAGCTACGCATCTGGCACGCGCTCACGGCAGCGGGCGTGGGAGCTGCTCTCGGACTGTCGGGCGCGCTCGTGCAGGGAGTCTTTCGCAACGGGCTCGCCTCCCCTTCCGTGCTGGGCCTGTCCGGCGGAGCGAGCCTCTTCGCCGTGCTCGCGATCCTCGTCGTCGGTGGCTACGGACCGAAGCTCGTGCTCGACCCACGGACGCAGGCTTCAGCGCTCATCAGCGTGCCGCTCGCCGCCATCGCGGGCGCGTTGCTGGTGTCGTTCGTCGTGTACCGGCTCGCGTCGAGCCGCGGGCAGGTTTCGATTCCAGCGCTGCTGCTCGTCGGCATCGCGATGAACACGTTCCTCGGCGGCGTGCAACAGCTCCTGCAGATGCTCGTCATCGGCGACTGGGAAGTGTCGAAGAGCATCCTGTCGTGGACGTTCGGCACGCTCGACGATCGCGTCGGGTGGCACGCGGCCGTCGTGTGGTGCGGGTTCGCGGTGAGCGCGATCGCGATCCCGTTCACCGCGTGGGAGCTCGACCTGATGCAACCGGGTCTCGACGACGCGCGCGCGCTCGGCGTCGACACCGACCGCGTCAAGATCGTCGCACTGTCCGCTGCGTCGGTCTCGGCGGCGGCTGCCGTCGCCGTCGCGGGACAGATCGCGTTCGTAGGTCTCGTCGTGCCGCACGTGATCCGCCTCGTGTCAGGCCGCTCGCACCGGACCTTGTTGTGGTTGTCGGGCCTCGGTGGAGCGTGCTTCCTGCTCGCGGCGGACGTGGGCAGCCATGCGCTGTTTCCCGGGATCGCGTTGCAGCCGGGCGTCGTGATGTCGCTCGTCGGCGGGCCCTTCTTCGCCTGGCTCCTGTGGACGAAGCGGCGCGAGATCGCGCTGTGGTGAGCGTCAGCGTCGGCGGTACGCGATGTAGTCCTGCGACCACTCGATCGGCACGTCGTTCACCGTGGGATCGAGCTTCGTGACGCCGGTCGCGTTGAAGCGCGCGACCGGCTCGTAGCGCCCGAACAGCTCGTGGTTCGATTGGAAATGGCGCAGACGGGGCCGCTCGGCGACGAGCAACACGTACTCGGGCATTTCCCGCGCGATCATCGCGTCGGGTTGCACGAGTTCGAGCGCCGCCGGCCACACCAAGCCTTCGCTGTCGAGCACCGTTCCCTTCCACGCCCACCCGATCGCACCGATGTCGGAGGCGAGGATGCGCGCGTGCGGATCGCGCTCGGACGTCGCGCGCGCCCACTCTTGCAGCGGAACGTAGACGCGCTCTTCGATCGGCGAGCGGAAGCGTCGGCCGGCCACGGCGGCGGCGACCATGGCGATGACGGCCACACAGGCGGGACCGAGTGACGCGACTAGCTTCGACAGGCTCGGGCTCGTTCGAGCCGCACACCACTCGAGCGCGCTCGCGACCCCCAGGCCGAGCCACACGGTCCAGGCCGTCAGCGGCACGCAGTAGTACCAGCCCCAAGTGTGAGGCCGCGCGACGAGGTAGCTCGCGGTGATCGCGAGCGCCCACATCGAGAACCACCGGACGGGTGCTTTGCGCCGCAAAGCAAGCCACGCGCCTGCGACGACGAAGGGCAAGAGCGGCAGCAGGGCGACGTGCGGCAGGAACGACTGCGCCAGGATGGTGCGCACGCGCGAGACCGACTGGGAGAGCGGATCGCCTTGCCCCATCGCCGATTTGGCCAGCACCGACTGCGGGATCGGCGTGCCGTAGGTGCGGGTGAGGATCGCGACGGAGACGGCTCCGATGACGACGATGGGCAAGGCGAAGCGCACGAGGTCCCGTCCGAGGTGTGCGCGCTCGCGCTGCATCATCAGCGCGACGAACAGGATGACGCACAAGAGCACGCCTTCCGGCCGCACGAGGCACGTGCACGCTGCCAGCGTTCCCGCGAGCAAGTGACGGCCCGATCCGAGCGCCAGCACCGCCGACACTCCACCCAGCACGAAGAGCGGCGACTCCATGCCTCC
>JBBQNP010000203.1:0-6663 GCA_038330085.1 Planctomycetota bacterium | reverse complement strand
CCTTGGCGCGGCGCCGTCCTCGTCGGCTTGCTCAGCGTCCTGCTGCGAGTCGTCGTCATGGCGGCGCCGGCGGCGGACCTCGACTACAGCGGCCACATCTGGACCGAAGAATTCCTGCGCGGAAACATCGCCTGGGAAGTGCTGCACGGACCGGTGGTTCCGCTGCAGGATCACCAGATCCCTTTCTGGGGCGGGATGCTCGTCGTCGGGCTGATGGCGGTGCCGACGTTCGCGCTCTTCGGTCCGACCTTGTTCGCGCTGCGCTTGGCGACGTTGCCGTTCTCGTTCGTCTTCGCGGCGGCGGGGTTCCTGCTCTTGGACCGGCTCGTGTCGCGTCGCGCGGCGTGGATCGCGGGACTGTTGCTGGCCCTTGCACCACCGGGTCTCGTATTCACGTCGGTGCTGGCGCAAGGCACGCACTGCGAGCAGACGGCGATCGGGTTGTTGCTCCTGTGGCTCTACTCCGAGCACGTGAAGCGCGGTCTCTCGAGCTTGCGGCTGGCGTTCGCGGTCGGGCTCGTGTTCGGGTTCCACGTCACCTTCGGCGCAGCGCAGATCCTGCCGCTCGTGGTCCTGTTCGATCTAGCACGCGACCGGAAGTTCTTCCTGCGCCGCGAGTTCTTCGTGCGTGCGGTGGGCATCGTGATTGGCGCGTTGCCGTTCCTGCGCTTCGAGGTCGTCTACCACGGCGCGGCGCACCACAACTACGAGTTCGGGCCGCTCGGGATGATCACGCCGCGCAGTTGGGCGGAGTCGTGGGACAAGCTCGTGAAGCTGCCGTTCGACGACTTTCCGAGGTCATTCTGGTTCGAGCGGTCGTTCGGGTTCGAGGGGCGTTGGCTCGGAGTCACGGCCGGGATCGTGCTCGTCGGGTTGTACGCGGTGGCGCTGCATGCGAGACGCGCAGCGGTCATCGCGTGGTTGCGTGCGCTCGTGCCGTGGAGACGACGTCGCGGATCGATCGAACCTGCGAGTGCAGGGAAGGCAGTGCTGGGTGACGGGCACTTTGCATGGCAAAGCGGCGACCCAACGCTCGACCCGATCGCGCTCGTGCTCGTGCTGCCGGCGGTGTGGCTGATGCTGTACGCGTTGACGCCGCTCTTGATCGGGCCGCGCGATTGGATCATCGGGTTCCGGTATCTGTTGGTGCCGCAGGTGTTCTTGTTCCTCACGGCGGCGGTTGCCTTGGATGTCGTGGCGTCGCGGGGTCGGTGGAGCGGGCGGCGCCAGGCACCCGCCGCGGGAGGCTCGATCCTTGGTCGTGCGAACGAGCGCGACAGTGCGGCGGGTTCCACGCACCACCCGCGCAGTGACGCAATCGAGGGTGGGGAGCGTCGGGCAAGCGCTGTGCGTGCTGTGATCGTCGCGGGGTTGGCGATTTGGTTGTGCGCATGCACCCTCTCCACCCTGGTGCGCTGCGATTTCGCACACGCCAAGGAGCTGCGTCAGCTCCCTGGTGCGCGGCCCGAGGGCGTCGCGCGGGTCGTGATGTGGAAGCACGGAACCGACCTCGGTCCCCTCGAGAGCTTCGTCCTGAACGTGAACGCCAAGCGTTCGACCGCCGAACAGGACGAGCTCTACTACGAGCTGGCGGGGCTCATGCGCATGGTGCTCGTGCAGGTGGAGCGCAACCGTGTGATCCCCGACGAGCACCGCGATCCGCGCAAGGCCTTGAACTGGCTCCGCGATCACGTGCCGGAAGCCTTCCGGGAGTGGTTCGACGTGCCCGACGGCGTGCCGCCCGAGCGACTCCCCCCCCGTCGGCCGGACTTCGGGGCAGTTGCGCACTGAGCCTGCTCCCAACGGACCTGTACCCAGGGAATCGTCGCGTGCGGCTTGAGCGCAGGCGCGGGAGCGTCGATGCTGCTCTTCGCACTTCGATCGTCCCGGCGCTGGCGCAGCCTGCCGCGGGACGATCGTCACGTACCTTCGAGACCAATCCAGCATGCACGACCCCACCGATCTCCTCGCCTCCGTCCTCGCCAAGAGCCAGGGCGGATTCGTAGAGCTGCGCTACCACAAGAAGCGCTCGCGCGCCGTCGCCGTCGAGAAGGGCCGCGTCGACACGGCGCAGTCGACCGAGCACTCGGGCGTCGGAGTGCGTGTGATGCAGGACGGAACGTGGGGCTTCGCCAGCACCGACCGCGTCGACGCGCCTTCCATCGAGCGCGCGATCGAGCTGGCGCGCACGGCCGCACGCGCATCGGCACGCGCGCGGCGCGACCGCTGCAACGACCTGCCGGCGACGCAGCTCGCGCGCGGACGCTTCGACTCACCCGGCGTCGACGATCTGCTCGCGCGACCGATCGAAGAGACCATCGACCTCGTGATGCGCATCGAAGCCGGCGCGCGCGCGTCGTCGAGCAGCATCCAGAGCGCCGTGTGCGCGTACAGCGAAGTGTTCGAGGAGAAGGGCATCGTCACGAGCGACGGCGCGAAGGCCTGGACGCGGCTCGTGCGCCCCGAGTTCCGCGTGGGTGCTGTCGCGAGCAAGGCGGGCGAGATCCAGCGCGGCAGCGAATCGCTCGGCGCGACCGGAGGTTGGGACTGCTTGTTCCGCTCGATCACGCCCGAGGAGATGGCCGAGCGCGCGTCGAAGCGCGCGGTGGACCTGTTGTCGGCCGCATATCCAGAGGGCGGACGCACGCGCGTGCTGCTCTCGCCTTCGCTCGTCGGGCTTTTGACGCACGAAGCGGTCGGTCACACGGTCGAAGCGGACTTCGTCGCGGCGGGTTCCGTCGCAGCGGGGAAGCTCGGCTGTCGCGTCGCTTCGGAGCACGTGACGCTGTGCGACTCGGGCTTGTCGGAGTTCTCGATCGGTGCCGGCGGCACGTTGATGGTCGACGACGAAGGTGTATTGACCGGCAACACGACGATCATCAAGGACGGCATCCTCGTGTCGTATCTGCACGATCGTGAGAGCGCTGCGCGCAACGGCGTCGCGCCGACGGGCAACGCGCGCGCGTGGGAGTTCGACAACGAGCCGCTCATCCGCATGCGCAACACGTACATCGCGCCGGGCGACGCGAGCCTCGAGGCGCTGATCGCGAACATCGACGATGGCTATCTGCTCGACGGTGCTGCGAACGGTCAAGCCGACGCCAACGGCGAGTTCATGTTCGGCACGCGCGAGGCCTATCGCATCGTCAAGGGCGTGCGCGGACCGCTGATGCGCGGCGTCAACATCTCCGGGACCGCGTTCGACGTGCTGCGCTCGGTCGACGGCGTCGGCCGCGACTTCAAGTGGGACCTCGGCTCCGGTCACTGCGGCAAAGGCCAGCCCGCCAAGGTCGACGCCGGCGGACCGTGGCTCTCGTGCGAGGTCGTGCTCGGAGGACGCGGCTGATGTCGCCCACTTCGCAAGCACGCCCGGCAGCAGCCTCGTCCGCAGGACCATTCGACATCGCGCGCGAAGAAGCGCGCCTTCTCGCGCGCTGCGACGCGCTCGCCGAGGCGGCCGTGCGCGGCGGCGCCGACGAAGCCGAGTCGTACGGCACGCGTTCCGAGACGACGGCAGTGCGCTTCGAAAAGGGCGACCTGAAGCTCGCGCAAGTCGACGAGGGCGCCACCATCGGCTTGCGCGTGTTCCGCGAGAAGCGCCTCGGTTTCGCCTCGACGAACCAGGATGCCTCCGACTCGATCGCGTCGACGGCGAAGGACGCGCTCGCGCTGGCTTCCTTTGCTCCGCCTCACGCAGCCAACGTACTGCCTGCTCCGCGCCCAGTCCCACGTCGTCCGAGCCTGGTGCAACCCGCGCTCGCGAACTTGGGCGTCGACGCCGTCGTCGACCTGGGCGTGTCGATGCTCGAGCGCGTGCGCACGTTCGATGCGCGCATCTCGATCGACTCGGCTTCGTGCGAGCTCACGCGCGTGACGCACGCCGTGCGCACCGCGGGCGGCAACGCATCCGCGCGCGCAGCCGAGAGCGACGCGATGCTCTCGTTCAGCGTCTTCGGCATGGCGATCGACGGCGAAGACGTGGGCGGATTCCACTACGGCGGCGACGCATTGCGCACGGTCGACGAGATCGAGCCGGCGTTGGCGTTGCTGCTCGAGGAGTTCACGCGCGTCACCGTCGGCAACCTCGGCGCCGGCCGCGCCGAGACGTATCGCGGACCGGTGTTGTTCTCGCCCGATGCGCTGCTGGAGCTGTTCGTGTCGCCGCTCGTGTCGGCCGCCAGCGCAGTCGCGGTCCAGCGCGGTCGGTCGGCGCTCGCGGGCAAGGTCGGAGAATCGATCGCAGCGAGCCTGTTGGACGTCGCCGACGATCCGACCGACGCAGAGCTCGCCGGAGCCTCGAGCTTCGACCGCGAAGGACAACCCGTCGCACGCTTCCCGATCGTGTCGAAGGGTGTCTTGCAGAGCTTCCTCTACAACGGCTACGCCGCCGCCGTCGAAGGACGCGCGTCGACGGGTCACGCGAGCGGCGGTCCGCGCTCCGTGCCGGGACTTTCGCCGCACGCGCTTGTCGTCGGAGCGGGCAACGGCGGCAAGCGCGCCGACCTCGAGAAGGCGCTGGGTCGCGGCTTGTACGTGCAGCGCTTCTCCGGCACGGTCGATCCGGCGTCGGGCGATTTCTCCGGCGTCGCCAAGTCCGCGCGCTGGATCGAAGGCGGGGTGCCGGTGCGGTCGCTCAAGGAGACGTTGCTCTCGGGCAACGCCTTCGCGCTGTTGCACCGCATCGTCGCGTTGTCCAGCCAGTCCGAGCGCTGCTCCGGCTCGGCGCGCGCACCGTACGCGATCGTCGACGACATCAGCGTCACGGCAGGTTGAGTGCGGCAGACGCCGATCCGACCGTCGCGCCGAGATCGTTGACCCCCGCGCCGACGCGCCTTATCGTCTCCGCCTCACTACCGTGCCCGGGTGGCGGAATTGGCAGACGCGCTAGGCTCAGGACCTAGTCCCTGTAATGGGGTTGGGGGTTCGACCCCCCCCTCGGGCACCAACACTCCCAAGCAGCAGCGCGTGCGAGCCGTAAGCTCCGCGCCGATCCGAACGGGATCCGAGCGAACATCCCACGCGCGACGCAGCGCTCGACCCGCGCACGACATCACGCTCACGAACTCGCCCCGATGATCAGCCTCTCCATGCTCGACGGCACCGTCACCGACAAGGTCAAAGCGGTCTCGACGGAGTTCATGGAGCGCGTGTACCTGGGGAACACGTACCAGAGATGGCTGATCGCAGCCTGCGTTCTGATCGTCCTGTTTATTGGTCTGGGCGTCATCAAGCGCATCGTCGTCGCGCGGCTGTCCGTGTTGGCCGCGCGCACGGAGACCGAGATCGACGACTTGATCGTCGACCTCGTGCGGCGCACGAAACGGTTCTTCATCTTCGTGCTCGCGCTGTACGTGGCGCACCACATGATCGATTGGACCGTGGCGCGCGGGATGCTGACCCCGGAGAAGCGCTCGACACAAGAGGTGGTGGTCCACGACCTCCTCCTGGTGGCGTTCTGCCTGCAGTGCGGATTGTGGGGTGGCGGGCTGGTCGCGTTCGGAATCGGTCAGCTCGTCAAGGGCAAGAGCGCGAACGACCCGGCGCGCACGATGGGCAGCACGGTCCTGTCGTTCGTCGGCAACGTCGTGGTCTGGACCATCGTCCTCTTGTCCGGGCTGCAGGCGCTGGAGTTCCCGGTCAGCACGTTCATCGCTTCGCTGGGTGTCGGCGGCATCGCGGTCGCGCTCGCGCTGCAGAACATCCTCGGCGATTTGTTTGCGTCGATATCGATCCTGCTCGACAAGCCCTTCGTGATCGGCGACGGCATCCAGATCGGCGAGTTCTCAGGTTCGATCGAGCGCATCGGCGTCAAGAGCACGCGCCTGCGCAGCGTGAACGGCGAGGAGATCATCATGGGCAACCACGATCTCGTCGCGAGCCGCATCCGGAACTTCAAACGTTCGCAAGAGCGCCGGATCGTGCTCACCCTCGGGGTGGAGTACGAAACGCCGCCGGAGCTCGTTGCGCGCATCCCCGACATGATCAAGGCGATCGTGGCGGACACGCCGGGCACGCGCTTCGACCGAGCGCACTTCAAGAGCTTCGCCGATTCGTCGCTGCAGTTCGAAGCGGTGTACTTCTCGAAGAGCTCGGACTACGTGCCGATGATGGACGCGCAGCAGAGCGTGAACCTCGGGATCCTGCGCAAGTTCGCGGCGGAAGGGATCGAGTTCGCGTTCCCGACGCAGACGGTGCGGCACGTTGATTTGATGCCGGTTCCGGCGCTCGGCGAGGCAAGGGACACGGCGAAACCGGAGGAAGCGGTGCTAGCGCAACGCGAGATGAAGGTCGTGACGGAGAAGGCGCTGGTCAGCGACGCGCGGGTCGTGGACAAGGGCAGCGCGAAGAAGAGCTAGTGGGGTGATTCGGAAGTTCGTTGCAGAAGTCGGCCTGGATGCGGCTTCCTGGCAAGGCGCCGCGACGACGCGTGTTCTCTGCAACACTCGGAGGAGCGGCAACGCAGCCTGGGGGCCGCAGACGGGTCGAATTCTGCAACGAACTTCCGATTCACCCCACTAGCGGTTGTCCGTACCGGACAACCGGCACTGTCGGGCTCAGGCACTGTCGGTCTCGACAAAACTGGTCGCGCTTCGCGCTCCGGCGAGATGGGCAAGCGCGCCATCCTCGTCTATCGGGCTCCGGGCGCCCGAGCCGCCGAGCGGC
>JBBQNP010000202.1:0-6728 GCA_038330085.1 Planctomycetota bacterium | reverse complement strand
GCGAGCAGGTAGTTGCGGATGTCCTTGGCCTCGACGCGCTTCCCGCCTTGGTCGGTCTTGACGGGCAGGCCCTTCTCGGTCGTGTACAGACCCTTGAAGAACTTGTTGAAGGACTTGGCGTACTTGCCGTTTTGCGCGGTGTTCAGGAAGTAGACGAACGACCACGCGTGCGCGTACTGGAAGCCGTCGAACTCCTCGCGCTTGAGCATGAAGAGGTCTTCGAGCTTCGTGAACGGACGGCCCTTGTTGTTCTTGACCTTCACGCCGGCGGTCGCGGGGCCGGCCGCTTTCTCGTCGTTGAGCGCCTGCTGCACGGTCAGGATGCGGTCGGTCTGCAGCTGACCCGGCTCGATCACGAGCTTGCCGTTCTTGCCCTTGTAGACCTTGCTCGACCCGAAGTAGTCGGCGACGCCTTCGTTCACCCAGATCTGCGATTGATACGCCGGATCGACGAGGTACGTGAGCAGGTGCGTGCACTCGTGGAGCGCGACCCATGTCGTCTGCTCGGGCTCGGAGTACTCGTGATAGAAGTTGAGCGTCTGGTCGTACGCCCAGAAGTAGCCCAGCACCGACGGCCCGATGTCCGGCGCGGCAACGTGATCGTGGAAGTCGGCGTTCGACTTGTAGATGTTGACCGCCATCTTCTTGCGCGACAGCGCGACCGGCGGGTGGATGCCGATGCGCTCGTCCTGCAAGTCGTAGTAGGCCTCGAGCAACTCCGAGTAGTAGTCGAGCAGTTGCGGGCTCGTGTCGGTCTTGAAGACGAAGTGCTTCGTCGTCTTCGTCCAGCCGGTGCTCCAGTCGGAGTGCGCCTTGATCTCCTCCGTGCGCTTCTTGGCGTCCTCGAAGTTCTTGCGCAGCTCTTCCTGGTATGCGGGAGCCGACTCCCAGTGTCCGCGGTATTTGACGTAGCCTTGCGCGAGCTTCTGCTTCTCGTCGTCGTTCGCCGGCACGTAGTCCGACATGTCGCCTTCCATCTCGACCTCGCGGACGAGCGACTTGTCCTTCAGCACGATCTCGCCGTGCTCGAACACGAGCTTGTAGCCCGTGCCCTCGGCGCGCGCCTTCTTCGGCGTGAGGATGCGACCGTCCTGCGTGATGAGTCGGTCCGCCGACGCGGACGGTGCAACACAGAGGATCGCCGTCAGGGTGGAGAGTCCTGCGACGAAAGCGTGCAGATGCGATCGTCGCGCCGCGCTGACCTGGATCGGTTTCACTTGGTGTACGCGACCCAGGCCGCCTCGAGCTCCGCCCAATCGACGCCCTTGTAGGCATCGTCGACGGCCATGTCGACCTTGCCGGTCATCGCAAGCACGCGCAGGTAGGTCTCGAGGATGGTATCCCAGGCGGGGTTCCAGCCTTTGGCGTTCGCCTTCTTCCCTGTGCGCAGGAAGTAGATCAGCGACCAGCCCTGCGCGTAGTTCACGTGCACCTTCGAGGGCTCGTAGTATTCCTGCTGCGTCAGGCGCACGAAGTCCTTCAGCGGCGTGAACGTCTTGTCGCGGACGGCTTCCTGGATCGTGCCTACGCGCCAGTCGAACTTCTCGAGCACGTAGCGGCTCGTCTTCCACGTGTAGCCGCTGTAGAAGTCGCCGGTGCCTTCGTTGTACCAGCTCTGCGGGCTGATGGCCCCGTAGAAGTAGTAGATGTACTGGTGGAAGGCCTCGTGGTTCATCGTGCACCACGTGTCCGCTTTTCCGCCGACCTTGCTGTCGTCGAAGATCACGAGCTCGCGCGCGCCGTTGTTCCAGTACCCAGCCGTGCCGCGAGGACCGCCGTAGGAGTAGTACTGCTCCGCGTCCTTGCACAAGCGCACGACGCTGCAGCTGGCGAGCTCCGCGGGATCCGCGCCGCCGTTCATCGCGTCGCGGAACGCCTTCTCGGCCTCGTCTTGCGCTTTCTCCTCTGGAGTACGCGTGTCACGCGTCTGGAGCGCCGCTCCGGCCTTGCGGTATTCCTCTGCTTTGGCTGCAGGATAGTCCTGTTCGTAGATCTCGTGGATGCGCTCGAGGCGCTGCTTCAGCTCCTCGATGAACGCTTTGTCCTTGTGCGCCGTGATCACAAAGTAGTGCGGTGTCTCGTACAGCTTCCAGTCGCCGCCGAGCGTCGCGAGGTTGCGCATCTGCTCGGCTCGTACCTTGTCGCGAAGCGTCGTGCCGGTGGCCGTGCCGCCCGCGACTTCCTTCGTGTCGACGGACGCGAACGTGCGCGCCATCTGCTTGAACACGGTCTCCCACTTGTTCCATTTCTTGGGATCGCCGGGGCCGTTGAACACAATGGCCACGTCGACGTCGGCGTTCAGCTTGTAAACCGCCGCGTAGTATCCGATCGCGAGCTTGGGCTCGTCGGGTGTCACGTACTCGTACTCGGTCGCCGTGATCTTCTGGACGGTGAAGTCCTTCTGGTTGACGACCTTCAGCGTCTTGCCGCCCTCGATCGAGTCCGGCTCCTTGATCCAGGCCTGCAGATCTTTTGCGGGCTTGCGGCCGAATGCCTTCGCTCCCCCCTTCGCCGTGTCCGCCTCTTCCTTCTTGCGCCGGTCGAACTTGAGGATCCAGCAAGTCATGAAGAGGTTCTTGTCCCCCCCGAGCAGCATGTACTTGGTGCCCTTCGGCACGTACTTGATGATGATCGTGCCGTTCTCCTCGGGCTGCGGCGGAATCGAGTCCCACCCGTCGGGGACCTTGACCTTGAAGCCGAGGTCGGCCGAGTCCGTGTAGACGTCGGAACCCACCTTGGGGAGTTGGGCGATCCCAAGTGTCGCGGTGAGTGCGAGGACGGTCAGGGACAGAAGGAGCTGGCGCGCGGTCACGAGCATGGTTGTGGAAGAACGCCGTGGTCGGAGCTGTGTTGGCGCTGGATGCAGTCGGACTGTGACTTGTTCGAACCGAGGCCGACACTTGTTCGGACTGTGAGCGATTCAAACCATCACGGGTTCGAACTGCGGCAACCCCGGGCTGTCACAACCCCAGCGATAATCTGCGCTTTGGGCGACGTTCCGCGACCATCTGAGCATGCGCGTTCCGCCCGGCGCAAGCGGGCATACCAGGGCTTGCAGTCTCTTTGCGTGCGGAGGTTGCATCCACCGCGCCCGGGCGCAAACTCGCTCTGGGGCGAGGCGTAGGTCGATATGCCCCTTTCCCCCCCGTCCGGTCGGATGCATGGATCGTCGGGCGTTTCGCGTGCACGCAAGCGCCCTTTCCCCTGATTCCAAGCCCGATCGCGCCGAAAACCACGTATCGCAAGGCGGTCTTTCATGCGTCCCATCCACGCGCTGCTTCTCGTCGTACTCCTCGTGGGGGTGATCGTCGGTGCGTTGTTCCTCGTGCGTTCCGAGCCCAACAAGGGTCCGCTCGCACCTTCCGATGGCCAGAGTGCAGGTGTGCACCCCGGCACGGACCCGCGTTCGGCCGCACTCGACGTCCCTAGCGGTTCCGATGCGGCGCAGCACGAGCGCGCGAAGGTCGCTCCCGGCTCGAGCGCAACGGGAACTGCCGCGGGCGCGGGAGTCCACGGCCGCGTCGTCGATCCCGACTCGCATCCCGTCGCGGGCGCGATCGTGTACGCGGCGGAACAGAACGGGCCGATCGGGATGGCGCTCGACGAGATGGATGCGAACTCGCCCTGGTTCCATCGCGTCGAAGCGACGACCGACAACGAGGGCAAGTTCACGCTGAAGCCCGAGGCGAAGAGCTCGCTGCGCCTCGCCGTGCGCGCTCCGGGCTTCGCGCCGTACGACGCGGAAAAACCGTTCTCGGGTGGCTCGGCCGACGTCGGTGATTTGAAGCTCGACCGCGGTGCGATCCTGCAAGGACACGTCGTCGACGCGAGCGGCCGCGGCGTCGAGGGTGCCGAGCTGCACCGCGTGCGCGCCTCTTCGGGCAACTTCGCCGTGATGATCGGCCCTTCGAGCAACGCGCCCGTGGTGGCGAAGACCGACGCAGGCGGCAACTTCCGCATCGATCAGATCGCGGTGGGACCGTGGGAGCTCCTGGTCACTTCCGAAACGCACCCCGACAAGCACGCGAAGGGCGAGACCGACCGGCCGGGACAGGTCGTGGCGAACGTGCTCATCCAATTGGAACCCGGTTTCGACATCGCCGGTCGCATCGTCGGAGCTCCAGCCACGGCGCTGGAGGATCTTTCGGTCCGCGCGATGCCGAACAGCGGCGGCAACGACTTCACCGGCTTCGCGAACGCGCGCACGGGCAAGGTCTTGAAAGACGGCTCGTTCACGATCGGCGGCTGTCGCGAGGACCAGGCCTACCGCGTCGTTGCGCGCACGCGCGAGCAGATGTTCGGCGGCAGCACGCGCTCGGACACCGTCGACGCCAAGGCGGGCGACCGCGACGTCGCGCTGCACTACAAGAGCGAGACCGCGCTCGTGTTCCAGGTCGTCGACGAAGACACGGGGCGCCCGATCGAGACGCTCAACGTGCACGCAGGATTTCGTTGGCCCATGCCGCTCATCGAAGAGGGCACGGCCAAGCAGCGCACGCACTTCGACAATGGGATGGTGCGCTTCCCGAGCTTGCCGCAGGCCGGATCCGAGGACAGCGGACAGGTGCAGGTCGAGTCCGCCGGCTACGAATCGTACGAGCGCAAGAACCTGCACATCGTCGCGGGCGTCGACAACGACCTCGGCAAGATCGCGCTCCGGCACGCGACGCTGCTGAACGTCACGGTCGTCGAGGCGTCGACCGGCGCGCCGATCGAAGGCGCGAAGGTGTCGCTCAACGAGATCGCTCCTTCGGGCGCCACGCGCGGGATGGAGATCAGCATCGACGTCGGTGGCGGCGAAGAGGATTTCATGGGCAGCGGTGCCGCACACCGGGGCGTCACCGGCAAGGACGGCAAGGCCGCCGTGTCGAGCCTGCCCGGCAAGCGCGCGACGCTCTCGGTGAGCCACGCCGGTCACGCCGCGTGGAAGAGCGAGCCGCTCGATCTGCCGCCTTCGGGGGACAGCTCCCAGGTCGTGAAGCTCCTCTCGGGTGGATCGGTCACCGTCGAAGTGCGCGACTCCGCCGGCAAACCTGTCGCAGGTCTGTCCGTCGATCACCGCGCCGGCGACGACGCGGGCGCCATGACGCTCGGCAACATGCCGAGCGACACGATCTCCGACGAGAAAGGACAGGTCGCGTTCCCGCACCTCGGCGCGGGCAGGCATCTCTTCCGCGTGCGTCTGAGCGGAGGCGGTATGTCGTTCGGCGGCACCGCCGTGTTCCGCGCCACGCGTGCACTCGGCGTCGGTGAGGCGGAAAGCGAAGAGGGCTGGACCGCGCTCGAGGTGATCGAAGGACAGAGCGCGACCGTCACCTTGCTCGCACCCGCGATGGGATCCTTGTCGGGCCGCGTGCGCGAGAGCGGCAAGGCGCTCGCCGGCGCAACCGTGCGCGTCAAGCCCGCAGCCGACGATGGCCCCGACTTCGGCTTCCTCGACAACGGCACGAACGCGACGACGAGCTCGAGCGGCGAGTACTCGCTCGCCGGTCTCGCCGTCGGCGACTACAAGATCACGATCGCTCACACTTCGCGCGCGATGCCCTGGACCGACAAGGTCAGCGTGCGCGAGGGCGACAACAAGTACGACGCCGACCTCCCGCTCGCCATTGTCGAAGGGCGCGTCACCGGCGAGGACGGCAAGCCCATGGCGAACGTCAAGGTGCACGCCGAACGCGCTCGCGGCGCTGGGGCCGAGAAGACGCAGAACTTCCAGGTCGTGATGATGACCTCGGACTCCGACGGGGAGTCGATGAGCTTCGGCGACGGTGCGGGCACGCCGCCGGTCGTCACCGACGCCGAGGGCCGCTACCGCCTGCGCGGTGTTTCGCCTTCGGTCGGTTTGAACGTCGTCGCATCGGCTCCGGGTGCTCAGGATGCGCGCTCGGAGCGCATCGAGCTCGCGCCGGATCAGACGCGCACGAACGTCGACCTCGTGATGAAGCTCGGCGCGACGGTCGAGGTCGTGACGCGGCGTCCCGACGGATCGAAGGGCTCGGGCTGCATCGTGCACGCGCGTCCCGTCGGCGACGACGAGGCCGCGCCCAAGACGCAGTTCGTCGGATCGACCGGGCGCGTGACGTTCACCGGGCTGCAGCCGGGACGCTGGCGCTTCACGTGCGACCAGGCCGGGATCGACACGGGCCCCGACACGAAGGGCAAGATCCCCGAACAAGAGGTCGAGGTGAAGCTCGGGCCGCCGAGCACGATCACGTTCGACTTGCCGAGCTGAGCGCGCTTCCTACGGCCATTCGCCGCAGCAGCGCCGATCTCACGGTGGGTCTTGTCGGGAGCCTCACCAAGGATCCGTCCCGGTTCGAAGTCCAGATTCGAAGGCCAGGCTCGAAAGCCAGCATCGAAGGCCCGCGTCGCGCTGCGTGAACGGGCAGCGCGATCGAGCGCAATCGCTCGTCGGGTTCGAGCGCGCGATCGGATCGTGACTCGCCGAGGACGCAGGAGTAGGTTCTACTTGTCTTGCGGTTTCGAGTCCGCGCGTGCAGGGGCGCGCCGGGCGCCGCGCAGCTTCCATGCGCACGATCCCTTCCCATCCGAGTGCAAGTCCACGCACGCTCGCGCGCAGGTTGAACCTGCGCACGTCGGCGCTGTTCGCAGCGCTCTGCCTGGTCATCGCGGCGATCAGCGCACTGTGGCTCGGGCTGCGCGCGACGAGCGACGAAGTTCGCGCGCAAGGTTCGGCGGATGCGAGCGCCGATGCAGCCGCGTCCGCC
>JBBQNP010000201.1:0-6788 GCA_038330085.1 Planctomycetota bacterium | reverse complement strand
CGGACTACGTCGGCCTCGACACGACGCTTTCGATCCTGCAGGGGTGGGTCAAGCGCTTCCCGAACGAACCCGCGTTCCAGATCCCCGCCGTGCTCGAGAAGAAGGTCGCGGAGAAGAAGCTCGGCCGCAAGTCGGGTGAGGGCTTCTACAAGTGGGAAGGGGACAAGAAGGCATGATCGCAACGATCCTGCTGAGCCTGTCGGCCGCGGCCTACGACGTGACGTGGACCGCGCCCAAGGTCTACGTCGAGGGCCGTCCGTTCCGCACGCACATCGAGATCACGATCAACTCGAAGTGCGAGATCCCGGCCTGGATGTTCGAGCCCGGTGCGTTCACGCTCGACGGCAAGCCGATCGAGGAGCACAAGAGCAAGGACAAGATCAACTCGGAAGCCGGTTCGAAGCTGAACGCCGACCTCGACATCGGTGCGGCGATCGCGGCCAGCAAGGCCTACGGCAAGCACGACTTCAAGTTCGCGTTCGGCGGCACGAGCGACGGCAAGCCGATCGAAGTGCGCGTCTTCATCCCGGTCGAAAAGGGCCTGAACTTCATCGACGATAAGAAGATCCCGACCGCTGACCTCGCCAACTACTTCGTGCTGCTCGACACGAACCGCGGGCCGATGACGCTCGAGTTCTGGCCCGACGTCGCGCCGAACCACGTGCGCAACTTCCTCGACCTCTCGTACACGGGCTTCTACGACGGGACCTTGTTTCACCGCGTTGGTCCGAGCTTCATGATCCAGGGCGGCGATCCGAACACGAAGGATGCGTCGAACGCAGGCGCGTGGGGCACCGGCAACGGACCGCGCATGGTCAAGCACGAGTTCAGCCCGAAGAAGCACGTGCGCGGCGTCCTGTCGATGGCGCGCGGCGGCGGCAGCACGCCCAAGGAAGACGAGAAGTTCTGGGACTCGGCGTCGTCGCAGTTCTTCGTCATGGACGGGCCCAACCCCGCGCTCGACGGCAAGTACAGCGCGTTTGGCATGCTCGTCGAGGGCTTCGACGCGCTCGAGAAGATCGCCAACAGCCCGGGGCATGCCGGACCCGACGGCACGATCCGTCCTGCCGAGCCGCAGAAGATCCTGTCGGCGACCGTCGTGCGCGCGCCGGCGAAGAAGTGAGCGCGACACACGCGCTCTGACGTTTCAGCTCACATCAACGTTTCAGCTCACAACACCCATCCGTCCATCACCCGCACACGCGAGACCCACCATGACCACGACGCAAGCTGCACCCGCCGGACTCGACTTCATGAAGATGCCGGTCGGCGATCTCTCGAAGTACCACGTCATCCTCGAGACGAACCAGGGCGAGCTCGAAGTCGAGTTCTGGCCCGAGGACGCGCCGAACCACGTGCGCAACTTCCTCGACCTCGCGTACACGGGCTTCTACGACGGCACCACGTTTCACCGCGTGATTCCAGGCTTCATGATCCAGGGCGGCGATCCGACCGGCACGGGAACGGGCGACGGCAAGCGCCGTCTGAAGGCCGAGTTCAACTCGCGCAAGCACGAAGCGGGCGTGCTCTCGATGGCGCGCTCGTCGAGCCCTGACTCTGCGTCCTGCCAGTTCTTCGTGATGCACGCGCGCTCGCCGCACCTCGACAACCAGTACTCCGCGTTCGGCAAGCTCGTCCGCGGCATCGAATCGGTCGAGAAGATCGTGAAGACCAAGACCGGCCCGGGCGACAAGCCGAAGGAGCCGCAGAAGATCTTGAAGGCGCGCGTCGTGAAGGTCGCGGACAAGGCCTGATTCGCATGGCCTACGAGAACGTCCTCGTCGAAGTGCAGGAAGGCATCGCCTTCGTGACGGTCAACCGTCCGAAGGTGATGAACGCGCTCAACGCGCAGACCCTCTCCGAACTCGCGCACGCATTCGACTCGCTCGAGAAGGACGCGAGCGTGCGCGCGACGATCGTCACAGGCTCGGGCGAAAAGGCGTTCGTCGCCGGAGCCGACATCAACGAGCTCAAGGCGATGTCGTCCGCGATGCAGGCAAAAGACCTCGCGTACTACGGCCAGCAAGTCTTCGGCCGCCTCGAGAAGTCGAGCAAGCCCTCGGTCGCGATGATCAACGGCTTCGCACTCGGCGGCGGTTGCGAGCTCGCGCTCGCGTGCACGCTGCGCACCGCGAGCAACACCGCGCGCCTCGGTCTCCCGGAAGTGTCGCTCGGAATCATCCCCGGTTACGGCGGTACGCAGCGTCTGTCGCGCATCGCCGGACCCGGAGTCGCGCGCGAGTGGGTCTTGACCGGTGACATGTTCGGCGCGGAGGAAGCTCACCGCGTCGGCATCGTCAACCGCATCTTCGCGCCGGAAGAGCTGCGCGAGGGCACGTTGAAGATGGTGCGCACGATCCTGTCGCGCGGCCCCGTCGCGATCCGCCTCGCGCTCGAAACCATCCGCCGCGGCCAGAACATGAGCCAGCAAGAAGGCGAGATCATCGAGTCCGACATGTTCGGCCTGGCTTCGACCACGGCCGACATGAAAGAGGGGATGGCTGCGTTCCTCGAGAAGCGCCCCGCCACGTTCAAGGGCAACTAGACCGCACGACGCATGACGCGCCCGCCCTGGCCGGTTCGCCCGGTCGTCGAGTGCCTCATCGTGCTACTGAAGTTCCCGCTTTCGCCGACCAAGATACCCAGTCCAGCATCGATCGGAGTTCCAGCGTGAAGACCCAAGACATCGTGATCGTCGGCGGCGCGCGTACGCCCATGGCCGAGTACGTCGGCACACCCGGCTACGGCAAGTTCAAGGACGTCAGCGCCATCGACCTCGGTGCGCATGCGGCGAAAGCCGCTCTCGCGCGTGCGAAGGTCGCGCCCGACCGCGTCGAGCACGTCGTGATGGGCAACGCGCTGCAGACGTCGGTCGATGCGCTCTACGGCGCGCGCCACGTCGGCTTGAAGGCCGGTGTGCCCGTCGCGTCGGGCGGACTGACGGTCAACCGCCTGTGCGGCTCGGGCATCCAATCGATCGTCAGCGCGGCGCAGATGCTGCAGCTCGAAGAGTTCACGACCGTCGTCGCGGGCGGCATGGAGAACATGAGCCAGGCGCCGTTCTCGACGTACGGCATCCGCTCGGGCGTGCCGTTCGGCGTGCAGCCGGTGATGCAGGATTCGTTGTTCGCAGCACTCTCGGATCCGCTCGCGGGTTTGATGATGGCGCAGACCGCGGAGAAGATCGCCAAGCGCCTCGGCATCACGCGCGAACAACAGGACGAGTACGCCTTCCGCAGCCACCAGCTCGGCGCGAAGGCCGTGAAAGAGGGCCGTTTCGCCGCGGAAATCGAGCCTCTGACGATCAAGGGCCGCAAGGGCGAAGAGGTCATCGCGCTCGACGACCACATCAAGCCCGAGACCTCGATGGAGGGTCTGTCCAAGCTGCGCGCCGCGTTCGGCAAGGACGGCACGGTCACCGCCGGCAACGCGAGCGGCATCGTCGACGGCGCCGCGGCGGTCGTGCTGACGACGGCCGATCGCGCGAAAGCCGACAAGCTCGACGTGTGGTGCACGATCCGCTCGTGGGCCTACGTCGGCGTCGATCCGACCGAGATGGGCATCGGCCCGGTTCCCGCGATCCGTCGCTGCCTCGAGCGCGCCGGCCTCGGCGTGCAACAGATCGACCGCATCGAGATCAACGAAGCGTTCGCGGCGCAGTACCTCGGCTGCGAAAAAGAACTCGAGCTCGACCGCAACAAGTGCAACGTCAACGGCGGCGCGATCTCGCTCGGTCACCCGCTCGGCGCGACGGGCACGCGCCTCGTGTTGACGCTCATGCACGAGCTGCGCCGCACGAAGAAGCGCTACGGCATCGCGTCGGCGTGCATCGGCGGCGGGCAGGGCATCGCGATCCTGATCGAGAACACGCAGGCGGGCTGATTTGAACCCGCTGATTCACACACGTCCTGACGGCAAGCGCGTCGTCCGGCTCACGCCGGGCAAGCGCACGCTGTTCCTGACGAAGGACCTCGACTTGATCGAGCGTCAACTGCGCGGCGAAACGAACCTGCGCATGGCGGACGTGGATCACGCAGGTCTGCTCGATGACATCAACACCGACGCGATGACGCCGGCGTGGGTGTGCTTCCGCCACAAGCCCGAGGACATCGCGCTCGACGCGTACGCCGGCATTCTGCACAAGGGCGAAGCGCGCGACGGACAGCGCGTTTTCGGCACACGCGCGCTGATGGACGGCAACTTCGAGGTGATCGTCAGCGGCCACCGCAAGGGCACCGGCAGCTCGCGCGAGACGGCAGCCCAATGTGAAAAGTGGTCGGGCATCCACCTCGTCATCGCCGCGAGCTTCGCGCCCATTCACGCGCAGAACAACGTCAACATCGGCCAGCTCATGGGCACGTACGCGCAGCTCGAGCGGCTGCAGCGCGGCGAGGAGATCCCGCTCGAGGAGTTCACCGGCCACTACGACGCAGCCACGCGTGCGATCGTCGAAGCCGGCGGCTTGTTCCCGTTCGCGGCGGCACGCAGGCGCGGTGAAGCGAACTTGCCGCTGCCCTCGACCGCCGCGCGCCCGATGAACATGGGTGAGAAGATCATCGCCGCTCACCTCGTCGGCGCGGAGAACAAGCGCGCCTACGTGAAGCCCGGCGACGTGTGCCTCGTGAAGGTCGACGGCGGCTACAGCCACGAGTTCACCACCGCGCAGGTGCACCACTTCCTCGAGCAAGAGTACGGCGCCGACTACGCGATCCCGGCGCCGAGCAAGTTCGCGGTGTTCGAGGACCACCTCCTGTACGCCGACGGCGTGAAGCGCATGGCCCCGTTCGCGCCGCTGATCCAGACGTTGCGCGACCTGCAGAACGAATTCCAGCGCCACACGCACGTGCGCGACTACTCGGCGAAAAACGGCATTTCTCCCGGCATTTGTCACCAAGTCGCTCGCGAGCAGTTCATCGACCCGGCCGACTTCATCCAGGCGACCGACAGCCACACGTGCATGGGCGGCGGCAACAACGCGCTCACTTGGGGCGTCGGCGCGACCGAGTACGCGGGCCTCATCCACGCAGGCTTCACGTTCGTGCTCGTGCCGGAGTCGATCCGCTTCGAGCTCACGGGCAAGCTTGCGCCGGGTTGCACCGCGAAGGACCTGATGCTCTTCATCCTGAAGACGTTCGCGGTCCGCGAAGACACGCTCGACCGCGTGATGGAGTTCGGCGGTCCGGGCCTCGCGTCGCTGTCGATGGACGAGCGCGCGACCCTGTGCAACATGGCGACCGAGTGCAGCGCCAAGTCCGGCATCTGCGAAGCGGACGACATCACGCTCGACTGGCTCGCGCCGCGCCGCACCGACGTGACGCGCGAGACGTTGCGCAAGCGCTTCGTCGCGCCGGACGCAGGCGCTCAGTACGCGGGCGGCGTGCACACGATCGACCTCTCGCAGATCGAGCCGATGGTGGCCGAACCGGGTGATCCGACCTACGGCAAGAGCATCCGCGACCTCGGCGAAGTGAAGATCGACATCGCCTACGCCGGCTCGTGCACCGCGGGCAAGGAGCACGACCTCGACTTCTACGCGCGCGTGCTGCAAGACGCCGTCGACTCCGGCCGCCGCATCGCGCCAAACGTGCGCATGGTCGTGCAGTTCGGCAGCGAAACCGTGCGTGACTATGCGCGCGTGCGCGGGTACGTCGAGCTGTTCCAGCGTGCCGGCGTCGAAGTGATCAACCCCGGCTGCGGCGCGTGCATCGGTTGCGGTCCCGGCGTGTCCGACACGAAGGATCAGGTCACCGTCAGCGCGATCAACCGCAACTTCACGGGCCGCAGCGGCCCCGGGAAGCTCTACCTTGCTTCACCTCTGACGGTCGCCGCCAGCGCCGTCGAAGGCCGCATCTCGAACTACGTCCCCGGCATGTTCCACTCCCCCCTGCAGGCATCTCCGTCTCCCATGCACACACCTGAGAAGACTCAAGCGAAGACAACATGAGCGAGTACGACATTGCAGTGATCGCCGGCGACGGGATCGGGCCGGAAGTGACGCGCGAGGCCATGAAGGTCCTCGACGCGGCGGCCGAGGTCTACGGTTTCCGCACGAAGAAGACCTTCTATCCGTTCAGCACCGACCACTGGCTGAAGACGACCGAGATCTTCCCCGAACCTGCGTTCAACGAGATCAAGCAGAAGCGCGCGATCTTCCTGGGCGCGATCGGCGACCCGCGCGCTCCGATCGGGCTGATCGAGTACGGCATCATCGCCAAGATGCGTTTCGAGCTCGACCTGTACGTCAACTTGCGTCCGGTGCGGCTCTACGACGAGCGTTTGTGCCCGCTGAAGGGCAAGACGCCGGCCGACGTCGACATGGTGTTCGTGCGCGAGAACACGGAAGGTGCCTACTCCGGCACGTACGGCTACGCGCACAAGGGTCTGCCGATCGAAGTCGCGACGCAGGTCATGGTGTACACGCGCGCTGCGACCGAGCGCATCATCCGCTACGCCTTCGAGCTCGCGCGCACGCGCAACAAGAAGAAGACCGTGACGATGATCGACAAGGCGAACGCGTTGCGCGCGCAGGACATCTGGACGCGCGTGTTCGCCGAGGTCTCGCTCGAGTATCCCGACATCAAGACCGAGCACGCCTACATCGACGCGGCCTGCATGTGGATGATCAAGAACCCAGAGTGGTTCGATGTCGCGGTCACGCCCAACCTCTTCGGCGACATCATCACGGACGTCGGCGCGATGGTGCAGGGCGGCATGGGCATCGCGGCGTCGGGGAACATCCACCCCGGCAAGGTTTCGTTGTTCGAGCCGATCCACGGTTCCGCGCCGAA
>JBBQNP010000200.1:0-6855 GCA_038330085.1 Planctomycetota bacterium | reverse complement strand
GGCTCGCGTCTGGAGTTTCTGACCGCGCAACGCGATGACCTGCAGCAGGCGAGACAAGCGCTCGAGGAGACGATCAAGACGATCGACGTCGAGAGCAAGCGCCTCTTCATGGAGACGTTCGAGGCCGTGCGCACGAACTTCCAGCGCATCTTCCGCCAGCTGTTCGGCGGCGGGAAGGCCGACGTCACGCTGGAGGAGGGCGTCGACCCGCTCGACGCCGGCGTCGAGATCGTCGCGCGCCCGCCGGGCCGCGAGCTCTTGTCGATCGGCTTGTTGTCGGGCGGACAGCGCACGCTCACCGCGCTCGCGCTGCTCTTCGCCGTGTTCGAGGCGCGACCGAGCCCGTTCTGCATCCTCGACGAAGTCGACGCGGCGCTCGACGACGCCAACATCGAGCGCTTCCTCGGGATGCTCGACGAGTTCCGGCGCTCGACGCAGTTCGTCGTCGTCACGCACAACAAGGGCACGATGGCCGCGTGCGAGAGCCTCTACGGCGTGACGATGGAGACGAAGGGCGTGTCGAAGCAGGTCTCGGTCGAAATCGGCGAGGCCGAGAATTGGACGCAAGGTCCGACGCTCGCTCCGTCGGGCACGCTGTCGGCCGCGCGTCCGCCGACGGAGGAGGAGCTGCCCGTCGTCGAGATTCGCCCGCACGAACGGCGGCGGTCCGGACCCGCGAGCTCCGCTGAACCGGTCGCGGATGACTTCGAGCGCATCGAAGCGCCCGTCGAAGCCTGACGCACGACGGGTCGATTTCGAGGAACTCGACGTGTCCGTGGGCTCGGCACCGTGTGCATCCGTTCTTACACGGCCGGGAATTCTGGGCCCGCGAAGTCATCCCTCTCCGGAAGCCTCGCCGCGTTAGCATGCAGGCTCAAGACTCGAGCATGGGAAACGCGATAGCGTTGGCAGCGGGTCGTGTGCAGGCATCCGCCGCACGCGTCGGACACGGATCGAAAGGGAAGGAACGCGGGTGACGGCGGGGAGCCGAAGGGTGCTCATGCAGGCGGCTGTGCTGTGCGCGACGTGGTCGCTCGCCGGCGCACTGCATGCGCAAGATCCCGCGCCCACTCCGGCGCCCGCGCACGAGCGCGAGGTCCAGCCTCAGGAACCGGCGACGCCGCCGGCCGTGCCCGTCCAGGCTTCCCAACCCGAGCCGAAGCTCGTTCCCGTCTGGGATCCGCGCTACCACTCGCTCGACGACGTCACGCAGATGGTGGCGGATTGGATCGCGAGCGGTGCTGCGACCAAGGTCGAGTTGCCCGCGACGCGCGGCGGTCTCGCCGTGCCCGCGTTGCAGATCGGCGCGGACGGACCCGTGCCCCTCGCGCTGCGACCGACGATCTTCCTCGTCGGCGGCCTCGACGGTTTGTCGCTGACCGGCTGCGAAGCGGTGCTCGCGATCACGTCCGACCTCGTTGCGAAGCGCGCGACGCTGCCGAACGACACGACGTTCGTCGTGATCCCGTGGGCGTCGCCCGATGCGCTGAGCGACACGTTCGCGGGGCAACCGGTGGGAGGACGCGATCATCTCGCGCTCGACGACGACGGCGATCTCTTGGTCGATGAGGATCCGCCGGATGACGTCGACAAGGACGGGCTCGTGCTCGACATGATCGTCGAGGATCCGAGCGGTCCGCTCGTGCGCGCGTCCGATCCGCGCTTTCTCTCCGCCGCGCGCGCGGGTGACAAGCCGCGTTACAGACTGTGGCGCGAAGGCCGCGACGACGATCACGACGGGCGCTTCAACGAGGATCCGGTCGGCGGCGTCGTGCTCGACCTCGCGTTTCCCGTTGGATGGAGCCTTGCCAACGCCGATCCGGCGCACACAGCGGGAGCGACGGTGCTACCGCTCGACGATCCGCTGACGCGCGCGCTCGCGGACCTGATGCTGGCGCGCACGAGCCTGTGCGTGCTCCTGTTCCAGGGCAACCACGGCGAGATCGCGCGACCGGGCGGCATGGAGTCGACCGCTGCAGAGAGCGCGCGCGACCAGAGTGCGTTCGACGCGGTCGCGCGCCTCTTCGCGACGTCGACGGGACGCATGCAGAAGAGCGCGCGTTCCGTGCGTGAGGCGCGCGGCGTGGATCGACCGGGTTGTGCGCTCGACTGGATCCACGCGGTTCCTGGCGCGCTTGCCTTCGAGGTCGCAGCGTGGGGGCCCGACGTCGAGCACGGCACGGAGCCGAAGGACGTCGGCGTGACGTCGGCGCGCTTCGACAAGGACGACACGACCGCGGGCGCGCCGCCGGTGACACCGGTCGATCGCGCGTGGGCGCGCTGGCTCGACAACACGCGCGGCGGCATCGGGTTCGTCGACTGGCATCCGGTGGATCTGGGTGACGGAACGAAGGCGCTGGTCGGAGGATGGGAGCCGTTCTCCCGCACGAACGCGCCGGCGACGAGCTTGCAGGCCGCGACCGCGGGGATGGCGGCGTTCGTCGAGCGGTTGGCGCAGTCGGCGCCGCGTCTCGCGCTCGACGTGATCGAGTCGAAGCGCGACGGCGACGTGATCACGCTGCGCTGGAGGGTGGAGAACACGGGCGGTCTGCTCACGGGGATCTCGACGCTCGCGCGCGGAAGGCCCGAGCATGCGCCGCACTGCGAGCTGGTGCTGCCACCGGGGGCGCGCTTGTTGTGGGGCGAGACGGGCGGCGCGCTCGCGGATCTCGCCGCGGGCAGTGCGAGCCGCGAGCTGACGAGCGTCGTGCTCGCGCCCGAAGGCAGCGTGCTCACGTTGCGCGCTTCGTCGGGTTGGACGGTGCCCGTGTCGCGCGAGGTGAAGCCGTGAAATTGCGCGCGAGCATGGTGTCTGCGATCGCGGTGTGCGTGCTCGCGCTCGGAACGGTGATCGCGCGTGCGCAAGATCCGGTGCCCGTGCCGGACGTGCCGACTCCACCGCCGCAGACGAACGGGACGGACAAGCCTGCACAGGACAAACCCGACGCGCAGAAGCCGCCCGACAAGCCGGCTGCAGACAAACCCGGCGCGGACAAACCCGGCGCGGACAAGCCCGGCGCGGACAAGCCCGCGAGCGAGAAGACCGGGGCAGAGGCTGGGTCCGCGACCGGATCGCAGTCCACCACGCCGCCGACTGCCTCGGTTCCAACTTCGCCCACTTCGTCAGCCGTGTTCGACTACGCGTCCGCGACGAGCGAAGCCGCGTACACGAACGAACTGCAGAACCTGCTCGCGAAGCACTCCGGTCGCTTGCGGCGCTCGAGCCTCGGCCGCAGCCGCAGCGGTCGCGACATCGTGCTGCTCACGCTCACGGACCTCGCCGACGGCGATCCCGACAAGAAGCCCGCGGTGCTGCTCGTCACCGGTCTCGACCCTTCGTTCGACGCGCATCCGGCGGGACCGCAAGCCGCGTTGTTCGCCGCGCGCGACCTGCTCGAGCGCGCGGTCGCCGATCCCGCGACGGCGGCTTGGTTCGCGCGCACGAGCGTGTACGTGCTGCCCGCGCCGGATCCGGACGCGACGTTCGAGCCCGACAAGACGCAGCCGCGCGCGTGCCGACTGGATCACAACTTCCCGGCGGAGTGGAAGCCGTGGAGCTCGGAGACGTGCGCGCAGGGTCCGTATCCCTTGTCGGAGCCGGAGACGCGCTCGATCGCGCGCTTCCTCTCGCAACGTTCGAACGTCGGAGCGGTGGTGCTGCTTTCGCGTGGCGCCGACCTCGCCAACTCCGGCGCGCCGGTCGAGGAGAGCGAGCTCCAGCGGATCTTGTTCGCGCGCGTCGCTGCCGCCGATGCCGCCGCGAGCGAAGACGACAAGCGCACTGCCGCCGAAGCACTGGCGCGGCGATCGCAGGCGTTCGAGCGCGAATCAGGCAGCTTGAGTGCCTTCTGCCGCGAGCGCTTGTCCGCGTTCCTCGTGCCGCTCGATCCGTTCGCGAGTGCGGTAGGGGACACGCCGATCGGCCGCGCACCGAGCGGTTTCACGTCGATCGCCGGCACGATCGCACGCCTCGCGCGCGAGCTGCCGCGTCTCTCGTGCACGGTCGATCAGACGGAGCGTCTGCGTGAGCGCTTGTGGAAGGTCGACGTGACGGTCGAGAACCAGGGACTCTTGCCGACGTTGCCCGAGTCCGAGCGCGAACGCTGCGTCGCGAGCGTGTGGTTCGAAGCCACGGGCGGTCGCGTCGCGCAAGTCGGCGTGTCACGCGGCGGCGCTGCCGACACGAACGCCGTGTTGCGTCCGCCCGCGACGTGGATGCTGGGTCACCTCGACGGCCGCGAGAAGATCAAGCTGCATGTCCTCGTCGAAGCCGCCGAAGGCACGGCGGTGCAGCTCTCGCTCCAGACGCTGCGTGAAGGCCAGACGCAGTGCGCCGTGACCTTGCACTGATCCGATGTCGCACGCAGCGGACGACGAGTGGTTGGAGGCGCTCATCGGGCGTACTCTGCGGGCAGTCGAGGAGCACGATCACACCTGGGTGTTCGCCTTCGATGCCGAGGTCGTGATCTGCACGTACGCGGATTGGCGTCTGATGGTGGATGGGCGGATCCGCGTGTCGTCGCACGATCACGGCCACGTGTTCGGTCTTCCAAGGCCGGTCGACGCAGTCTTGGAGTCGAACCGCTCCGTAGCCGGCCGGATCGTCGAGTCCGCGACGATCGGCTCTGACACGGGCGATCTCAGGCTCGAGTTCGGACGGTCGGTGCGGATCGAATTGTTGCAGTTGTCGACGGGCTACGAGTCCTGGGATCTGAGCACGCCCCGGGGACGCACCATTTGCACGGGGGGTGGATGCCTGGTGCATCTGCCACGAGAGTGACGACTCTGGAACGGCCAAGACTGCGGTGAGCGCTGTCTGATGGAATCAGCACGGGTGACAGCCGACAGTCGAGTGTGGCAACTTGATTGCGCGGACATGTGATTCGAGCGCGAAGCGTCCGTGTCCAAGGATGCTCTTCGTGGGCCGCTGATCTCGGATCGCGAGCCCCAGATGCAGGAGCCCACGGTGCGGAAGTTCCGAAAGTTGTCGCTGTCGATGAGCGTGGAGCAGTTTGACCACGGTTACTGGTTCGCGACGGAGCTCAAGGCCTTCGCGAAGTCGATCGGGATCCTGCACGCGGGAAACCTGCGCAAGGACGAGCTCGAAACGGCCATCCGGAGTTTCCTCCGCACGGGCAAGCTCGCGAGGCCAGTACGCCGGAACCTCTCGCGAAAAGGGATCAAGGACGTCGACCGCGGCCTGCGGCCCGGCCTGCGCGTCGTTCTCTACACGAACGACAAGACGACGAAGGACTTCCTCGAGCGCGAAGCGAAGAAGCTCTCGCGCGACTATCGGCGCCGCTCGGGCGCGCGCTACCGCATCAACCGCTGGCGCGAGGAAAACCTGACAAAGGGCGCCCGTATCACGTATGCGGACCTCGTCGCCGAGTACGTGCGCCTGAGCCGCTCCGACGTCCGCTACGCGCGCATCGGCCCCACGCGCTACATCAACTTCCTCGGTGAGTTCCTCGAGAAGGAGAAGTTCGCGACCCACGCTCGGGCGAGAGTCGCCTGGAAGCGCTTGAAATCGTTCGACGCGCCCAAGAGCTACCGTGCATGGAAGAAGTGGAGCGCAAGTGGGCCGTGACCTGAACGGGGATTGGAATGGACGGTACGCCTACTCGGTGCCTGTCCCGGGTGACCCGGAGGCAAGCGCAGTGCAAGTCGAGGATATGAACCGTCGCGTTCCCGTCGAGTTCGTGATGTCCATCCGCGAAGGATTCCTGTTCTCGATCCGAGGAACGGTCAACGATTTGGGACCGGGAGCCGTGAAGGGCGAGTCTGTGCTTGCCGGCTGGAAGCTCGGACGCAGGATCCGGTTCACCAAGACCTATCCGACGCGCTTCAAGGTGATGGTGGCGGTTGACGGTGTTGCGAAGCCTTTGAACGACGTCCTGAACGATCTCGTGGGCGCCGAGGCCGCCGCGAATTTCGTGCTGCCGTCCCACCAGGTCCATTACGGCGGCCTGATCCAGCCGGATGGGTCGACCATCGAGGGCACATGGGAGATCCGGAATAGCAGCGTGCGCATTCCGCCGTCGGGCAAGTACCTGCGCCTGAAGCTGCGCACGCTTGGAACGTGGACCGCAACGCGCTCGACCTGAAGTCGGTGCGTGAATCCTGCTTGCTGTCTCAGTTCCCGCCGAGCTGAGCCTCGAGCTCGCCCAGCCCGAGCAGCGTGATCTTGCCGATCGCGACGAGGCTCTCCTTCGAGCAGTTCGCGAGCGTGTCGTCCTTCGAGTGCCAGAAGTTGTTGCTCGGACCGCAGTCGAAGTCGATCAGGTCCACGCTGCGCGCATTGAACGTCATGAACGCGTCGTGCTCGTCTCGGATCTCTATCGAGCGGTGGCCGACTTGACTGCCCAGGCCGCTGGCTCTCGCAGCGCACAGGTCGGAGTGTCACATGCGGGAGCGCCGCCACGAACGCGGTATTGCGTCCACGCCTGAAGGTTGCCCGAGAAGGTGCAGTCTGTGATCGGTGAGATTTCGTTGTGTGGTTCAGTTGACAGATGTCGACAAGTGATTACAGTTTCACACATGGCCCGCAAAGCTCGAACTCGACTCCTCACCCGAGCCCACACGCGTGGAATCCTCGATGCCAGCGAGGTGGCTCGTGCGGGAATCCACAGCCAACAACTGACTCGGCTCGTGGCGGAAGGAGCGTTGGAGAGAATCGCGCGCGGTCGCTACCGCGTCCCCGGTAGCGAGATCACCGAATTCCATGGCCTGGCGCTCGTTGCCGCTTCGGCGCCCCGCGGAGTCATTTGTCTGCTTTCCGCTCTGAGCTTCCACGGAATCGGTTCCCAGCTTCCTGCGCAGGTGTGGATCGCAATCGAGCGAGGAACCCGTGAACCG
>JBBQNP010000199.1:0-6948 GCA_038330085.1 Planctomycetota bacterium | reverse complement strand
GTCCTCGATCTGACCGGCAGTGCGTTTGAGCTGCACCGCGAGCCCGGGATCGAGCGCGGCGAGTTCCGCCTTCAGCGCGGCGAGGCGTTGTGCCGCTTCGCGCGCGATCGCGGTCATGCTCTCGAGCACCGGCGGTGCGGCTTCGACATCTTCCACGGCATAGGCACCCCTCGCGCGCAACACGGACTCGACGCTGGTCTCGAGTCGTTCGAGCGCGGACCGACACTCCGGATCGACGAGCGTCATCGAGATGCGCGGTACGAACGCCGTGTGCGGTGCAGCGCACGCATCGCGCAGGTCGCCGAGCTCCGCGTGGTACGCGAGCTCGCCGAAGCCGCCGACGTACGCAGCGACGGGCAGCACGAGGTCTTGCACGATCGGACGCAGCAGCGCGCCAGCCGACCACGAGAGCGGTTCCTGCACGATCTCCGCCGCGAGCTCCGCGCCCGTGCGCGATCCGTCTTCTCCGTCGTAGCGAAAACCGTCACCGCCCGCGCGCAGTGCCGAGCGACCCTTCTCGTCGACGCGGTACAAGAGCGCGGCGTCGTCGGGTTCGATCGCGACCTCGAAGCCCGCCTCGCGCACGCGTTGCGCACCGCGCGCGAGTTGCCGCAGCGGATCGAGAGCCACGATGCGCGCCAGCTCGCGCGACATCGGCGCGCGGATCCAGTCCGGTTCGAGGACGACGAGACCGAGCGGACCGAGCAACTCGGTCAGGCTGCGCGTGAACGCGCGCGCGACGGTCTCGCCGCTGCGCGGCAGGAACACTTCGAGCGCGCGCTCGGCATGCGGCTCGCCGTCGAAAAGTTGCGCGAGCGCTGCGCGAACGGGTGCGAGCTTGTGCGTCTCGTCGTCGAGCACGATGCGCGACAGCGGCAGCCGACCCGAAGACAGACCCCCGAGCCCCATCTTCTGCAGGTCGAGGTTCAGGTTGAGGACGTACGCGTGGTGCACCTCGGCCACGTCGTGATCGTCGGCGTGGTTCCAGAACATCGGCACGACCGGCGCGTCCCACTGCTCCGACAAGAGGCGTGCGAGACGTATCGCTTGCAGCGCCTTGTAGAGCGAGTACAGCGGCGCGGCGAGGAACCCCGGCTGTTGACCGGTGACGATCGCCATCGCGCCCGGTCGCGCGAGAGCACGCACGCCGTCGACGACGGCCACGTGCGGTTGCAGCGGCGCGAGACCCTTCGCGATCACGCTCGAGAGCTCGTCACGCTCGTCCTGCGTGAAGCGTTCTTCCACGCGCTCGATCTGCGCGAGCGATCGCGGCACCTGAACGAGCCTGGGATCGATGCGCCCGGAGATCGCAGCCCTCGCGAACGCACGCAGCTCGAGCACGTCCGCGCTCAGGTGCTCGATGCGGATCATCGCGCGCCCGTCACCCTGGAAGAAGCGCGACTCCTCGAACAAACTCGACTCATCGCACGAATCCGACTGCAGCGTTGATCTCGAGCGCCATCGCGTCGATCGCGCGTGCCGCCGCGTCCTTCCAGTGCAGCTCGCGGTACTGCGGCTGCTTCGACGCGAACAAGATGCCGCGCGAGCTGTTGACGAGAGCACCGCGACCCTTGGCGAGGAAGCCGCCGGCGATCTCCTTCGCGCCTGCACCTTGCGCGCCGTAACCTGGGATCAGGAACGGTGTCTTCGGCATGCGCGTGCGCAACGCGGTGAGCTCGTCCGGATGCGTCGCGCCGACGACGGCACCGACGCTCGAGAGACCGCACTCCCCCATCAAGCCGCTGCCCCAAGCTACGACGCTGTCGGCGACCTTCTCGTACACCTTCGGCGTGCCGTGATCTTGGACGAGCTTGCTGTCCTTGTTCGACGTGCGCACGAGCACGTAGATGCCCGCACCCGCCTGCTTGCATGCTTCGAGGAAGGGCGTGACCGAGTCGCTGCCGAGATAAGGGTTGATCGTGATCGCGTCGCACAGATGCTCGCGGTCGCGATCGTCCGTTCCGGTGAGGAACGCGCGCGCGTAGGCCTTCGCCGTCGAGTCGATGTCGCCGCGCTTGACGTCGCCGATCACGATCAAGCCGGCCTTGCGCGCCGTGCTGACGACGCGCTCCCACGCCAGCGCGCCGTCCGCGCCGAACACTTCGAAGAACGCCGACTGCGGCTTGACCGCCGGAACCTTGCCGGCCGCGACCGTGATGATGGCGCACAAGAAGTCCGCGCAAGCACGCGCCCGTTCCGCGCGCGAAGCCTGCGGATCGCGCACGGCGGCGAACTCTTCAGGCAGGCTGTCGGCGTGTGGGTCGAGGCCGACGAGACAGGGGTTGCCAGCTTTGCGGATGGCGGCTTCGAGGCGGTCGGCGTAGGTCATGGAGAGTTCGTGGTCCGCGCCGGTTGGAGCGCGGGCGCAGGATCCTAATCCCGCACGCCCCAAATCAGGGCCTCGCGGGTCGGCGTCTCCCACGTCAGGACCTCGCGCTCTAGTGGGTCGCGGGTCGCCTCGCCACCGCTCAGGTCGCAGCGTCCAGGAACCGCTTGGCTACATAGTCTCCGAGCGGCAGCCCGCGCGCCGTCAGTCGGAACCGGCCGTCGACCTCCTCGATCAGTCCGTCGGCCACGAGCTTGGTCGCGACGGGCTCCGCCGGATCCAGCGCACCTTCGAACCCCGAGCGGGTGCGTGCTTCCGCCGCGCTGATCCCGTCTCGCAGGCGCAATCCGAGCCACCAGGTCTCGAGCAACCGCGCGCGAGGATCCGGGGTCTCCTCCCAAGTGCGCGCATCCCCCGCGTTGCGGATGCTCTGTTCATACGCGCCGATCGCCTTGAGGTTGCCCCCGCGCGTCGCGCCGACCTTGCTCACGGCCGAGGGTCCGATCCCCAAGTAGGGACCGTTCTCCCAATAGTTGACGTTGTGGCGGCATTGCCTCCCCGATCGAGCGAAGTTGGAGATCTCATACGCCTCCAACCCAGCCCTGCTGGTGAGTTCCCGCGTGAGGTCGAACAGCTCGAGCTCGACGTCTTCGGGCGACTTGGCGAGCTTGCCCTGGTCGAGCCAGCGCCGGAAGACCGTGTCCTCCTCGAACGTGAGGTTGTACGCCGAGAGGTGGTCAGGTCGGAGGTCGATGACCCGCTGTAGGTCCTTCCCCCACTGCGCTGCCTCTTGATCCGGCACCGCGTAGATCATGTCGACGTTGACGTCGCTCGCCCCCGCCGAGCGGGCCGCTTCATACGCCTCGAAGCTCTGCGCAACCGAGTGGACCCGCCCGAAGAGCTTCAGCACCGAGTCGTGCAGGCTCTGGAACCCGATTGAAATCCGGGTGACCCCGAGGTCGAGGAGCGCCCGCGCCTTGTCTCGGTCGAGGCTCTCGGGGTTGCACTCCGCCGTGACCTCGACCGCCGAGTCCCGAAAGCCGGTGATGCGCTGGAGCCCGTCGAACAGGACCTTCAGCTCGTCCGCCGACAACAGCGACGGCGTTCCCCCGCCGACGAAGACCGTGCGGGGCCTGGCTGGCGCGTAAATCTCCGCCTCGCGCAAGATGGCCGCGACGTTGGCCGCGCGATCGTGGCCGTGCGCCGCGACCGAGAAGAAATCGCAGTAGTGGCACTTCGCCGCGCAGAACGGCAAGTGCACGTAGAGCGGCGTGCCTTCCGGCGCGCGTCCGCGCGCGGCGATGGGAGTCGTAAGCGTCTGCGTCGGGCTCATCGTGCGGCGCATGAGTATGCCGCAGGGCCAGGAATCCCAGTCAAAGCAGCCCGTTGAACTCCTTGTAGCCGTCCTTGTCCTCGGGCAACGGTTCAGGGGTGGGCAGGTATTCGAAATCGTGGAGCTTCTCCAACTCCCCGGGATAGAGAGCCTGATCGTAGGTGCTCAGTTCGACCGTGCTCGTCTCCCCCGGGCCAATGTGTGCGACCTCGAGAAAGTGCCTGCCACCGAGACCGAGGTCGACTCCTCGCACGTCGACGGACAGGTACGGGAGTCGGATCGCAGACCGGTTCGTGATGCGGAACCGCACCCTGCGTGACCGCCTCAGCTAGGGCGTTTCCTCAATGCGCCATTCGAAAAGGCGCCGAGCTTCTACGATTTCCTGTTCCCTCTCCGTGAAGGGAGTCGTGTCGAGCGCGCGGTGGAACCACTCCTTCTTCGTGAACTGGCGTCGCGCACGCGCACAGGCAGTCTTGAACCACGCAGCGAAGGGCTCGTCCAACGGACGAGCTCGTTTCGAGAACCCGCGATGGAAGTACAACCTCTCCCGACCCGGCTTCTCCAGATCAGATCGAGCCATGAACAGCCGTCCGCCGGTGGAGGTGGCGACCTCGAGAAGCTCACCTCCTGGGTCGATCAACTCGCACAGGTCCCTGCGGTCCGGCTCGTACACGCTGACCAGGCATGCACCGGGTCGATGGGAGTAGAGGCGGCACGTTCCGAACGCTCGACGAAACCGCGCGAACGAGTCTCCTTGCGTCGTGTGCAGCTCGGATCGTGTCGGTCTACGCTCGAGCACGTGAAAGCGCTGCGTGCGCACTTCCTCGAGCTCGTCGAGGAACCAGTCGTAGGGATCCGAATAGGAAGACACGCCCCAGCTTAGCCCGGAGCGTTCGTCCTCGTCAGCGCTCGCCCATCACGCCGTAGAGCTTCTTCAGCGCTTCCTGCTCGATCTGACGCACACGCTCGCGCGTCAGCCCGACGACCTTGCCGATCTCCTTCAAGGTCATCGTCTCGCCCGACTCAGTCCCGAGCCCGTAGCGCAAGCGCAGGATCGTCGCTTCGCGCTCGTCGATGACCTGCAACAGCTCGCCGAGCTTCGCGATCAGGTCGGTGTTCAACAACTGCTCGTCGGGCGTGATCGTGCCGAGGTCCTCGACGGTGTCCTGTGTCCCCGACAACACGTCGAGCGAAATCTGCGGACCCATGCCGCTCACTTGGATCGTGCGCCGCAACAGCGGCCAGTTCTCTTCCGGGATGCCGAGCTCCTCGGCGACTTCCTCGATCGCGGGCGCGCGACCCAGCAAGTACCCGAGCTCTTGGCTCACCACGCGCCAGCGCGAGATCAACTCGCTCATGTAGCTCGGCACGCGCACGGGCTTGACGGTGTTCGTCAGCGCGCGACGGATCGACTGCTTGATCCACCACGTGCCGTATGTCGAGAAGCGACAACCCGCGTCGGGGTTGAACTTCTCCGCCGCCTTCATCAACCCGATGTTGCCTTCGGCGATGAGGTCTTGCAGCGAGAGGCCGCGGTCGGTGTACATCTTCGCGACGGACACGACGAGCCGCAGGTTCGCGCGGATCATGTGCTCGCGTGCGGCGAGGTCACCCTTTTGGATGCGTCGACCGAGCGCGCGCTCCTGCTCGGCGGTGAGCAGCGGCACTTCGTTGATCTCTTGGAGATAGGTCTCCAGGCAGCGTTCGGCAGAAATGGCGGGGCTCCTGTTCTGGGGCTCGGGAAACGAGTGCCGATCCAGAGCGACCGCACGAAGCCACCCATCGGCCCCTGCGATCCTCGATCTTGAGCGCGCACGTCGCGGACGGTCACCCCCAGCCGGACCCGGCTCGTTCCAGAACCCGAAGTCGGTAGGATTGGTGCAGTTTCGCGCGGCGGACGCAGCGCGAAGCCCGAGCGCATGCCTGAACTTTCCCTGGAAGAGCTCATCTCGGAAAAATCGTTCGCTGCGATCCTCGAGGTCCAGGCGGAGATGTACTTCCGGTTGGCCGACACGCTGCTCGGGAAAAGCGACTCGGAGTGGACGCGAAGAGATTTCTTTCAGCTCATCAGCGAGAGCGATTCCGTCGAGGCGCTGCTCGACGACCACGACGCGCGCCACAACCGCACGTTCAGCTACTTGCGCGAGCTGATTGCTTCGTTGCGCAGTTTCGCGCTGGCGGGTTTCAGCCTCTCGCACGTCGAGCGCAGGCTCGCGGGGTATGCGACCGTGCTGTCGACGTCGGAGTACGACTCTGCGGCCAGGTCGATCGAGTTCAGCCGGAAGTATCTGCAGGGCGTCGCACGCAAGCTGTTGACGGCGTCGCGCGAGGAGGCGCTCGCTCGCGGAGTGCGGATCAAGTCGGACACGTTCCCCGAGAGCCGCTATCACCCCGATGCGCCGCGCAGGACGTTGCCGCGCAACATGGGTCAGGCGGATCTGGAGGACGATGAGCAGAAGGTCGCTGAGGTCGCGTCGAAGTTCGTCCAGGCCGCGCGCATGTTCCACGAGCTCGGCGTCAAGCGCATCGACAACGAACACGAGCGCGAAGCGTTCCTCCAGCGCTGTTGCACGGAGGAGCGCGCGCGTGTGTACGAAGCGACCGTGCACAACCTGCAGTCGGCCTACGACACGTGGGTCAAGAACACGCTGATCGAGTCGAGCGACGTGCGCTTGAGCAAGCTGCGTGGACACGCATCAGCGGCGCTGCACTTGTTGGTGGCGGTGACGCACCTGGTGCACTTCGTCGAGCGGCACGAGAGCCAGAGTCGCGACGACGCGATCGTGCAGAGGCTGGCGGGTGTGGTGAAGCGGGCCGAGGTGCGCGATGTCACGCTCAACCATCTGCTCTACCAGGCGGCGGTGTTCCTCGAGCGCGGGAGGTCGCTGGCGGAGGACGTTCTGCCGAGCTTCACGAACGTGCAGGTGTTGGAGATCGACCTGAGGGACGACTTGGTGTTGCACGCGCGGCCGGCGGCGTTGATCGTCGGGATCGTCACGCGGTTTGGTACGCCGGTGGAGCTGGAGGTGGACGGGAAGACCTGCAACGCGGCGTCCATCCTCGACATGATGGTGACGGTGGGTTCGAACCCCGACACGCGCCACTACACGTTCCGCGGCGACGAGAACCCGCTGCGTCACATCGAGTTGTTGTTTCGCGCGGGGTTGGGCGAAGAGGGATTGGAGTCGTTGCCGAGCGAGCTGGCGTACCTCAAGCCGACGCGGTGACTCGCAGAAATACGGTGCCAGTCCCGATTGTTCATACATCGACGGACGATCAGGGCGGGGCT
>JBBQNP010000198.1:0-6951 GCA_038330085.1 Planctomycetota bacterium | reverse complement strand
CGGCGATGGACGTCCCGCGACCGCGATCGAGATCGCGATCCTGCTGACCTTGCTGTCGCTCTTGCCCGCGATCCTCGTGACCGTCACGAGCTTCACGCGCATCGTGATCGTGTTGTCGTTCGTGCGCCGTGCGCTGTCCGTCAACGAATTGCCGCCGAATCCCGTGCTCGTCGGTCTGTCGCTGTTCCTGACGACGTTCGTCATGGGCCCGGTCGCGCAGCGCATCTACGACGGCGCCTACAAGCCGTACCGCGCGGGCACCATGTCCATCGAAAACGCAGGCTCGAACGCGTGGACCGAGATGAGTGGATTCTTGGTCGCGAACACGCGGCAGAGCGAGCTCGCCTTGTTCAGCGACATGGCGAAGGTCGAGATCGCGCCCGACGCCAAGCCCGCCGACATCCCGATCCGCGTCGTCGTCCCGGCGTTCGTGCTGTCGGAGCTGAAGACGTCGTTCCAGATGGGCTTCCTCTTGTTCCTGCCCTTCCTCGTCATCGACCTCGTCGTGTCGAGCGTCTTGTTGTCGATGGGCATGTTCATGTTGCCGCCCGTGATGATCTCGACGCCGTTCAAGATCCTGCTCTTCGTGCTCGTCGACGGCTGGCACCTCGTGTGTCAGTCGCTCGTCACGAGCTTCGTCACCACGTGAGAGCTCTGGTTCGCCCTCTGGTTGGACCTCTGAACAAGCTTCTGAACAAACACAGATGAACCCGATCGACCTGCACATCACCGAGCTCGCGCGCGACCTGCTGTGGACGACGGCGTTGCTCGCCGGCCCCGTGCTCATCGTCGGACTGCTCGTCGGTTTGTGCGTGAGCTTGTTCCAGGCGCTGACGAGCGTGCAGGAACAAACGATGAGCCTCATCCCAAAGATGCTCGCGGTCATGCTCGTCGTGCTGCTGCTGCTCGCACCGGGCCTGCAGATCATGCGCGAGTACACCGAACGCATCTTCAGCGAGCTCGTCTCGTTCGGAACCAGCTGACGTGCACCTGCCCCCGGGAACGTTGGAGGCCTTCGGTCTCTTCCTCATCCGTTCGAGCGCGCTCGTCCTGAGCGCGCCGATCCTGGGGACCGCGACCGGCTTCTCCGGCTACAAGATCGCACTGATCTGCGGCGTGTCGTTCCTTCTTTACGGCGTGCACGGCGCGCCGCTCGGACACGCTCCGCAGCCGATCGAGTTCGGCTGCCTGGCGATGCGAGAAGTGCTCATCGGCCTCGCGCTCTCGTTCAGCCTGCACGCCACGATGATGGCGTTCCGCGTCGCGGGAGAGCTCGTCGGTCACGAGATGGGCTTCAACATGGCCTCGATCGTCGATCCGAACACGGGCATCCATTCGCCGGTGATCACGCAGATCTTCGAAGTGTTCTTCACGCTCGGCTTCTTCATGGTCGGCGGACACCAGCTCTTGTTGCGCGGCCTGGCCCAGTCGTTCGAGCGTGCGCCTGTCGGCTCGTTGAACGTCGGCGAGAGCTTGCCCTGGCTGGCCGAGAAGCTCTTCTCGCAGATGTTCACCGCCGGTCTGACGTTCGCAGCGCCCGTGCTGGTGCTGTTGATGGTCGCTTCACTGCTGCTCGCGTTCCTCGCGCGTGCGGTGCCGACCTTGAACGTCAACGAAGTCGGCTTCACCGCGCGCATCGTGCTCGGTCTCGGCGCGTTGCTCATCTTCGCGCCGTTGCTCGCGCCCGCTCTGTCCAACCTCTACGGCCACATGGAGCGCGGTCTCACCGCCACGCTCGACGCGATCGCGAGCTGAACGCACATGGCTGAAGACGGCGACAAACAGGACAAGACCGAGTCCGCGACCCCAAAGCGGCGCGACGACGCGCGCGAACAAGGTCAGGTCGCGATGTCGCAGGACGCGATCGCGGCAGCATCGCTCGTCGGCGCCGCGATCGTGCTCACGGTCGGCGGACGCGTGCTTGCCATGCACTCGGGTGAGTTGCTCGAGAACTCGTTCAACCAGTTCGGCGAGCTCGCAAAGCAGGACCTTTCGGCCGGGGAATGGGCGCACGTCGTGACCAGCACGGCGCGGTCGATGTTCGTTCCGGGCCTGGTCATCGTCGTGCCGCTCTTGCTCGTCGTCGTGGTCAGCGCGTACGCGCAAGTCGGCTTGCAGATCTCGACCAAGGCCATCGCGTGGAACCCCGGCAAGCTCAACCCGGTCCAAGGCTGGAGCAAGGTGTTCAGCACTCGCGGTGCAGTGCGCACCGCAACGTCGTTCACCAAGACGCTCTTCGTGACCGCCGCGACGGTGTTGACTGCGTGGCACGACGTGCCGGCGATCAGCGCGCTCGCGGGGTCCGAGCTCGGCCCCGTGCTAGCCGCGATCGGCAAGGTGTTCACGCACTGCGCGCTCGCCGCGTTGATCGCGATCGTGCTCGTCGCGACGTTCGACTTGCTCTACCAGCGCTGGCAGCACGAACGCGACCTGCGCATGAGCCGCAAGGACATCCAGGAAGAGGCGAAGTCAACGGACGGTGACCCGCACGTCAAGGCCAAGATCCGCGGCCTGCAACGCGAGATGGCCCGTCGCCGCATGATGTCCGAGGTCCCGAAGGCGACGGTCGTCATCACGAACCCGACGCACTACGCCGTCGCGTTGCGCTACGATCGCGATGGCGACGAAGCCACCGGTCGCGCGCCCACGTTGATCGCGAAGGGCGTCGACGAAGTCGCGCAGCGGATCAAAGCGGTCGCACGCGATGCCGGCGTGCCGCTGCACGAAGACGTTCCGCTCGCACGCGCACTGCACGCACAGGTCGAGATCGGCGAAGAGATCCCCGAAGCGCTGTTCCAGGCCGTCGCCGGAGTCTTGGCCTACGTCTACCGCATCCAAGGCAACGTGGCCGTGGGAGCTGACGCGTGAGCGCCGCCTCGACAAAGCCCGCGGTGCAAGTTGCCGGAGCGCGCAAGAGCGGCGGGTTCCTCGATCGCTGGGCCGACTGGGGCATGGGCCTCGGCGTGCTCGGCCTGATCGTCACGCTGATCGTGCCGGTGTCGCCGGTCATTCTCGACCTGCTGCTGGCGATCAACATCACGGTGTCATCGCTGCTGTTGCTCGTGACGATGAACGCGCGCGGTGCGAGCGAGCTCTCGACGTTCCCGACGATCCTCCTGTTCACGACGCTGTTCCGCCTGGGTCTCAACGTCGCGAGCACGCGCTTGATCCCCACCGAGGGCAGCGCCGGTCACATCATCCACGCGTTCGGCGAGTACGTCGGCGGGGACAACCTGGCGGTCGGCCTCGTCGTCTTCCTGATCCTGATCATCATCCAGTTCATCGTCATCACGAAGGGCTCGGGACGCATCAGCGAAGTCGCCGCGAGGTTCGTGCTCGACGCGATGCCCGGCAAGCAGATGGCGATCGACGCCGATTTGAACACGGGCCTGATCGACGCGACCGACGCGCGCATGCGGCGCGCAGCCGTGGCGAAGGAAGCCGAGTTCTACGGAGCGATGGACGGTGCGTCGAAGTTCGTGCGCGGCGACGCGATCGCGAGCTTGATCATCACGGCGCTGAACCTGATCGGCGGCATCGCGATGGCGACGTGGCGCGGGATGGACCTCTCGCACGCGGTCGATCGCTACTCGAAGCTCACGATCGGCGACGGTCTGGTGTCGCAGATCCCGGCGCTGTTCATCTCGACGGCGGCGGCGGTGCTCGTCACGAAGAACACGAGCGAGAAGTCGCTCGGCTCGGACTTGATGGGCCAAATGGGCAGCCGTCCGCGCGCGACGTTGATCGCTGCCGGCATGATCTTCGTGATCGGTCTCTTGCCCGGTCTGCCGGCGCTGCCGTTCTTCGTGCTTGCGAGCATCCTCGTCATCGTGTGGCGCTCGACGAGCGCGAGCGCTGCTCTGAAAGAGAGCGCTGCGTCACGCCCGGAGACGACCCAGACGCCCGCTCAGACGGCCGAGAACGCCGCGAAGGTCGAAGAGCAGCGCGTGGAAGAGCTGATGCAGGTCGACCGTGTTGCGCTCGAGATCGGCTACCGACTGATCCCGTTGGTGCAGGAAAAGGGCGGCGGCGGGATCCTCGACCACATCTCGCAGTTGCGCAAACGCTTCGCATCGCGCGAAGGCGTGGTGATTCCTCCGGTGCGCATCAAGGACAACATCCGCCTCGGCCCGACCGCCTACCGCATCCTCGTCGGCGGGCACGAGGTCGCGCGCGGCGAGATCGAACCCGGTCAGTTCCTCGCGATGGACGGCGGTCACGTCACGAGCAAATTGCCCGGCAAGCCGGTCAAGGATCCGACGTTCGGCCTGCCCGCGACGTGGATCGCCGACAGCACGCGCGACCAGGCCGAAATGTCGGGTTGGACCGTCGTCGATCCGACGAGCGTGCTGGTCACGCACTTGTCCGAGACGCTCAAAGCCGCGGTGGGGGACATCCTCTCGCGCGACGACGTCAAGGAGATCGTCGAGAAGGTCAAGAAGACTTCTCCGGCCGTCGTCGAGGAGTTGATCCCCGCGAAGATGGGATACGGCGACGTTCAACGCGTCCTGCGCAACCTGCTGCGCGATGGTGTGTCGATCCGCAACATGCCGGCGATCCTCGAGACGCTGGCCGACAACGCGGGCAAGGCCAAGGACAGCGAGGCGCTGACCGAGCTCGTGCGTGCGCGGTTGTCACGCGCGCTGTGCGAAGCGCATGCCGACCGCGACGGTGCGGTGCACGCCGTCACGCTCGATCCCGACATCGAGCAGAAGCTTGCGGCTGCCGTGAACGGTGGGCGCGATGCGGATGGGAGCGTCGTCAGCCCGGCTTGGCTGCAGAAGCTGATGGAACGCACGAGCGCTTCCGTCGCGCAGTCGACCCAAGGCGGCAAGGACGTCGTGCTGCTCGTGCGATCGAGCGTACGCCGTTTCCTGAACGAGCTCGTGCGCGCGTCGATGCCCAAGACCACGGTGCTCTCCTACAACGAGGTCGCGCCCGCGCGATCCGTCGTCACGGCTGCTGTCGTCCGGATGGAGGATTGAGACATGCATGTTCATCGAGTCGTAGCACCTTCCCTGCGTGAAGCACTCCAACGTGCGCGTCGCTTGCACGGCGAGGACGCTGTCGTCGTGGGACAGGAGCTCGCGAAGGGCGGCAACGTGACCCTCACGGTCGCGCGCAAGAACGGTCCCAAGCCGACGGTGGTCATCCCGCCGCGCACCCCCAACGAGAACGCAGCGTTGAAGCGCGGTTTGAACGAGGTCGCGCGTCGACTGCGCAAGAACGGCGCGTCGCCGGCCTTCGTCGAGCGCGTCATCGGCGCGACGGAAGAGAAGTACACGGTCCTGCACGACGGCAAGAACTCGCCCGACGTGCACGTCCTTGACGTCGCCGCTGAAGCGATCGGGGCGATGTTCACGACGATCAAGCTCCCGCGCGCTCACGGCAAAGCGCGCGTGCTCGCGCTCGCCGGCGCAGGCGGAGTGGGCAAGACGACGACGATCGCGAAGCTCGCGCTGCGCCTCGTGCAGGCGGGGCGCCGCATCGGGCTGATCACGTTCGACGCCGAACGTCCCGGTGCCGTCGAGCAGTTGCGCGCGTGGGCCGAGTTGCTCGGAACGCCGTTCCGCGTGGCCCGCAGCGGATCCGAGATCGACGTGCAGTCCGTCGTCACCGCCGACCTCTTGCTGGTCGACACGAGCGGCCGGCCCGAGCGCGACATCGCGCGCCTTTCACGCACGCGCGAGGCTTGCGCCGCCGCCGGCGCCGACCTGGAGACGTACGTCGTGCTCTCAGCCGGTGCGTCCGGCAGCACGTTGCGCGCGATCACGTCGACCTTGTCGCGACTCGAACCGAAGGCGGTCGTCATCACGAAGCTCGACGAGACCCACGAACCCGTCGCCGTGCTCGAACACGTTCTCGAAGCCAACCTGCCCGTCGCGTTCTTCGCCGATGGACCGGACGTCCACAAGAACTTGCATCGCGCCGCGCCGGAACACTTCGGCGACCTGTGCCTGCTCGGGAGGATCGCATGACCACGGCCACAGCTCAGGCGCGCACGCAGCCGGCGCGCGGCGACACACGCGGACCGATCGTGCTCGTCACGGGCGGCAAGGGCGGAGTCGGCAAGACGACGCTCGCCGCGAACACTGCGTTCGCGCTCGCACGGAAGGGCCGTCGCGTTCTGCTCGTCGACCTCGACCTCGGTCTGGCCGACACGCACGTCCTGTTGCGCATCACGCCGCCGCGGACGCTCGAAGACGCGCTGATGGGCCGTTGCGAGCTCGTCGACTGCATCGTGCGCACCGAAGCCGGCCTCGACGTGCTCGCCGCGAGCTCGGGCTCGCCGCACATGGGCCAGCTCGGCGATGCGATGCGCACGCGCTTGTGCAACGGCTTGCGTGAGCTCGCACGCGACTACGACGTCGTCGTCGCCGACGGAGCCGCCGGCATCGGACCCGACGTGCTCGCGTTCTGCGAGCTCGCCGACCACGTGCTCGTCGTCACGACGCCCGAACCGATGGCGATCACCGACGCGTACGGCTTGATCAAGGCCCTGCACACGCACGGCGAAGCGCAACAACGCGACGTCGCGACCCCCGAGCTCGTCATCAACCGCGCGTCCGGAATCGAAGAAGCCGAATCGACGGCCGCGAAGCTGCGGATGGTCTGCGAGCGCTTCCTCTCGCGCTCGCCACGCAACGCCGGATGGATGCCCGCGTCGGGCGCCGTCGAGATCGCCGCGCGCTTCCAACGGCCCTTTGCGCTCGATCCACGGCCCACGCTAGCGCACACGTGCCTCGATGCGCTGGCCACGCGACTCTCACGCCTGGGAGCGGTCCCCGAAAACTCTTCCAGGTCCTCAAGCGTCTCATGATCCTTCCCGATAGATCGCCTGCCCGTTCGCTGGCAAAGGTCTGGCTCGCCGTCGGGCGACGTCTGGCCGTGGCCGCCGGCGCATCGACGGCGCTCGTCTGCCTCCTTTGTCACAACTCGCTGCTCGCAGCG
>JBBQNP010000197.1:0-6989 GCA_038330085.1 Planctomycetota bacterium | reverse complement strand
AAGGAGCACTTCAAGAAGCTGCGCGCGAACGTCGACCTGCTCACGCTCTCCGCGACGCCGATCCCGCGCACGTTGCACATGTCGATCAGCGGACTGCGCGACATCTCCGCGCTCACCGTTCCGCCGCCCGGCCGACAGGAGATCGAGACGATCCTCGGCTACGTCGAGGACGACGCGCTGCTGCGGGAGGCGCTCTTGCGTGAGAAGAACCGCGGCGGGCAGGTGTTCTTCCTGCACAACCGCGTGCACTCGATCCAGCAGACCGCGTTGAAGCTGCAGCGCCTCGTGCCCGAGTCCTCGTACGCGATCGGACACGGACAGATGACGTCGAAGGAGCTGAAGCACGTGATGGACACGTTCAGCCACGGCGAAATCGACGTGCTCGTCGCGACGACGATCATCGAGAGCGGCATCGACATCCCCGCGGCGGGCACGATCATCATCGATCACGCCGACGAGTTCGGTTTGAGCGAGCTGCACCAGTTGCGCGGACGCGTCGGCCGCGGACCGAACAAGGCGTGGTGCTACCTCCTGGTCGAGCAGCACAAGCCGCTGCGTGAAGTGGCGCGCGAGCGGCTGAAGGCGCTCGAGGAGATGAACCAGCTCGGCGCAGGCTTCGCGATCAGCATGAAGGATCTCGAGATCCGCGGCGCCGGCAACATCCTGGGTCCGCAGCAGTCGGGTCACATCGCTGCGATCGGCTACGACATGTACTGTCGCCTCTTGAAGCAGACCGTCGAGCGCCTCGAAGCCGGTGGCGAGATCGAGATCGAAGAGCTCGTCGCCGAGCAGGAAGCGAGCGGCATCGAGCTCGAGCTCGGCCTGCGCGCGTTCCTGCCCGACACCTGGATCCCCGATGCGAAGGTGCGGCTCGAGATCCTGCGACAACTGGCCGCGATCCGCGACGACGCCGACGCCGATCAAGCCACCGCAATGTTGAAGGACCGCTTCGGACGCATGCCCCTCGAAGCTGAAGCGCTCTTGCGCACGTTCCGCTTGAAGGCGCGGCTCGAATCGCTCGGGGTGAAGCGCCTCTCCTACCGCGGTGACACCTACATCATCGAGTACAAAGACCGCGTCGCGCTCGAGCGCGGGCTCGATCTCGTCGGCGCCGACATCCGGCCGCTGCGCACGGGGCTCGCGCACCTGCCGATCCCGCCGCGACACGCCGATCCGGTGCGCGCGCTCGCTTGGTTCGATTCACTCGTGCGCAGCGGCGCCCGCAAGTGAGCTTGGCGCAAACTCAGGTAGCGGCGCTTGCGCGCGATCGGTCGGGTCCGGAAGATTCGTCCGCCATGATTGCGATCACGCCCTGGATCCTCGTCCTCGCCGCCACGTGTCAGGATCCGAAGCCGGCCGAGCAGGCTGAGCTCTCGCAGACGGCGACGACGCAAACGCCCGTCGCGCAGGCTCCGGTGACGCAGACGCCGACACCGGTACCGCCTGCAACCGGCGGAACCGGCGACACGACTCCTGCCGCGCAAGGCACGGGTGACACTACTTCTGCCGCGCAGGGCGCGGGTAACACGACGCCTGCTGCTCCAGCACCCAGCAATACAGAAGCGAACAAGTCGGACGCGTCTGCACCGAACGAGCAGCAACCCGAGACGGACAAGGCTGTCCCCGACAAGACCGACGCGCAGAAGTCCGACGCAGACAAGGCGAATCCTGGAACGCCAGATGAAACAAGCGCCAAGCCCCAAGGCTGGGTCGGCCTCGACGGCGTCGCACTCATCATCAACCAGGACATCACCACCCAGGGCGACATCGAACGCGAGTACTACATCAAGTACAGGGACAAGCCCGTCAAGGACGGCGACGAGGTCTCCCGACGCCAGAACGACATCCTGAACGAGCGGGTGAAGCGCGTGCTCGCGATGCAAGCCGGTGAAGACCTCGGTGCCAGCGAGGAGCTCGTCAAGCTCCAGATCAACGATTGGTTCGAGAACGTCGTCAAGAGATACGGCGGCGTCGTCAAGATGACGCAGGTCCTCGAAGCCAGGCACCAGACGCCGCAGGACTTGCGACAGGATCGGCGCGAAGAGATCTATGTCCGGCTGTGGGAGGGACTGATCACCGGCGAAGGCGCCGGCGTCGGCAAGCGGCCGATACACGACCGCTTCATCCGGCCCGGAGAATTGCTGTTCCACTACAGACAAGTGATCCAGGACCCGGGGAACTACCCAGCGCTGGGTGGCACGCTCGAGACGCTCACGCTGCAGCGCATTCTCCTCGACCCGAAGGAGAACGGCGGGTTGGAGAAGACGATCGAGTTCGCGAAAGGCTTGCGTCAGCGCATCCTGGACGGCGACGACATGGGCGACCTCGTCCAGAAGTACGGCAAGGAAAAGGACAGCATGATGCGGGACATCCCGCTCGCCGACCTCAAGCGCCAGTTCCCGAGCATGGGCGTGTTCGCCGAGAAGGCACAGGTCGACGACATCTCCGAGCCGATGCGGCTGCAGTCGAAGAACGCCACCCTCGTCCAGATCCTGCGTCTCGTCGAACGGAAGCCCGGCGTGAAACCGGAGCTCACGTCGCAAGAGGTGCAGAAGACGATCACCAAGAGCCTGCAGAAAACGCTCGACGACCATCGCAAGCAACTGGGGTACGGGGTGCTGTTCGACGCGTCGTACGTCTGGCCCGAGCAACACAGCAAGCAGCAGTGATCGCGAGCGCGCACGACGTCGCGATCGCATTCGCGATGTCGACGAGAGTCGCCCTCGTGACGCGTGCATGACCGTCGACGAACTCATCTACTTGCATCGCGGAACGCCACGAGGAGTCACGAGCCAACGAGCTCGACGCCGCAGCGCGATCGCGCGCGAAGCCGCAGTAGCGACTTGTCCAAGGGGGTCCTAGCATGCGCGCGTGCGTTCTCTTCACCGTCGCGCGCCGTTGCATGTTTTCTGGCTGACGTTCCTCCTCGGTGCCTGCGCGGCGTCGCCGGATCACGGCCGCTTCGAGCGCCACTTCGAGGCTCCCGTCATCGGCGGAGCGCTGCAACAGCAATGGCAACGTCCCGACCGTGCCATCCCCGAGCTCGGACTCCTGGCGACGGTGCCGATTGCGTTCGCGCTCGACTCCGACTTGCACGAGGACACTTCCAAGGATCCGCTCAGCTCTGGTGCAAAGACCGCCGGCGACCTGATTCCGATCGCGCTCGGAGTCGGAGCGATGACGGTCGGTGGAGTGCGCTGGGCCGATGGCGACGGCGCGCGCACTTTCGAAGCGGCGGGTGAAGCGCTGGCCCTGACGTTCGGCACGACGGAGATCCTGAAGACGGTGGTCGCGCGCGAGCGCCCCGACAGCACCTCGTCCACGTCGTTTCCGTCGGGGCACACGTCTTTCGCGTTCGCTGCGACGACCGTGCTCTTGCGCGAGTTCGAGAACCCGGACGACACCTCGTGGAATCCGCTCGAGCTCGTGGCCTACGCGCCCGCGACGTTGGTCGCCTGGGAACGCGTGCGTGCAGACAAGCACTGGGCGTCGGACGTGGCAGTAGGAGCATTCCTGGGCGTGTTCATCTCGAACTGGGTCTGGGACGCGCACTTCAGCAACGATGCGGCGCGCCCCACGGTCTTCGCGCAGCCCTCGAAGGTCGCGTGGCGATTCCAAACCGGCGATGTCGACGGCCGGTTCGCATTGGGGCTCGGCATCTCGTTCTGATTCGTGCCGGTGCGCGTAGCGAACAGAACCTGACGCGAATCACTTCTTCTCGGGCTCGAGCGGGCGCGTCGCCCACGTCTTCCACTCATCGTCGAGCCCGCTCGGAGTCCAGCCGCAGATCTCCTTGAGCAAGCGGCGCTGCAGGTCCGGCAGATCTTTGCCGCTCGGGTAGCCCTTGTCGTCGAGCTGGCCCTTCACGCCGGCGAGGAACTTCGACAATTCGGCCGGTCGCGTGTCGATCCAATAGCGCGCGATCGACCAGCACGTGTAGAGCGCATCGGGATCGAGGTCGCCGATCTCCTTCACGTACATGAGCTCGGCCACCTTCTTGTGACGGCCGCGACCGATCATCTTGCGCACTTCCGCATCCCAGTCCCCGGGCGCGACGCGATCGTTCAACGAGCCTTCTTCGCCCTCGTTCGTCGTCGAGCGCGGCTCGATCTCCTTCTCCATCGCGAGCGCGACGCCCTCGTCGATCCACGTCGGCGGATCGTAGGAGAAGTGCTTGTACGCGCTCAGGCACAGGTGGCTGAGGTCGTGCACGACGTGCGGGAAGAGCCAGTGATCCTTCTTGAGGTCGGGGTCCTCGCAGGGGATCGAGACGAGCATCTTGTGGTCGGGGAAGTGCCAGCGCAGATCGCCCGTCACCTGCGCGCCGCTGAACTCCCGCGTGAACTGGTTGTGCGTCGCGCGCGCGGCGTGCAGCACGACCTCGAACTTGTTCTTCTCCCCCAGGTACTTCCCGTCGCCCATGAACGGGGCCCCGTCGGTGCGCGGTCCGCCGAACTGGTCGTCGGTCACCGCGAGCAGCTTCTCGAAGCGCGCGTAGAACTCCTCGCCCTTCATCGCGATCAAGTGCAAGCGCAACCACGGGTCGAGCTTTTTCAGCTTCTGCGGTATGCCCGGCAGCACGGTGCGCAAGCGCGCGAGCTCGGCTTCCACGCGCTGCTGCTCGGCGAGTTCGATCACGATCGCGGGCAGCGACGAGGCCCAGCGGATGTGCTCCGTCTCGAGGAAGATCCACTGCGCCGCAGGCAGATGCGCGGGCAGGTCCGTGCTCGTCCACGGTCCGATCGGCATCGGTCCGTGTGACACGACGCCGGCCTTGTGCATCGTGTCCGGGTCGTTCTTGCACCACGGGCAGACGTCGGATTTGGGCTTCTGCGCCTGCGCCGGACGAACGTGCGTCACGATCGCGGCCGCGAGCGCGAAGAGGATCAAGGCTCGGACAGGACGCATCGCATCCTGAAGGTACCGCGCGCAAGCCGACCGGGCCACGAACGGACTCGGAGTGCACCGGGTGGCAAAGAGTGCGCGGATTCTCCACCCTTGCGCAGATGAACGTCGAGCAGCGGCCATGAACGTCGAGAAACTGCGCCTGTGCGCGTCGGTCGAGGAACGCCATTGGTGGTTCGCAGCGCGCCGTCGCATCGTCCGCGATCTGGTGAGTGCGCTCGTGCCGCCGTCGAAGTCGTCGCTCGTCGTCGACGTGGGCTGTGGGACCGGCGGGAACTCGGGTGAGCTGTCGGGCGACTACCGCTGCATCGGGATCGACGCGTCACCGGATGCAGTCACGCTCGCGCGCGAGCGCTTTCCGAGGGCGACGTTCTTGTGCGGAACGTTCGACTCGCTCGGAACCCTCGCGGCCGAAACGCGCGTCGTGCTCCTCATGGACGTGCTCGAACATGTGCAAGACGACTTCGAGTTCTTCTCGAAGATCGCGGCCGCGATCCCGCCCGGCGCGCATATCGTGATCACCGTTCCGGCCGGCGTCGACTTGTGGGGACAGCACGACCTCGCCAGCTCGCACTACCGGCGCTACGACGTGCAACGTCTCGAGCGCGTCTGGTCCGGTCTGCCGTTCACGAGCCTGTTGTCGAGCCCGTTCAACTCGCGCCTGTATCCGCTCGTCAAGCTCGCGCGCTCCGTCAACGCGCGCCTCGGTCGTTCGAGCGGCGAAGCGGGAACCGACCTGCACGTGCCGGTCGGGTTCGTCAACAACGCGCTGCTCAAGGTCTTCGGCGGCGAGTCGTCGGTCCTGCGCCAGGCCCTCGTGGAGAAGCGTGCGCGCGCGTTCGAGTTCGGCGTCAGCTTGATTGCGGTGCTGCGACGCGAGGCGGGTGAGATCGCGGTCCGCACCAAGCCCGCCGGTCTCGCCCCCGATCTTCACGACCCGCTCGCGGCGCGATGAACCCTGCGACGCGGCGCTCACTTTTTCGCTCGAAAAAGTGAGCGCCGCGATCGCGTGATGCGGATCGCGGCGCCCGTCTTCGGAAGAGGAAGCAGACTTGGAACGTGAACGAAGTCAGGTCTTCAGAGCTTGACCGGCTTGGCGTGCTTTTCACACGCCTTGTGAGTCTTGCTGCACTTCGGGCAGGTCGGGGCGTAGCCGGGCATGCCGCGTTTGACGAGATCCTGCGCGTGCTTGAGCGCTACATCCGCGATCTTCGTGCCCTCGGCATTCTTGATCACCTTCTTGAGCTCGTTGACGGCGTCGAGGTACTCCTGCTCGTCCTCCTTCGCGAGTGCTGCGACGTACATCTCGCCGCCCTTCATCTCGTTGTCGAAGTTGGGCGCGGCCTTGAGGTCGGCCACGAGCTTCACTGCGTCGGGCGTGGCAGGCAACTCGGGCTTGGCGTTCGCGATGGGCTCGACCTTCGTCATCGCGGCGAAGATCATGTCCTTCTTGAACAGGTCCTGCGCTGCCTTGACGGTGTCCGCCGAGGCTTCGCTCACGTACGTGCTGAAGCTGTCGCGGACCTTCTGCTCGCGGTCGTCGAGACCGGCCTTCAGGGTCTGCAACTCGGCCCATGCTTCGCCCAGCTTGCCGCTGCGCAAGAGGGTGGCGGCACCGAGCAACTTCTTCGGCCAGATCGAACCGGCCTTCGTGCCCTTCATGCAGCGCTTGATCGCGCCTTCGGGGTTGTCACCGGCGTAGGTCAGGTTGCCTTCAGGATCGATGACCCCGGTGTAGGGGAAGTGCGCCACTCCGAGCACCTTCTCGAGCGCCCCGTCGAGGATGACGATCGGGTAGCCGGTTTTCTTCTTGGTCGCGATCCACTTGTCGACGATGTCGACTGCTTCATCGGTGATGCCGATGATGACGAAGCCCTTGGATTCTTCCTTCTCGAACTGAGAAGCGAGGGTGGGCACCTCGGCGTTGCAAGGGCCTCACCAGGTGCGGAAGACTTGGATGAGGACGGTCTTGCCCTTGAGGTCGTCGAGAGAGATCGGGGCCGTGTTGTACCACTTGGTGGCTTTGAACTCGGGCGGCGGTTGGCCGATCCCGCCTTGGGCGCGGGCAGGTACGGCGAGCGCCG
>JBBQNP010000196.1:0-7076 GCA_038330085.1 Planctomycetota bacterium | reverse complement strand
GTGCAGATCTTGCGCACGAGGCGCTGCGCCACCAGCCCACGCAGGGTGTCGGCCAAGAGATAAGGCTCGATCTTCATGTCGGTCAACCGCGTGATCGACTCCGCCGCACCGTTCGTGTGCAGCGTCGAGAGCACGATGTGTCCCGTCATCGCCGCCTGAATCGCGATCTGCGCCGTCTCTTCGTCGCGCACTTCGCCCACCAGAACCACATCCGGATCCTGTCTCAAGATCGACCGCAACCCGCGCGCGAAGTCCAACCCGATCTTCGGGTTCATGTTGATCTGCGTGGCACCATCGAGCTGGTTCTCGACCGGGTCCTCGACCGTGATGATCTTGATCTCGGGCGAGTTCAGATGCTGCAGCAGCGCGTACAACGTAGTCGTCTTTCCCGAGCCCGTCGGTCCCGTCGCGAGCACGACGCCCTCGCCGCCCTCGACCATGCGCTTCAGATCCTCGAGCTGCCGCACATCGAGCGCCAGCGACTTCAGATCGAACAGCTTCCTTCCGCCGTCGAGGATGCGGATCACCGCCGATTCCCCGTGCAGGCACGGGGCCGTCGCAAGCCGCAAATCCACGCGGTTCCCGCGGATCTCTGCCTGCGCGCGCCCATCCTGCGGCAGCCGCCGCTCGGCGATGTCCATGTTACCGAGGATCTTCAAGCGCGCGAGCATCGGTCGCGCCCACGCGCGCGGCAGGCTGATCCGATCCTGCATCACGCCGTCGATGCGGAAGCGGATCGTGAAACCTGTCTGGCGCGGCTCCATGTGGATGTCCGACGCCCCCAGCGTGAACGCTTCCTCGACGACGGTGCGCACCATGTTGATGACGGGCTGATCGAGGTCCTCGGTCGCGACCTCATCCTCTTCGCGCGCGATCTCGAGGTTGACCGCGTTGTGGCCGATCTCGGACCTGGAGAGGATGTCGTCGAGCGCACCTTGCCCGCGATCGTCCTTGCGTCGGAACACCGCGTTGATCACCTGCTCGATGTGATCGGGCTCGCAGTGCACGGCCAACACCGGCATGCCGATGTGCATGCTGATCGCGTCCACGTTGTAGAGCTCGCTCGGGTCCTCCATCGCGACCGTCACGACACCCGCGATCCGGTTGATGGCGATCGCCTGCAGCTTGCGTGAACGCTCTTCACCGAGACGGCCGGCGATCTCGTGGTCGACGATGCCGGGCGTGAGGTGCACGCAGTGGACCTTGCCCTGCGACCGGAGCGCGAGGCCGATGTCCGTCTGCGTCGCCATGTTCAACGCGACGAGCGCTTGACCGATCTTGAGCCCGTGCTCCTGGCGGTAGGCGAGCGCGGTGTCGAGTTGCTCTTGTGTGATGATCCCTTCGGTGACGAGGATCTCGCCGATCGGGACGCGCTTGGACGCGGGCTGCATCGGCGCTCCCTTGGCCGATTCGCGCGTGGGTTCGGTGGGCATGGGGGGGGGCGGAGTGGTCGAGCGGGCTGAGTCGTTGAGCGGAGCGGGAGCGATGCGATCGCGCGGGCGAGAGGTTCCCGCAGCGAAAGCAGGCGGTTCTATCGACGGATGCGCACGCGCGGATTGAGGATCGGGTGCGCGTTGCCCCTCTTCGCGCACGCCGGTATCCTGCGGCGCCGCGCGACGGAAACGGCTTCCACGCTGGCCGATCCGCCTATCGGCCGAACCAGCCTGACCCCGCCATGGCCTCCCCCATGCCCGAAAGGGCGACAACAGCCGCATCAGCCGGCGCGCGCGGTGAAGTCGGCGCCCAGGCGCGCAGTGAAGTCAGCGCGGACGCGCGCAGCACAGTTGCCGGAGGTGTGCGCCCGGCGCCGCTCGTCGTCGTCACGCTGCCGACGTACAACGAGTCGCTGAACATCTCGGCCCTCGTGAAGGAGCTGCTCGCGCTCGGTCCGGGATTCCAGGTCGTCGTGATCGATGACGATTCGCCCGACGGGACGTGGAAGCTGGTTGCCGAGGAAGCGTCGCGCAACCCGCGGGTGCACCTCATCCACCGCACGTCGGATCGCGGCCGCGGTCGCTCGGGGCGCGACGGTTTCGTGCGCGCGCTCGCAATGGGTGCGCAAGTCGTGATCGAGATGGATGCGGACTTCTCGCACCAGCCCAAGTACGTGCCCGCGCTCATCCGCGCGTTGAACACCGCGGTGGACGAGAAGGGCACACAGGTGGGCCTCGTGCTCGGCTCGCGCGCGGCGCCGGGCGGGCGCGACGCGGATCGCGGGTTCGCACGGCGCACGATCACGCGGCTCGCCAACGCGTACATCCGCATCCTGCTCGGCGTGAAGGTGCGCGACTGCAACTCGGGGTTCCGCGCGTGGAAGCGCTCGACCCTCGAAGCGATCCGCGTCGAAGAGACGTACTCGCCCGGCCCCGCGATCGTGCAGGAGCTCCTGTTCAAGACGGCGCGCGCGAAGATCGGCATCGCGGAGGTGCCGATCGAGTTCCAGAACCGACTGCACGGCGAGTCGACGTTGACGTTGCGCCTCTTGTTCCAGGGCTACGTCGCGGTCCTGCGGTTGCGCTGGCGCGCCATGACGGGGCGGATCTAGTGGCAGGCGGTCGTCGGCGAATCGCCTGGGGCCTCGTCGCGGCCATCGTCATCTACGTCGCGTTGCGCGCGCTGATGTTGCTCACGAACTTCGAAGGCCTCGTGCTGCCGAACTTCGAGATCTACCCGATGGGCACGATGGCGCAGCTCGCGGTGCGCGGCGTGTCGTTCCCGGCGCGCTTCTACTACGACAATGCGGCGGGACAGCTCGTGCTGGGCCAGTTGACCATCCCGTTCTACGCGCTGTTCGGGCCGAACTACATGGTGCTCAAGTGCGTGCCGGCTCTGCTCGGGCTGGCGACGCTCGTGTTGTTGTGGGTGCTGCTCGACCGGCACTTCTCGCGACTTGCGGCGAACATCGGCGCGCTGTTGTTCGCGCTCGGGCCGCCGGCGCTCGCGCGCTACTCGGTCGTGTGCTCGGGGAACCACTTCGAGAACCTCTTCTTCACGACGCTGTTCCTGGTGCTCTTCTACCGACACCACTTCGATGGGCAGAGGGGCATCGAGAGGACGCAGCGGTCGCTCTTTTTCGCGGCGTTCGCAGGCGGTTTGGCGATCTTCGTGTTCTTCGGCGCGCTCATCCTCGTCGGTATCTGCGCGGCGATGCACCTCGGTTTGCGCGGATGGAAGCGCACGCTCCGCGACGTCCCGTCAGCGCTCGTCGGGTTCGCGCTCGGGATCGCGCCCTTGATCGTGATCAACGCGCTGACGAGCGCGCGCGGCCTGGGATTTCTGGGTGCCAAGTTCGCTCAGGGTGCCGGCGCGCCGCGCGAGGGCTCCGTGCTCGCGCGCATCGGAGACTTCGTCGGACCGAGCCTGCTGCAGTCGGGGCAGTACGAGCCCGTGCTCGGCATCTCGCGCACGCAGTGGGGCGTCGTGTTCGTGCTTGCGTTCGTTGTCGTGTACATCGCGAGCCTGCCGTCGGTCGCGCGATCGGTCGCCGACCTCGTACGTGGCGCGCTCGGGGGCGGCGCGCTCGGGGCAGACGGGCCCGCCAGGAGTTCGAACCAGCCCGCCGGAATCTCGAACCAGACTGGGACGACGCATTCCTCGGGGCCTGCATCGAGCGTCGCAGCACAGGACAACGTCGCGTTGGAGCGCGCGAAGCTCGTGCCCTTCGTGCTCTACGTCCCGCTCGCAGCGCTCGCGTACGGCATCTCGAACCTCAAGCTCGGCATGTTCAGCGGCAGCATGGAGGTCGGCGGATACCGATATCTGTTGCCGACTCTATTGATCTCACTGCTGCTCGGATCGGTGTGGTGCGCGCGCTGGTTCCAACGCGGCGGTCGTGCACGCATCGGCGCGACGGTCCTCGGTGCAGCTCTCATCCTCCCGTGCGCGACGAGCCTCGCGATCCCAGACTGGACGTTCCGCGAGGTCGGCAACGGTTGGCGCTACGAGGGCTACAACTACGCGCAGATGTCGCGCGGACTCTTGTCGGCGCGCAACGCCGTCAGCCAAGCCGAGATCATCGCGCGCACATCGACGTGGCCGCCCGACGTGCGCGACCGCGTCGTGCGCGGGCTCGGATTCAACCTGTGCCTGCTGGAGATCGGACGTGCGGGGTTCGCACGTCGCGACGCGTGGGTCGTCGAGATCGAGCGCGTGCTCGAAGGCTATCCCCCGGAGTGGCGCCTCCTGATGGCGAACGGCGCCGGCGCGGCTTTGCACTTCCAGCACGCGGCGGCGGAAGTGCCCGCGATGCTGCGACGCGTGCGCCCATCGTCGGGCGAGCTCTTCGACGAGGTCGTGGCCGGTGCGGCGGCGGAGAACGTGTCGCTGTTCGTCGGCGAGCAGTCGGTCGCTACGTTCCGCGAAGACGTCGAGATGCTCGCGCTGGATCTGCCCGACAAGCCCGCATTCGAACGCGGATGCGGACACTACTTCGGCCGGCTCTTGCGCCGTGGGATCCCGCACGAGAAGGCACTCGTCGAAGCGTTCCGCGCGAACTTCACGTCGCCCGCGTTCGAAGAGGGCCTGAAGCGCGGGCTCGACGGGCTCGAGCGCTGAAATCGCCCGAACCGAATCCGCTCAGAACGCGATCGAATACGTCACGCCGAGGTCGTACTTCCCGTCGACGTGTGTGAGCACCAACCCGATCAGTTGGCTCTCGCCGAGGCTGGTCTCGATGACGTGGTGCAGGTTGTGCCCGTCCCACTGGCTGATCGTGCTGATGCGCTCGCTCCAGTTGATCGCCAGACCGCCGATCGCGACCGCTTCGTCGTCGAACGTGCCGTACGAAACGCCCGCATACGGCGCGATCGGCAGACCGGTCCACTTCTCGAGGTCCTTCGACAACGTCGCGTACACCGCGCGACCGTGGGTCGTCCCGATGCGATCCGAGCTCGTGCCCACGATCAGCGCCGGCCAGGGATCCGACTCGGGCACGACGAGCCAGTTCGCGATCGGCCCGACGTCCGGCGCGAGCGGGTTGAGCTCGATGCCCGCGGAAAACGTCGGCGAAAAACGGTACGACAACGTCGTGCGCAAGCGTGCGCGGTCGACGTCGATGCCCGGGATCCAGCGCGTGCCGAAGACCCAGTGGTTCTCGATCTCACCGTCGGCGGTCGCACGGACCGCGCGCCCTTCACCGGGTCACACGGGTCACGAGGGAACGCGCGAGACGGGCTCTTGCCAGGTGGGGAGCAGTGCGAGGAGTGGTGCGAGGATCATGAAGAGGGATCGTTGGTAGGGCCCGCCAGTGTTCAGGATGTCGGCTGCGGAGGTCGTCGACCGTTCGCCGTCGAGCGCAGCGTGCGGAATCGCGCGGTTCGAGCCGCCGGCCGCCCTGTCGTCCCAGCACGAATCTCATATCATGTTCGCCCACTTCGCGGCGCGTGCATTTCCGGCAGATCGTGAACTCGCACTTCGTTACCGGAGCAGACAACGCGGGTTGCACTGCACCCGCACCGACCCACACTTCGAGCCACATGATCTTCATCGCGCGCGCACAACCACGTCTGTTCCTGGCACTCCTCCCTGCGGCTTTTCTCGTGCTGGGCGTCGTCCGTTCCCCCGCCGGCACGATCCAGTGGCAAACGTCCTACGACGCCGCACTCGAGGCCGCGAAGAAGGACAACAAGGTCCTCTTCATCGCGGTCAACATGGACGGCGAGGGCGCGAACGACCGCCTGGCGCGCAACGTGTACGCGGACAAGGACGTGGTCGCGCTCGCAGCGTCGACGGTCAACGTGATTGCGTCGCGCAGCGAGCACTCCCCCGCCGGCAAGGAATGCACGCGCTTTCCCGGTCTCGAATGCGCACAGCACACGGCCTGCGAGATGTCGGTGCGCAAGAACGTGCTCAAGGCCGATCCGACCGGGAACGTCGTCGCTCCGCAGCACGTCTTCCTCGCGCCCGACGGCAAGCCGTTGTTGTCGGTCCCCTACGAAGTCACGGCGTCGGAGCTCGAGTGGTGCTTCGTGACCGCGATCAAGAAGGCCGATCCGACGTCGAAGATCGCGATGCCCAGCAGCGCGCACATGCCGCCGCGCGTGGTGATCGGATCCGTCTACGATCCATCGAGTGCAGTCGGCGGCGCGATCCAACCGATCGCGAAGAAGGAGTTGCTCACGCTGATCGATCAGGTCAAGCGCGGCATGAAGGACGACGCCAACCAGACGGCGTTCTGGCGGATCCTGCACTCCGACCTGCCCGAGGCGATGGCGTTCATCCAGGCCGAGATGCGCTCGGGCGGCAACGGCGCGTCGGGCGATCCGAATGGCGAGGGCGGCGGTCAGAAGCACCGCGACATCCTGCACGCGATGGGCGCGGTGTCACCACAGGCCTACTGGGAGATGGCGGCCGACGCGATCGGTCCGGGTGACGACAAGGTGCGGCTCGAAGCGATCGCGGCGCTCGAGCAGATGGCTCCGCCGCAAGCGGTGAAGTCGCTCGAAAAAGCGCTCGCGAAGGAGAAGAAGCCCGAGGTGCAAAAGGACCTGGTGCGCGCGCTCGCCGCGTGCGGATCGGCGGACCCGAAGGTGCGCGCCGCGATCGTCAAGCGCGCGAAGACGGAGAAGAACGAGCTCGTGCGCATCAACGCGATCGTCGCGCTGGGGCTGGTCGAGCAGGATGAGGACGTGGTCGCGTGCTTGAAGGAGTTCCTGGCCGGCAAGGACGAATCGTTGCGCGCAGCGGCGACGTGTGCAGCCGGCCTGTCGCGCGACGACACGTGGATCAGTGTGATCGAGCCGCTCAAGGCCGCCGGAGGAGACGCGACGGTGGTCGACACGGCGACGCGCGCGCTCGAAGTGCTGCGCGGTGGTCCGATCCAGCGCTTGCAGCTGCCGGTGTGGACGATGTGCAAGGACACGGTGCCGCGCGAGAGGACGTTCGGGCTGTCGCAGTCCTGACGGCGGCGGCAGTGAGTTGCACCCTGCCCTCCTTCTGACATCGGGGACATGTCCGACGGAGCACGTCTTCAGCACGGGCCAGGAAACGCCGCGGAATCAAGTTGCCGATCTCGACAGCGAGCTGCTGGTCGGCATCAGCGATCTCAGCGATCAGCGGACTTCGGACGCGGCACGCGC
>JBBQNP010000195.1:0-7078 GCA_038330085.1 Planctomycetota bacterium | reverse complement strand
ATGATCTGCGGCAGACAGCGCGGGTTCGGACAGCGCCAATACTTGCCTTCGTTGACGAGCTTCGTGTCGCACGCGGGGCAACGCTCGGGCATCTCGAACGGCTCGCGCCACTGCCACGTGATGCCTTTGCGCAATTCGCCCAACGCATCGAAGAGCTCCTCCGGCAGCGACTTCTTCCAGTCCTTCGGTGCAGCACCGGTCGCCGCCTTGGCGACACCGAGAATCTGCGGGATCACGTCGCCCGCGCGGCGCAGGAACAAGCGGTCGCCGATCTTCACGCCGAGGTTCGCGACGTGGTCGGCGTTGTGCAGCCCGGCATGCCGCACGGTGACGCCGCCGACTTCGACAGGCGCGACGTGCGCGCGCGGGGTGATGCGGCCGGTGTTACCGACCATGGCTTCGATCGCGACCAGGGTGCTCGTCGCTTCGATCGCGGCGAACTTGTGCGCGTATTGCCAGCGAGTCGCGCGCGACGTCGTACCGAGGCGCTCACGCAGATCGAGGCGGTCGAGCTTGGCGACGACGCCGTCGGCTTCGTACGGCAAGGTCGCGCGCTTCGCTTCGAGGTCGTCGTGGTACGCGAGGCACGCGTCGAGACCCTTCACCAGGCGGCTGAGACCGGTCTGTGGCAGCCCCCACTTGTGCAACGCGGCGTTGATCTCCGTCTGCGTCTCGAACGCGACGCCCTTGCGCAGGCCCTCGATGCGCGGCGCCGACCAGTAGTAGAACTCGAGCGGATAGCGCGCGACCTCCGCGGGATCGATGCGCCGGATCGCGCCCGCGGCCGTGTTGCGCGGGTTGGCGAACGCTTCCTGGCCCGACTCGACACGACGTGCGTTGAAGCGCTTGAACTTCTCGAGCTGCATCAGCACTTCGCCGCGCACTTCGAGCAGGTCCGGCACCGCGAGCTTCGACCCATCCAGCACGAGCGGCACGTTGCGCACGGTCTTGATGTTGGCGGTGACGATCTCGCCCTGTACACCGTCGCCGCGCGTGATCGCACGCACGAGCACGCCCTTCTCGTAGATGAGCGCGATGCTGACACCGTCGAGCTTGGGCTCGACGACCCAAGCTAGATCGCGGTCCTCCAGGCTGAGGAACCGCAGCACGCGCGCTTCGAAGTCGCGCACTTCGTCCGCGTCGAAGAGGCTGTCGATCGAGAGCATCGGCACCGCGTGTTCCGCCGTCTCGAGTCCTTGTCCCTCCGGAAGTGCATCCCCGACACGCTGCGTCGGGCTGTCGGGCGTGACGAGCTCGGGATGGTCGGCTTCGATCTGCTCGAGCTCGCGGAAGAGCGTGTCGTATTCCTTGTCGGAGATCTCGGGCTTGCCCTCGACGTAGTAGAGCCTCTCGTGCCGAACCAGTTCGGCGCGCAACTCGGCGGCGCGGCGCGCGGGGGTGGACTTCAGAGGCATGTTCAGTCCAGATCAGATGGACCAAACGCCGCGGGCAACAACGCCGCAAGTGTCGTTTCCTGGTGAGCGCCCGACGCGCCCTCCACGATCACGCGCAGCTTCGGCGCGAACTCGAACAGCACCTGTCGGCACGCTCCGCACGGCATCAACGCGCCGTCGAGGCTCGTGACGATCGCGATGTCGGTGAAGGCGCGCGCTCCTTCCGAAACCGCCTTCACGATCGCCGTGCGCTCCGCGCACCACGTCAGGCCGAAGCTCGCATTTTCGACGTTGCAGCCGGTGAAGATGCGCCCGTCGCTCGTGCGCAACGCCGCGCCGACGCTCACGCCCGAGTACGGGCTGTACGCGTGCGTGAGCGCATCCTTCGCGCGCGCCACGAGCTCGGCGTCGGGCTCAGAACGGACCTTCGTCGTGGTCGTCTTGGTTGGCGGCATTCGCGTCAGGTTCTCCGCCGCCACGCCACTCGTCAACCACACCCTTTGCCGCGACCTCGCCGTTGCGTTCGACGCGCTCGTATCCGAGGTACGGAACGCGCATGCGCACCTGCCGGCGTCCGGTGACCGGATCCTCGCGCTCCTCGGGCACGACCTGCACGCGCGCCTGCAGGTGGACCAGATCCTTGGGATCGATTTCGAGCTCGCCGCGCACATCCATGCCGAGCGCTTCGAGCACTTTCTTGACGCGGAAGATGCCGCGCTCGCTCCACGTGAGCGAGTCCCACGCGGCGGTGCGGCCGGCGTAATCGCCGTCGATCACCTCCAGGCGAAAAGTCCAGCGCGTGCTGCCGTCGCGCGACCTGCCATCGCGCACTTCGGCCACACGCACGTGGTGCGTTCCGGCGGGAACGGAGACGTAGGACTCGATGTCGTCGACGCTGCTGAAATCGAAACGCATGTGGGTTCCTCGGGTGGGCCGCGAGACTAGAGCGCGGCGTCCGATTCGCTGACTGCGGCTCACGCAAACGGTTGCAAGAAAACCAGGTTGAACCACGGCGAACGAGCGCAAGTCCTTGTGCCGTTTGCGGCGAGAGCAAGTCGCGCGCGAGAGAGAATTCGGGGCTTGGGCGCACCGATGCGCGAGTCAGCGACCTGCTGGCCGCATCGGCTCGAGGCGCGCCGTGTGGGCCGAAGTCCCCGGTCCGGTCACCGTCGCGAACACGCGCTCCATGTTCCCACCGAGGATGCGCAGCACGTCGTCCTCGCCGAACCCGCGCGCGAGCATGCGCTCCGCCAGGTTCCCGTAGCACGACGCGTCCTCGAGCCCCTCCGGCGTGCGGCCGATGCCGTCGTAGTCCGAGCCGATGCCGACGTGCTCGACGCCCGCAACATTTACGGCGTGGGCGATGTGATCGACGACCGTGTCGAGCGACAGCGGTGGCGCGTGCTGCTGCAGGTACTCACCCTGGCGCAAGAACACGTCGGTGTCGTTCGGTCCGCTGATCGCCTTGTAACCGTCGCTCTCTCGCAGTCTCGCGTCAGCTGCTTGCGCCTCGTCCTTCAAGAACGCTGTGCAGAACACGATCCCCACGACGCCGCCGTTCGCAGCGAGCGCACGCAGTTGATCGTCGGTGAGGTTGCGTTGATGTCCGTGGAGAGCCTTGCAACCGGAGTGGCTCGCGATCACCGGCTTCGTCGTGGTCTCGAGGATGTCGAGGAAACTGCGCTCCCCCGCGTGCGATACGTCGACGACCATGCCGACCTGGTTCATCGCGCGCACGACGGAGCGCCCGAAGTCGCTCACCCCCTCGGGCACGTGCGCGCCCGCACCTGCCTGACACGAACGGATCCACGACAGGTGGTTGTTCCACACCAGCGTCAGCACGCGCACGCCGTGAGCGAAGAAGTAGTGGAGGTTGTCGAGGCTCTCCTCGATCGAATGTCCGCCATCGATGCCGGGAATGCCCGCGATGGCGCCGGCTGTGTGCGCTTCAGCGCGAAGCGCCGCATTTCCCGCCCACTTCAGCGCGTGCGGATGGTTGCCCGCGAGCACGTGGAACTCACCGAGCAACGCTCGCGTGCGCGCGAACGCTCCGCCCGGTCCCTTCTCGATGTGCTTCGGATCGACCCAGTTGACGAGCACGACCGTCCCCAATCCGCCCTGTCGTCCGCGAACGAGATCGAGATGACCTTGCGTGCGCGTGCCGAGGTCGTGACCGAGGTCGAGCTGCCGCTGCAACGAGTCGACGTGCGCGTCGAAGACGGGACGCGAAGCGACGAGGTCGCGCGAGCGGACGGTGAATGGATCGGAGCCGATCATGAGAGTGGATCGTACGGTGCATCGGGCTTGCCGACGTCAGCCGAAGCGACCGGTTCTCGGCGCCGATAGCCGGCATTCACGGCCCCCGGCGCGACCCGCGGCTCAGATCCGCGACCAGTCGATCGGTTCACGCGGATCAATGCGCGGAAGCTCGAGCGGCACGGCTTCGGGGTACTTGCTCGCGGCGCCGGTGTTGAACACGACGACGTGCTCGTCGGGGCGGATCTCGTTGCGCGCGATCAGTCCATCGAGCACTGCGAAGCACACGGCGGTCTCGGGGCACACAGCGAGGCCTTCTCGACTCGCGACCTTGCGCATCCACGGCACGATGTCCGACTCGCGCGCGGCGATCGCCTTGCCGCCGCTCGCGCGCACGGCGTCGAGGATCAAGAAGTCCCCTACTGCGGCGGGCACGCGCAGTCCGCTCGCGACCGTCGATGCGTTCTCGAACTTCGCGGCGAAGCGCTCGCCCTTCTCGAACGCGCGCACGATCGGCGCGCAGCCGTCGCTCTGACACGCGTACATCCGCGGGCGTTTCGACGAGCGCAACCAACCCAGCGCCTCGAGCTCCTCGAACGCCTTCCACATGCCGATCAACCCGGTGCCGCCGCCGGTCGGGTAGAGGATCACGTCGGGCACGTCCCAACCGAGCTGCTCGCACAGCTCGAGGCCCATCGTCTTCTTGCCTTCGAGGCGGTAGGGCTCCTTGAGCGTCGACATGTCGAACCAGCCCTTGGTGGCTTTGCCCGCGCCGACGATCTTGCCGCAGTCGTCGATCAATCCGTCGACGAGGAACGTGTGCGCGCCGGCGAGGGCGCATTCGATTTGGTTCGTGATCGGAGTGTCGGTGGGCATGAACACCCACGACTCCATGCCGGCGCGCGCGGCGTAGGCGGCGAGAGCACCACCCGCATTGCCGGCAGTCGGGGCTGCGACCTTGGTGATGCCGAGCTCCCGGGCGCGCGAGATCGCGACGGCCATGCCCCGCGATTTGAAGCTGCCGGTCGGGAGGCGGCTTTCGTCTTTGACGGTCAGATGACGGAGACCGAGGTCGGATGCGAGATGAGGCAGCGGGACGAGCGGCGTCTCCGACTCACCGAGTGCGACTGCTTGGTCCGGATCGCGAAGCGGCAAGAGCTCGCGCCAGCGCCACATGTCGCGCGGACGCGATTGAAGCTGTGCGCGATCGACGGCGGCGCGCACGGCGTCGAGGTCGTAGCGGACAAGGAGCGGCTTGTTGGATCCGGGCGCGAGGCCGTGGACCGCGTTCGCGTCGTGGTGAGCGCCGGTCAGGGAGCACTCGAGGTGGGTGACGAAGGTCATTTGAGGTGTGAGACGAGGATCCTCGATGCAACGGCTGGGTCCCACTCCTTTCCCCCGGCGATCCCGCACGCCCTGGAAACTGGTCCCGTCGGCTGCACCTCAGCGAAAACAACGGCCCGGATGGCACTTCTGGTGTCCGTGAAGACTCCCGTTCCCTCTTGGAGAGCGCTGGTGCGAGGTTCCCCGAGGAGGTGCAGCCGACGGAGCCAGTTTCCGTTGGGGGGGGGGCGGGCTCAGCGGTCCTGTCACGGCGGCAGATGCCCCACCACCCGCGAAAGCGGGCTGCCGTCTTGGCATGGAAAGCGCCCTCCGGAGGTCCTGGGCAAACCGCTGCAAGTTCTTATTTCACAACAACTTGAGGGGGCGTCAAGCGGCCCTTGAGCGCGGCATGAGCTTTGCTCGGCCCGCGCGCCTCCCTGTATGCCGCCTCGCCCCGCCATGATCTTTGACCGCCGGATCCTCATCGCCGATGACGACCGCGACTTGCGCGCGTGCGTCGCCGAGCTGCTCGGTGAGCTCCCCCTGCGCCTCGAGATCCTCGAGGTCGAGAACGGTCCCGAGGCCCTGGCCGCGATGCGGCGGTTCCCCTTCCACCTCGCCCTGCTCGACATGCACATGCCCGGCCAGACGGGCCTCGAAGTGCTCGAAGCGATGAAGCGCGAGACGCTCGAAGTCCCCTGCATCGTGATCTCGGGCGAAGCCAGCGAAGCTGTGCGACAACATGCGCTCGTCATCGGCGCGCGCGCCGTCCTGCGCAAGCCCGTCGAGCCGCGCCTCCTGCGCGACGAAGTCATCCGCATCCTGCGCACGGACGCCGCCTGACGCGCGCCACGCAACCAAACCAACGCCGTGCGCATCCGCGCCGGTGTGCGACCTCCCTCAATTCGACAAGACCCGATCCAAACAGCGATCCCAACAGAGAGTCCCTGACATGGCCACGAAGACCACCACCAGCTCCAACAAGCGCACCGGCAACATCCGTCCCCTCGGCGACCGCGTGCTCGTCAAGCGCGCCGAAGCGGAAGAGCGTACCGCGGGCGGCATCCTCCTCCCGGAGAGCGCCAAGGACAAGCCGAAGGAAGGCCGCGTGATCTCGATCGGCGAAGGCCGCACGCTCGACAGCGGCGAGAAGTCGAAGTTCGCCGTGAAGCCGGGCGACCGGATCCTGTTCAGCGCCTACGCCGGCACCGAAGTGAAGTACGCCGGCGAAGAGTTCCTGATCATGCGCGAGGAAGACATCCTCGGCGTGATCGGCTGATTTCGCGCGCCAGCTATTTCTCAGCGCTTCACGACACAGCGCGTCACAGCACTTCACCTCACCGCACTCCACTTCACAGTACAGCGATCACCCAGCACAGAAAGTCGATTTCATCCATGGCCAAGCAAATTTGCTACGACGCCGATGCGCGCGAGAAGATCCGTGACGGAGTGCGCAAGCTCGCGCGCGCCGTCAAGGTCACGCTCGGCCCGCGCGGCCGCAACGTCATCATCGAGAAGTCCTTCGGCAGCCCGACCGTCACCAAGGACGGCGTGACGGTCAGCAAGGAGATCGATCTCGAGGACGCATACGAGAACATGGGCGCGCAGCTCGTGAAGCAAGTCGCGCAGCGCACCAACGATCAAGCCGGTGACGGCACGACGACGGCGACGGTGCTCGCGGAAGCGATCTTCGAGGAAGGCCTCAAGAACGTGACTGCCGGCGCGAACCCGGTCGGCATCAAGCGCGGCATCGACAAGGCGGTCGACGCGGCGGTTGCGAGCTTGAAGAAGCTCTCGACGCCGGTGAAGGGCCATCAAGACATCGCGCAGATCGGGACGGTTGCCGCGAACGGCGACGTCGAGATCGGCGAGATGATTGCCAAGGCGATGGACAAGGTCGGCAAGGACGGCGTGATCACCGTCGAAGAAGGCAAGTCGCTCAACACGGAGGTCGAGTGGGTCGAGGGGATGCAGTTCGACAAGGGCTGGCTCTCACCACACTTCATCACGAATGCCACGACGATGGAGGTGGTGTACGAGAACCCCTACATCCTCGTGAACGAGAAGAAGATCAGCACGGTGAAGGACATGATCCCGCTGCTCGA
>JBBQNP010000194.1:0-7089 GCA_038330085.1 Planctomycetota bacterium | reverse complement strand
GCGGCACAGCCGCTCGAGCCCCTCGCGATCGTGGGCGCCGATGCGCACTCCTGCGTGCAGGGAGAAACGCTCGATGTCGCAACACAGCTCGCCCGGGATGAAGCGGGGACGCACGTCCTCTCGATGCCGACCCAGCCGCTCGACGGCATCGAGCTGTGCCGCGCGCTGCGTCGCATGGACGCTGGGCGGCGCACTTACGTGCTCATCCTGACTGCACGCGACGACGAGCAGCAGGTCGTCGATGCGTTCGGCGCCGGCGCGGATGACTTCGTCACCAAGCCGTTCAACCCGCGCATCCTGCTCGCGCGCGTGCAGGCGGGGCAGCGCATGATCGAGCTGCAGCGTCAGGTCGAGGCCGACAAGAAGCTGCGCATGCGCCAAGTCGCGGAGATGGGCTTGATCACGCGCAAGCTGCGCGCAGCGGCGCAGACCGACGTGCTCACCGACTTGCCCAACCGACGCTACGCGATCACGCGCCTCGAGCAGGAGTGGAACAACTCGCAGCGGACGAAGAAGCCGCTCTCTGTCGTGATGGTGGACATCGACCACTTCAAGCGCATCAACGACACGTACGGACACGACGTGGGCGACGTCGTTCTCAAGCAGACGGCGGCTGTCCTGCGCGCGCGCACGCGTCGCGGTGACATCGTGTGCCGGCTCGGCGGCGAAGAGTTCCTCGTCATCAACGTGAACAGCGACATGGAGTCGGCGGTGCAGTGCGCCGAGCGTCTGCGCATCTCCGTCGAAGCCAACACGATCACGTCCGAGGGATTCAGCGAGCGCGTCACGATCAGCCTGGGTTGCGCCGTGCGTTCTACCGCGATCGCCGACATCGACGACCTGCTCAAGGCTGCCGACGAAGCCGTCTATGCAGCCAAGGCCGCGGGTCGCAACGTCACGCGTGAGTCGCAGCAGCGCCTGCCGGAGACGGGTTGAGGGCCGGGATCATGCGTCGCAAGCTTTCGCTCGGGATGGGCGTGCTCGCCGCAGTGGTGCTGCTGTTCTTCTTCGTTCGATCAGGCGGCCTCGATCAGCGCGGGCACAGGCACAGCATCGAGGCGTTGGGAGAGGTCGCGCGCGTGCAGGCGGATCTCGATCACGATCTGCTCGACTCCGGGGCGCTGGACGGACCCAACGGCGAGGCCGTCAAACAGGACCTCGAGAACGTGCGCACCGCATCACGCAACCTGGAGGAGGTCGAGGGTCAGTTCGACGACCGCGTGCGCGCGGCCGAGCTGTACCGGTTGGGCTTGTACGCCGTGTCGGTCGTGCTCCTCGGCGGGCTCCTGCACAGCATGCACGAACTCAAGCGGCGCACGCGCGACCTCGACGTCGCCAACCACACGCTCGAGGAGCGCGTCGAGGAGCGCACGCACCGGCTGTCCGACGTCAACACCGCGCTCCAGATCGAAGTGCTCGAGCGCCAGCGCGCGGAGTCCGAGGCACGTCGCGCGCTCGCACACACCGAGACCGCGAGCCGCACGAAGAGCGAGTTCCTGGCCAACATGAGCCACGAAATCCGCACTCCGATGACATCGATCCTCGGGTTTTCGGAGCGCCTGCTCGATACGGATCTCGACGACGTCAGCAAGGTCGAAGCGATCAGCACGATCCGCCGCAACGGCGACTACCTCTTGAAGATCATCAACGACATCCTCGACATCTCGAAGATCGAGGCGGGCAAACTCTCGATCGACTGCGTGACGTGCTCGACGCTGCAGCTCCTCGACGAGGTCTACGCCGCGATGGACGTGCGTGCGGCGATCGAGGGCATCAAGTTCGGCGTCGAGCTAGCGGGATTGTTGCCCGAGACGGTCGTAACCGATCCTGTGCGCGTCAAACAGGTCCTCATCAACCTGCTCGGCAACGCGATCAAGTTCACGCCCAAGGGGTCGGTCCTGTTGCGCGTGAAGCTCGTCGACGGTGACGTGCCGCGCCTGCTCTTCGAAGTGCACGACACGGGCATCGGCATGGACGCCGATACGATCGCGCGCTTGTTCCAGCCGTTCACGCAAGCGGACAGCTCGACGACGCGTCGCTTCGGCGGGACGGGCCTCGGTCTTTCGATCAGCAAGCACCTCGTCGAGCGGCTCGGCGGCTCGATCGAGATCAACAGCCATCCCGGGACGGGCAGCACGTTCTCGTTCACGATCCGGATCGGCGAGATCGAGGACGTGGCGCGCGTCTCGCGTCCGGTGCCGAACGTCCTGCCGGAACCGCGCGTGAAGGACGCGGAACGTGCCGCGCCCAGCCTGAGCGGAGTGCGCATACTCCTCGCCGAAGACGGCGAGGACAACCGCAGGCTCTTGGGCTACGTCCTCACGGCCGTCGGGGCCAATGTGACGATGGCGCCCGATGGAGCGCGTGCGGTCGAGATGGTGCTCGCCGCCCGTGACGGCACCAAGCCCTTCGAAGTGATCCTGATGGACATGCAGATGCCGGTGCTCGACGGCTACGCGGCGACGCGCCGCCTGCGCGAGCACGGGTGTCGCACACCGATCATCGCGCTGACCGCGCATGCGATGTCGACCGACCGCGACAAGTGCATTGCCGCGGGTTGCGACGACTTCTGCACGAAGCCGATCGTGCGCACGCTGTTTCTCACGACGATCGCCAAGTGGTTGGACGGCACGCGTCGGCACCTGATCGATCCGAAGACGTTCGAGCGCGATGACTCCCGCGATCCCGAGCTGATGGCGCTCGTGCAGATGTTCGTCGACGATTTGTCGGTCGACGTACGGCACATGCGTCGCGCGCTCGATGACGGCAACCGCGAGGAGCTCGCAGCGGTCGCCCACCGGTTGAAAGGTTCGGCGGGGAGCTACGGTTTCCCGACGTTGACGACGCAAGCGTCCGTGCTCGAGCAACGCGCGAAAGCCGGCGCCGCGCGGTCCGAGCTTGAGCAGACGCTCGAGGGGATCACGGCGCTGTGCCAATCCGCCCGAGCCGATCGACAACGCCACAATTGGTCGCCGCCTCGTCCGTAACGGTGCGATCCGGCGACCTCTAGACTATCGGCCGACGTGTCATCGTCCAGTGGCTTCAGGCCATCCGTGTTGAACGAGTTCAAGCCGCCAATCCGAACGAAACCCCAACGATTGTAATCGTCGGGCGGACACTACGCCGCCTAGTTCTTGGGTTGAACAGTGAAAGTGATCTGAGCTTCAGAAGTGACCGTTTCCCACTGACCGGTCGCAGGCGTGGCCACTATCCACCAGTCGTTTGCGTCGGTGGTCAGTTCAGTTTCCTGGACAAATTGAGACCCATCTCCCTGGCTCATGGCAAGTTGGGCCAAACCTCTTGAAGTGACTTTTGCGGCCGACAGTTGAACGAAGAGCGGCGCCCCCTCGCCAAACCGAACCAAGTCAACCCGTGCGATGGTTAGGCCGTCTGGCGACGTCTGGTGACCGCTGATGTGGGTCATCTGAGGCGATTGGAGTGCTGCTTTCGGGCTGGCTGCAACCGGACGCAATGAGAACCCTAGGACGAGCAGCGAGGTAGCCACGAATCCGAAGACGAGTACGAACTTCTTCATGTGAATTCCTTGAGCGGTTGGGTGAATGAGGGGTTAGTGGGTGAACGCGTAGTTTGTGCAGTTGTTTCCTGCCGTGTCCCAATGGGCGGGAGCAACGGGCGCGACCTTTCCATTGCAACGACAAGTGGTGGTTTCGACTGAGTCGTTTGTGCCCCCCAGCTCGCTGGCGATGATGGAGCACTCGGGCGCACCCGCGCAGAGGATCACCAATTTGACTTCCCAGATATGTTCGGAAATGTGTGTCACTGTCACTTGCCACGAGCATTGAACGTTGGTAGGGCCACAAGTGAATAGGAGTGGACCACAGCCATCCGCTCGCAAGGGCGCCACCGTTAGCACCGCGGCAGCGAAACCGAGAAACAGGGACGACAGTCGAGCACGACGAAAACTGCGAATAGTAGGCATTGATTTCTCTCCTTTTGCGTCATGATAGCTAGGTGTGACGACCCTGTCAAATATCGGGGGATGACCCCCCGCCCCCTTCCAAGGAGTAGCCTGGGACCTCCAAGCATGGACACGAAAAGCACCGCAGCGTTCGTCGACGAGACCTGGAACCGCTCGATCGTTCCCGCCATCACGGAGTACATCCGGATCCCGAACAAGTCTCCGGGGCATAGGACATCCAAGCGCATGACCCGCGGAAGCATGGGGGATCATGCCACCCCTCCAGCTCAGCCTGCGCCCCTTTCCTCGTGGCCGACGGCCGTCCAGGGCGCCTCCCGCGGCCGGCGAAGGTGCTCCTCCCCGTCGTTCCTCTGGCCGTGAGCGCATCCTCTCCGCGCCGGTATGGACGCTCCCCGCGCCCGCACTCCCTGAGTGCGTGCTGATCGAGTCCGACGAGCCACTCTTCGCCGTCTCGCGCCTACCAGGCGAACACGCTCTCCTCGAGCGCTCTTGCCGGCGCTTGGATTGGAGGCTCGCTGTCCAGGCCGAGATGGTCGAGGATCTTGCGCACGACGAAGACGTCGGTGAGGAACGCGATCACGTGGCGCTTGCCTTCGCAGCGCGGACAGACGAGCACGTCGATCTCGAACACGCGCTTCATGAGCTCGGCCCAGGGGCGGCGCGTCGGTCGGCAGGTCTTGCAGGCTGGTTGCGCGTCCGACTCCGCGCCCGAGTCAGCGGAGCCGCCGGAGCCACCAGAGCCAGGGTCCACACAGGAGCTCGCCCTGGGCGACCTCTTCAGGCCCTCACCCGCGCCGCTCTCACCCGGCACGATGAGGTCGCGCCATGCAGCGGCGGGCGCGAGGACGCCGTGATAGGTCAAAAGGTGCGCTCGTGGGCGTGGAACGAGTGCCGTCAGACGTGCAATGAAGTCGAGCGGCTCGAACACGACCGCTGAGCCTGCCTCCGTACGCTCGTCACTTCCACTGCGCGAAGTCGGTCGAAGCGGACGCAGCTTCGCGCGATCGCGACGGAGCGACAGCAAAGCCGAGGTCGCGAGCGATCAGGGTCCCCACGTCACGGTCACGCCGTTCGACAGGTTGAACGTAGCGCTCGTGCAGAATGCGGCCGCATTGCGGTACCACACTTGGTAATGGAGCGTGCTGCCCGCCGTCGCTCCCCCTAAGTAGGAGACGGGGTAATCGCCATTGTCCGGCCAGCGGGCCGAGCCGGGTGAGTTGACTCCGTCCACCGCGTGCGCGCTGATGCGTCGCACAGCCCCGCCGACACAGCGCAGACCGTCACCGAACGCGGCTCCCATACCACTCGCGACTTGCGTTGTGCCTTGGTAGAGGAGCGCACTCGTGATCGGCATCCACTGCGCGTCGAAGTACGCGCTGTCGTTGCTGACGGATGGGTGGCCGGTGACCCACAGGCTCGCGCCCTCGGGGTGAACGCTGTTGGCGCATCCGCGACCTTCCGCTCCTGTGTTGCCGCACGGACACGCCGTCGCTGTGCCATCACCGGAGCAGAACACCGCGAGCAGTGACGGGCCCTCACGCACGAGTTGGAATCCGTTCAGTTGCCCAAAACCCGAGCTCGCTCCAAGCCGGAAGCAGAACGAACCGCCGCTCGGGACGTCGAGATGGTGCAGCGCATAGGTCTGGCCTTGGACGTGGTGTCCGGGCCACGGTCCGCCGACGATCTGGGCAGGATCGGGCGTGTTACCGCACACGCCGGTGACACCGCTCACGATGCTCGACTGGAGGTCATCGCCCGGCCATGCGTAGGTGTAGAGCGCGTAGTGTCCCGAGCTCAGTCCTACGAAGCTCCACAGCTGGAAGTTCAACCCTTGTGACCCGAGGTCCGCTGAGTCGTCGAGCAGCGCTTCGTCGTCGCCGCTCGTGGAGAGATTGTTCTCGATCACGTTTCCGTGTCCAGCGCTCGTGAGGACCACGCTCGTCGGCGAGCCGCTCAGGTCGACGAGGGGGGCCGCAGGATTGTTTGCGTCGACCGCGTTCCAAACGCCGGGTTGATTGGCCGCCGCGGCGTAGCTCGCCGAGGGAACGCCGAAGGGGGATGTCGGAGGTCCGATGTCGATGTTGAAGCTCTGTGCGCCGGCGGTCAGCGCGAAGGAAAAGAAAGCCACCGCGACACAGGTGGATCGGAGGGACATGAGGGGGCCTTTCGAGTGTGTGACCATAGAAACAGCCTAATCGCACCCGGCGTGCGCGTAACACGGGCGGACGCTGATCCGCTTCACGGCAGTGCACTCCTGCGCACACGACCCGGAGCGCAGTCTTAGCGCGCAAGGTCGCAACGCGATTGCAATCGTCTGGGGCGCTTGACCCGCCGCCATCCGGGGCCGCGTGCCCGCTGGACTGGGCGCACGCGTCCGGCGCGAATCTAGTCGTGCCGGCGATATGCTCTCGTCCATGCCGCCCGAACCGGAGTCGCCGACACGGGTCATCCTGCTCGATGACCAGAGCGGCGCGGAGGAGCGGTTGCGGAGCTTGCTGCCGCTCGTGTACGCCGAGTTGCACGCGGCGGCGCAGAAGTGCCTGCGCGACGAGCGCCCTGGCCACACGTTGCAGGCCACGGCGCTGGTGCACGAGGCCTTCCTCAGGCTGGTCGGTCCGCGCGAGATCCCCTGGCAGAACCGCGCGCACTTCTACGCAGCAGCAGCCGAGGCGATGCGGCGTATCCTGGTCGATCACGCGCGAGCCAAGGCCGCCGATCGGCGCGGGGGACCCGATGCCCGGCGCGCGGCGCTGGAGCTCTCGACCCTGCCCGATCCGGCCTCCGAGCGCGAATCCTCGGGATTCCTGATCCTCGAAGAGACGCTGGCGCGCTTGGAGAGCGTGGACCCCGAAGCGGCGAGGGTCGTGCGCTTGCGCTACTTCGCCGGACTCGACGTGGAAGAGACCGCGGCTGCGCTCGGCGTCTCCGCTCCGACGGTCAAGCGCACGTGGGCCTTCGCGCGCGGCTGGCTGAAGGAAGCGATCGAAGCGGAACGGACCTGAGGAACGGCGCGCAGTTCGAACATGACCGATCCCAAGCACTCGCGTTTGCGCAGCCTCTTCGATCGCGCACTCGCCTTGCCGGCGGGCGAGCGCGAAGCATGGCTCGCGCGCGAGTGCGCGGGGGAGGCAGAGCTCCAGCAACGCTTG
>JBBQNP010000193.1:0-7093 GCA_038330085.1 Planctomycetota bacterium | reverse complement strand
ACTCGACTGGTTCCCGTTCAAGCCCGAACCGTAGACGTCCGAGCAGCCGACGCCGAGTCCACCGCCGCTGCCGCCCTGGCACGTGCAGCACGTGCTGCCTGCGCCCGCCGCGAACGCGTGCTTGAGCCAGCTCATGCCGAGTTCCTCGAAACGGCCCGCGCCGTTGACGACCTTGTAGCGGTAGAGCGTGCTGCCGATCACCGGGTGCAGGTTGTTGTTCGCCTGCCACGAGAGCACCGCCGTCCCGATGTTGCACGCGTCCGTGCCGAGCGAGATCGCATCGAGCCCCGCCGCAGCCGTCGTGTTGCCGACGTCGGTCACGTTGCCGACGATCACGTCAGGCCCAATGTTCGTGCCGCAACCCCCGCCAGACTGCATGCCGATGGCGAACGTGCCCGTGTATCCGGTCCCGGCGCCGTAGCCACCGAGCTGGAACATGTACACGTTCCCTGTCGTCGCGAGGAACGAGATCGACGACTGCAGGCCGCAGCTGTCGTCGTTGCACGCCAAGGATGTGCCCGGCAAGGGGCAGCCGGGTCCGGGCCAGGCCGCCATCACGGTGTCGGCGGTGACTCCGCCGCAAGTGGTGAAGCTGACCGAGCCCGTCTGCGTCGCAGTCCAGGCGTACCACACGTCTCGGTGGGTGGTCGGACAGGACGACTGTTGAGGGCTGTCGGAGGCCGTCGTGGTGTCCACGGCGAACGTGCCGAATCCCGACAGCGGGGTAGCGGTGGAACAGTCGTCGGAACCCTGGGCAAGAGTGGTCGCCGTGAGGGCCAGGGGAGTGCAGAGAAGGATGAGGAGAGATTGGATTCGCTGCATGGGGAAACTCGACCCGATGAGAAGTTTTGAGGCGCGTGGGATCCAGCCTAGCTAGCCCAGTGCGTTTGCGGGGTTTCTTCCTGAGCGAGACTGGATGAGCCGCGGCGAAGCGCTCGAAGAAGACGGCTGCGGCAATACCGGTGGTCAGTGCACTCCCCGCAGGCCACGCAGTCCCTCGAGCGACTTGCTCGCGAACCACGGATCGATCCAGCACTCGCCCATCGACTTCAGCGCGGGCCCCATGACGGTGGCAGCGTCTTGCGCGCTGGCTGCGTCGAGGATGATCACGCCCCATCCGTCGGCGTCACCGCCGAACGAGCCTGACCAAATGACCTTGCCCTGCTTCTCCAAGTCCGCAAGCGCGGGCTCGGTCGCGTGCATGTCCTTGACCGTGACGAGCTGATAAGCGCGGCCGTCCTCCATCGTCCACGTGCGACCTTGGAGACGTTCCTTCTCGAGCTCGAGCGACTTGCGCAGCGTGCTCGACGAGCGCATCGGCCACATCACGGGACGGAATTCGCCCGACTGCACGCCCGGATCGGTCGCGACGAGAGCCTGTGCCGCGTCGAGCGTCCGCACGTCGAACACGAACACGCCGCGGTTTTCCTTGTCGTGGCCGCCCTGTGCGAACGGGCCGGCGACGATGAGCTGACCCGCATCGGCGAGGCGCTTGATGTTGGCCATGTGGCCTTCGAAAATGTGCTTGCGCTCGTCGGCGGTGTGCTCGGCGGAATGCGGGCCCGTCTTGAGCCACACGAAGACGTAATCGCTCTGGTCAGCGACCTTCGAGTCGGACCTGGGCTCGTGATTCGGACTGGGTTTGGCTTCGTTCATGGCCGGCTTCTCCGCCGCGGTCTCCGGCGCGTTGCAGGCGGGCACGAACAGCGGAATCGATACGAAACAGACGGCGAGGAGGTGCAGCGGGTTCTTCACGCCCGCATCGTCCGGACTGGCTGGGCCTGTTTGCAAGACGTTCGCAGCACCGTCATCGAACGTGGGTGCACTGCCGTTGCATTCTGCGAGGCGGGCCCGACAATCTGCGCGCCGCGCCCCTGCGCGCAGCACCGTCCACATGACACCGAAGACCGATCCCATCCGCGCCGCATTCGACGAGGCGCAGAAGACGCTCGCTGCTTTCCTGGCGGATCCCGCCTGCCTCGACGCAGTGCAACGCTTCGTCGACGCCGCCGCACGCACGCTGAATGGCGGCGGGCTGCTCATGGCCTGCGGCAACGGCGGCAGCATGTGCGACGCGATGCACTTCGCCGAGGAGTGGACCGGCCGCTTCCGCAAGGACCGCGCGGCTTTGTCGGCGATCGCGTTCAGCGACCCTTCGCAGCTCACGTGCATCGCCAACGACTTCGGCTACGACGAAGTGTTCGCGCGCTCGGTCGAGGCCTACGGCAAGAAGGGCGACCTGCTCGTCGCGATCTCGACGAGCGGCGGTTCGCCGAACATCCTGCGCGCGCTCGAGGTCGCCAAACAACGCGGCATCGTGACGGTCGGCCTGCTCGGCAAAGGCGGCGGCAAGGCGAAGTCGATGTGCGACGTGCCGATCGTCGTGCCACTCGCGACGACGAGCGACCGCATCCAGGAAGTGCACATCAAGGTGCTTCACATCGCGATCGAAGCGGTGGAGCGCCAGATGTTCCCGCACAACTACGCGGGCTGATCCTCAGTAGGGTGATACCCTACCGTGCGGGTGACGCGGGCCCAGCGCCCGACGACGACGCAGGCTTCGCACCCTGCTGCACGTTGGCGCGATAGGCCTCGATCAACTGCGAGCTCAACGTCAGCGCGTCTTGCAGCGAGCCGTGCGCCTCTTCGACTGCGCCGGCGAGACCGCTCGCGTCGACCGGTTTCGCGCTCGTTTTCTCGAGCTCGCGCGCTCGATCGGCGAGTTGATCGAGCAACGCTTTGAACGCGGCTCCGGTCTCGGGCGTCGCCGTCGATTGCTTCGCGCTGCTGTCGCGCGACACGCCTTGCGTCGGACCGATGTTGGGTAGGGATGCGGGGTCGACCATGTTTCAACTCACCTCAAGTAGTTGAGAAGCGTCTGCTGGATGATCTTCGCGCCGGTGGCTTCGGCGAGCTGGAGTGTCTGCTGCGTGCGCGTCAGGTCGAGCACCGCCTTCGTGATGTCGACGTCCTCGACGTCGGTCAGGCGGCTTTCGACGTCGACTGTACGCGTCTGCAAGCGGTCCTGCACGTCGGCGATCCGCGCACTGCGTGCGCCGAGCGAGCCGAGCCCCACGAGCAGGCTGTCGTGTTGCGCGTCGAGCTCGCCGAGGCGTGAACCGAGGCGCTTCGAGATCTCGTCGTTCGAGAGCGTCGTGTTGCGCAGGTCCGCGGCCAGGCCGGCCAGCATGTCGAACACGTTGGTCGTGCCGCCGAACGTCACGAGGTCCTGCCCGGAGCGCACGGCCGACGTCGTGTCGACGTGAATGATGGTGCCCGTCGCGGGATCCTTGAGCTGCAGGTTCGTCTCGGTGCCGTTGATCGCAGTGAAGTTCGTGCCGTCGATCGACAGCGAGCCCGATCCGTGCACCGTGTTCGTGCTGCCGGCGCCGCTCCAACCCGAAAGATCCAGGTGGATCGTCGCGCCGTGATCGTCCTGCACCGCGAGATCGGTCGGGTACGCGCCGGCGCTCGAGGTGAAGTTCACCCACGTACCGCCGCCGAGGCGCACCTTTGGCCCGCTCGCGTCGATCTCGAGCGTGCGATCCCCGAGGAAAGTGTCGTTCGCACCGGCGTTCGCGAGCGTGACGCCCGCGCCGGTGGTGCCGCTCGTCGAGTCGTGTCGCACGATCAGGTTCGCGAACCCCGAGCCCTGGTCGCCGCTCGTGCCCGCTTTGATGCCGCTCGTGCCGCCGTACGTCGTGCCCGTCGGCGACCAACGCGCGAAGAGCGACTTGCCCGGCACGCCCGTGTCGATGTCATCGCCGGGACCGACCGTGACCATGCGCGGATGGTCGTTGCCCTGCCACGCCACCTTCGCGCTGTCGCCGACGCCGCTCTGGCTGACCGGCGCTTGCGTCGTGTTCGATCCGCCGAAGATGTACTCGCCGTCGAACTGCGTGTTCGCGAGCTGCAGCATCTGCTCGCGCAACTGGTCGACCTGCGTCGCGAGGATCGCGCGCGCGTTCGCTCCGAGCGCCGTCGACATGCCCTGGATCGTGAGCTCACGCGCCGAGCCGAGTACGTCGCTCGCCTGCTGAACGATGCTCGAGGCCTCGTCGACGCGCGTGCGCGCGCTCGTCGCGGTCGCGGAATAACCGTCGATCTGCGCGTGGCGCACGTGCAGCGCGAGCGCGAGCGACGAACCCGTCGGATCGTCGGACGGACGCGATATGCGCTTGCCGCTCGACACCTGCTCCTGGAGTTGAGCGAGGCTCGAGAAGCTGTTCTGCAGGTGCGTCGTGAGCAGGCTGTAGAGCTGGTTCTGGCTGACTCGGAGGTTCATGGCGTTCACACGATGATCTGCATGAGATCGTTCTGAGTCTCGTTCACGACCGAAAGGAAGCGCGCCGCGGCCTGGTAAGACTGCTGATAGCGCTCGATGTTCAAGAGCTCCTCGTCGGTGTTCACGCCCGAAATCGAGTCGCGCCGAGCGACGAGGCTGTTCATCACCGTCGTCTCCGTGTCCGATTGGCTCTGCGCCGAGCTGACATCGGAACCAAGTGTCGACACGATCGCGGCGTAGAAGTCGCTCGTCGAAGAACCCAGCAGCGCGTCCGATCCGCCGTGGCCTGCGATGCTGAGCGCGAGCAGCGCACCGTTGTCGCCGGGCGCACCCGTGCCGCTCGTCGCGAGACGGCTCGGATCCGCGGCGATCTCGGGATCGATGTCGATGTCGGTCGCCGTCGTGCCCACCGCGAACGCGTTCAAGCCCGTCGCCGCGAGCACGTCGGATGTGTCGGCGTCGGCGATTGCGTCGAGCGACATGACTTGGCCGGCGCTCTTCGAGAGATCGCCCAGGTTGAACGAGGCCGACAAGCCCGCGCCGAAGAAGAGCGGCGTGCCGGGCACGTAACCGTCGCCGACCGGTAGCGTCGTGACCTTGGTGCCGTGCGAATCGAACACGTCGACGCCGAGTCCCGCGGTAGCGCCGACCGTGCCGTCGCTGGTCGGGATGAACGTGTACGTCTCGTTCGCAGCGCCCGTGTACGTGCCGGTGATCTGCGGGGCGACCGCGTTGTCCTGTCCGACTGCGCTCTGCCCGACGCTCAATCCGAGCGTGCCGACCGCGGTTCCGCCCGTGATCTGCAGCGTCGCGCCCGTGCCGGTCGTCGTCGTCTGCAACACCACGCGTCCGTCGACGACGACGGCTTTCGCACCGATCGAAGTGACGGACGGCTCGTTGTTGATCGCGGCTGCGACCTCGTCGGCGCTCGCGTGCGCGACGTTGGCGAAGTCCGAAGCCTGGAAGGTTACCGTCGCGTTGCCGCTGCTGGTCGTGAGCTGCAGCGTGTCGCCGATCGAAAGCACGTACGGCTCTTTGCGCGTGCCGATCGACGCCGTGAGCCCGCCGAATGTGCCGGCCGCATCCGGTGCCGATGAAGTGTGCGCCGCGAAGTCGAAGCCGTAGCCCGCGTCCGCAGAGATGTCGAGCTTGCCGTCGTTGCGCAGAGACGCCGACACGTGACCGATCGCGTCGAGCTTCGACACGAGGTCGCCGACGGTCATCGCTTCGGGATCGACGGCGATCTTCGTCGTCTCGACCGCACCCGTCGCGCGGTTGGTGACCGACACGCGCAGTACGCCGTTCGACACCGGCCAATCGAGGCCGGAGCGCGCGAGCGGTTCGTCGGTGACGTTGCCGTCTCCGTCCTGGTCGTGGAATGCGAACTTGCCGGACAGGAACTGGAACGGGCCCGAGGCGGGCACGCCGGTCGAGTGCGCTTTGTTCAGGCGGAAGACGAGGTCCTTCGCGAGCGCGTCGAGCTGCGACAGGCGCTCGGTCGGCACGTCGCGCGCGATCTCGAAGAGGCCCGCGAGCGTCCCCGATTTTGGCTTGAACGTCGACGCGTGCCCTTCGACCGAGAGCGACATCGTCCCGCCCGCGACGACCTGCGACTTCATCTGGTACGCGCGCGTCGGGCCGACGAGGAGCTGGCCGGAGACCTGCACGTTGACCGCACCGCTCGGCAGCTCGGTTGCGCGCACGTCGATGATCTTGCCCAGGTCGTCCAGGGCCTGCGAGCGCTGGTCGCGCAGGTCGTTCGCCGGCTGACCGGTGGCTTCGAATTGGCTGATCTGGCGGTTGAGCGTCGCGATCCGCGAAGCGATGCCGTTCGCCTGGTCGACTTGCGCGGCGACCTGCGCGCGCGAGTCGGTCGCGACCTCGCTCAAGCCGGCGGCGAGCGAGTGGAACGTCTGCATCATGTCGCTCGTCGACGTGACGACGTTCTCGCGCAGCGCCGACTCGGACGGGTTCGTCGCCAGGCGCGAAAAGCTCGAGAAAAAGGCCTGGATCTTGGTCGCGAGGCCGCTCGTGCCCGGTTCGCCGAACAAGGACTCCATCTGTCCGAGCCCGGCGATGCGCGTGTCCATGAACGTCAGGATCCCCTGGTGACCCGCGATGCGTTCGTTGAGCAACTGGTCGGCGATGCGCCGCACCGAGGTCGCGTTGACGCCGCTGCCCATCGCGATGCCGTGGAGGATCTGCGGATCGGACGCGGCGAGCAGCAACTGCTGGCGCGAATAACCCGGTGTCGCCGCGTTCGAGATGTTGTGACCGGCGGTGTCGAGGCCCGTTTGCGCCGCGAGGAGCGCGCTCAGTCCGACGTTGAGGCTGACGTTCGACATGGCGTCACCCGCGCGCTTCGAAGAGCGCTCCCGGTTCCTGATCGACGCCTGCGACGCCCAGCAACGTGGAGACGGTTTCGTTCACGAGCCCGCTGTGCACGTGCACGAGGCGCGCGACGCGTCGGTTCTTGCGCAAGACGGCCGCGATGCTCGTGCGCAGATCGTTGCGCAAGCGTTCGAGGTTCGTGCCGGCGGATCCGAGGCGCTCGACGATGCTGCCGAGCGTCAGCGCGTTCGCCGATACACCCCAGTGCGCGGCCAATCGCGCGAAGATCGCAATGCGACGGCGTGAACGATCGAGCTCGCGACCGAGCTCGAGCTCGATGCCGCGTGTCGCCAGGTCCAGCTCGTCGCGCATGGCGGTGACGATGGCCTTCTCCTGGCGTTCGAGCTCGGCCTCGAGCCTCGTTTTGCCGGCGATTTCGTCCGTGATCAGCGCTTCGAGCGCGTTCGTGAGTGTCTG
>JBBQNP010000192.1:0-7191 GCA_038330085.1 Planctomycetota bacterium | reverse complement strand
ACGGCGCGATCGCACCGAGGATCAGAGCCGGTGCACCTCCGACGAACACGTTGACCGGCAGATCGACGCCGAGTGCTTCCGCTTCCGCGAGGTGGAAACCGCCGCCCTTTCCGATCTGCATGTGCATCCCGCACGTCGCATCGTCGTAGAGCTGCATGCGGTACATGCCCAGGTTCGGTCCGTGCGTCACCGGATGTTGCGTGTACACCAGCGGCAACGTGATGAAGCGACCGCCATCGCGCGGCCACGTCTTCAACGCGGGCATCGCGAGCACGCGCGGCGGGTCGTCGACGACTTCGGTGACGGATGCGCGCGATCCGCGCTTCATGCCGACCTTCGACAGCGTCCAGAAGAAACCGCGCTGCGCCCACAGCTTGCCCAAGCTCGGCGGCATCAACTCTTCGGGCAAACGCGCCGCGTGCTCGACGAGCGCGCGCGGACGCGAACCGAACGCGAGCTCGATGCGCTTGGCACTGCCGAACAGGTTGGTGACGACGGGAAACGCCGAGCCCTTCACGTTCTTGAACAACAAGGTCGGCCCATTCGCAGCGATCACGCGCCGGTGCACTTCGGCGAGCTCGAGGTCCGGGTCGACGCTGGCGGAAACCTCGACGAGAAGCCGTTCTTGCCGCAGAATGTCGAGGAAGGCGCGCAGGTCCCGCGGTGCTTTTGGATGGGGGACGTGCTTTTGGATGGGGGACGTGCTCAAGGTCCGGCAAGTGTGATGCACTCTGGTTCCGCGTTCCACTGATACGAGTGCGCCAAGTGAATGTGGCGGGGAGCCACAGGGAGACCCAGATGATCGTTCGTTTCGTGCTGACTGCACTCGTGTGTGCCGGGCTGTCGGCGACCAGCCGCGCGCAGACCACGGTGTTCTCCGACGATTTCGAGAGCGGTCTTGGCGGCTGGACGGTCATCCATCCGCCGGGATGCGGCATCGGCACGCCGTGCTCCGGCAACGTGACCTGGTACCTCATCGACGATTCTTCGGACTGCGGCTCGTTCGTCCTGCCCTTCCCATCGGGCTCGAAGTGCGCGCGTTTCGGCCACCCGGTGAACTGTGATTTCGTCGGCGACAACCAGGCAGTGCCGGACGCCGAGATGCGCATGGCGCAACCGGTTGCGCTGCCGCCGGGCGGGCTGACGACGCTGCGCTTCTTCTCGGCATCGCAGGCCGAGGACAACGGTCACGATGTGCGCACAATCGAAGTCGTCTACCCGGGCCATTCGACGCCGATCGTGCTCGCGAGCCTGAGCAGCTCCGGTTGGACCGACGAGACCGTCGATCTCACTCCCTACGCCGGCCAGAGCGTGCAGGTGATCTTCCGATTCCAGTGCAGCGATACGTTGGCGAACGGCGGCTTTGGTTGGTTCGTCGACGACGTTCGCATCGAGAGCACACCGGCCAACCCGTTCTGTTTCGGCGACGGCAGCGGCACGGGGTGTCCGTGCGCGAACGCGGGTGCAGTCGGACATGGTTGCGCGAGCTCGATCGATCCGAGCGGAGCGCAGCTGAGTGCGAGCGGCAACCCGGTCACGTCGGCGGACACGTTGCTGTTGAGCGCGACGGGTGTTTCGAACTCGGCCGTCCTCTTCTTCCAGGGCACGACGCAGACGAACGGCGGAATGGGCAGCGTCTTCGGCGATGGACTGCGTTGCGCCGGCGGGTCGATCGTGCGCTTGCATGCCGTCCAGGCCGCCGCCAATGCAGCTCAATTCCCCGGCCCGAGCGATCCGTTGCTGCACACGGCGGGTCAGATCACCGGGGCCGGGACCATGCGCACGTACCAAGCCTGGTACCGCAATGCCGCTCCGTTCTGCACGCCTTCGACATTCAATCTCACGAACGGATTGCAGATCACCTGGCAGTAGCGTCCGTCGCGGGCAGTCTGGGCTGCGCGATGGGTAACCCGATTTCGTCGACGAAACTCAATTCGCCCGCCGAGGCGAGACGTATTTTCCGGCCCGTTCGCCGTCGCGATGACTGGATCGCGATCCGGAAGAGTCGGTGACACACGCAGCACGTGCAGATAAGGGCTGACGCGTCGCCTTTCGCTTCCCTCCCCGGGGTCGGCGCACTTTTTTTCGATTCGACCCAAGGGTTTCGGGCCCGAATCGTTGAGTGGGTGCATGCAACGAGGCGCTCGCAAGAGCCTCATCAGGGCAGACGGTGCGTGAAGACAATCCTCGTGTGGAGCAGAGAGGTGTGAACGATCCGGCATGGATCGACGCAGCGCTCCGGCGCTGGGAGACGCCACTCGTGCTCTACGCGACGAAGGTCTGCGGTGATGCGGAGCGAGCGCGCGATGCAGTGCAGGAGACGTTCTTGGAATTGTGCGCGGCGGATCGTGCGGCAGTCGAACCGCGCTTGGCCGCGTGGCTGTTCAGCGTGTGCCGCAACAAGGCGCTCGATATGCGCCGCAAGGATTCGAAGATGAATACGGGTGACGAAGTTTTGACCGAGAGGAGTGGGCAGGAGCCCGATCCCTCGGTCGCGCTGCTCGAAGAAGAGCAGCAAGTGCGCGTGTTGACGCTCGTCGAGCGTCTGCCGGCAAAGCAGCAGGAAGTGCTGCGCCTCAAGTTCCAGGGCGGGCTCTCGTACAAGGAGATCGCCGCGGTCACGGGGGATTCGGTGGGCAATGTCGGTTTTCTACTGCATGTCGCATTGCGTGCATTGCGCGAGCGACTGTCGGTGAAAGGGGAGGTGGCGTGATGAAAGCGCATGACAAGAAGTTCGATCCCGACGATCCGCGCTTGACTGCATTTGCGCTGGGCGAGTTGGAGGGCGACGAGCGCGCTGATGTGGAGCGGTTGATCGCATCCGATCCTCGCGCCGCCACCTTCGTCGACGAGATGCGCACGACGGCGGGTGTGGTGGAACGCGAGTTCGCCGCCGAGGTTGTGTCGGCCTCTGGTCCCATCGGTTCTTCCCACACGATTCCGCTCTCACACAGAACGGTTTCCGCAAGGCGGCGACGGAGGGTCCTGCAGGCCGCCGGCTTGACGGCCGTGCTGGCTGGAGCAGGCTTCCTCCTTCAACGAACCGTGGTCGATCTCAACAAGACCGCGACGAGCGCTCTCGATACCCCCGTGCGCTCGCGCGACGATTTCACTGCCAGCGCGCCCAAGTCGGCGCAGGTTGATGGGCGACCTGCTTCCAACGCTGTCGTGCCCGCGGCTGCGTCCATCCCTGTCGCCGCGACTCCGCCTGAGTGGAAGCGCGAAGCCATCGACAACAACGCTCCGGTCGAGGAATCCGAGCTGGTAGTAAATGAGGGGGCTCAGGCGGCCGGTACTGCGATCGGAGTCGGAGTCTCCGGCAGCCCACATCCCTACAGCTCACGAATGATGGCCGGTCGTGGTGCCGCCGCTCCCCGAGTTGCGCAACCGTCAGCCGGAGTCGTGTACGACAACGGCGAGGTCCGCGCGACAGAGGGGATGGCCTTCGAGAGAGCCGCGGACAAGGTGAGCAATACCGAGGGCTACAACGCGATCGTCGAGAACGCGTTCAAGCTCGCGGCGCAGGATCCGCTTTCGACCTTCTCGATCGACGTCGACACGGCTTCGTATGCGAACGTGCGGCGCTTCTTGAACGACGGCGCGCTGCCGCCGGTCGATGCGGTGCGCGTCGAGGAGCTGATCAACTACTTCCGCTACGCGTACCCGGCGCCGCAGGGCGACGCGCCGTTCTCCACGACCGCGACCGTCGCTTCGTGTCCGTGGGCGCCGGCGCACAAGCTCGTGCAGGTCGGTCTGCGCGCGCGCGACATCGACATGACCAAGCGTCTGCCGTCGAACCTCGTGTTCCTGCTCGACGTGTCGGGCTCGATGAACGATCCCGACAAGCTGCCGCTGCTCAAGCGTTCGATGCGGCTGCTCGTCAACGAGCTCGACGGCCGCGACAAGATCGCGATCGTCGTCTACGCCGGGGCCTCTGGGCTCGCATTGCCTTCGACGTCGTGCAATTCGAAAGCCGTCATCGAACATGCGATCGAGGCGCTGCAATCGCAGGGCTCCACCAACGGCGCGGCGGGCATCCAGCTCGCGTACGACATCGCGGCCAAGAACCGCATCAGCGAAGGTCAAAACCGCGTGATCCTGTGCACCGACGGCGACTTCAACGTCGGCGTCACGGACCAGGGCTCGCTCGTCAAGCTCATCGAGGAGAAGCGGCAGAGCGGAGTCTTCCTGTCGGTGCTCGGCTTCGGCAAGGGCAACACCAAGGACTCCACGATGGAGATGCTGGCCGATAAAGGTAACGGCAACTATGCCTACATCGACACCATCAACGAAGCGCGCAAAGTGCTCGTCAGTGAGATGGGCGGCACGCTCTTCACCGTTGCGAAGGACGTCAAGATCCAGGTCGAGTTCAACCCGACGCGCGTACAGGCCTGGAGGTTGATCGGGTACGAGAACCGGCAGCTCGCGCACCAGGACTTCAACGACGACAAGAAGGACGCGGGCGACATCGGCGCGGGGCACAACGTGACGGCGTTCTATGAAGTCGTTCCGGTCGGGGTGAAGGCGGACGTCCCGAGCGTCGACCCGCTGAAGTACCAGCAGCCGACGGCGAAGACGTCCGCGGCGTACACGGACGAGCTGTTGACGCTGAAGCTGCGGTACAAGGCGCCGGAAGGGGACACGAGCCAGTTGATCAGCACTCCGGTGGCCGACAGCGGTGTGAGTTGGAGCGAGGCGCCGTCGGACTTCCGGTTCGCGGCGTCGGTCGCAGCGTTCGGGATGGTGATGCGCAAGAGTGCGAACGTCGGGTCGTTCGGGCTGCAGAACGTGGTCGATCTCGCGGTGCCGGAAGTTGGGGACGATGTCGCGGGGTATCGCCGCGAGTTCGTTGCGCTCGTGCGCAAGGCGCAAGCGATCGAGGGGAAACCGAAGGTGCGTTGAGTCGGAGACGTGATCGGCGGAGTGATCGAGGATAGATGGCCCTCGGTAGGTGGGGTTGGGCGGGCCGAGCCTGGCACCCGTCGCCGGGAATACCGGCGACGGGTGCCAGGCACGACCCGCCCAACCCGCTCCGACGTCAGTTCGAGCTGGCGCTCTTCGTCGGCTCGTCGATGTACATCACCGACGACGCATTGAACTCGTATCCATCCTTGCGCACCGCGAGCTTCCCGCCGGCTTCTTCCTGCAGGTGCTCGACTTCGCTCTCGTCCATCTTCTTGGGATAGAACGTCCCCTGGATCAGCACGCGCTTGCCGACCGCGTCCTTCGCGAACGCATACTTCCCGCCGCAACCGCTCTCCCAACGCACCATCGCGGTGTGACCTTCGTCCTCGACCTGCATCCAGCAACCCATCTTCTGGCACACGGCCTTGACCGTCGCTTCGACGAGCACCGGCTTGTCGAAGTACTGCGTCGGGGATGCATCGACGACCGCGAAACGAACCGGAGTCTGCGGCTGCATCTCGTCGCCGACGCGCTGACCTTGCGGCAAGGTCGCCGTGCTCGAGCACGCTCCGACCACGAGGACGACCGGCAGGAGGAGCGAAGGAATGGAAAGGAATGTGCGGATCTTCATGATTGGGCAGAGTTTTCCGGCGAGAGGGGCCTGATTCGGGCCGGCAGCATAGAAGAGAGGCCGCATACCCGCCACGATCCCGCGGGTCGGGACGCAACCTGGACGTCCGAGGCGGGTTCAGGGACGCTGTTGTTCGCTTCTCGAGTTCGCCGGCAGGCCCGGTCGAACACTCGGGTTCGGAGGTCGATTCATGCTGCTCCTCGCTACTTTCCTGCTCTTGCCCGTGGTCCTCGTGAGCGGCGACGGCGCGAAGATTCCGACTACTGCAAAGGCCGAGACTCCGGCCAAGGCCCAGACTCCCGCGAAGAACCTCGGGTTCACGTGGGATGCGCGCGCGGCGGAGCACCTGCTCAACCGCGCTGCCTTTGGTGCGCGCCCCGGTGAGATCGACGCCGCCGTCGCGGCGGGACCCGAAGCGCTCGTCGACCGGCTGCTGACGAAGCGCGCGGACACCGAAGCACCCTTCTTCGAGCCGATCGTCGAACCCTACCCGCGCGAGCTGAAGGAGCTCTCTCCGGACGACCAGAAAAAGGCCAAGCGCGATGTCGCCGAGAAGGACCGCCGGCAACTGCTCGAGTACATGGGCTGGTGGATCGACAGCATGTCGCGCGGCGACGATCCGTTGCTCGATCGCATGACGTTGTTCTGGCACGGGCTGCTCACGAGTTCGATCGAACAGGTCAAGCGCAGCTATCCGATGCTCCAGCAGAACCAGCTCCTGCGCACGAATGCGCTCGGCAGCTACTCCGACTTGCTCTACGGCATCGCCAAGGACCCGGCGATGCTGATCTTCTTGAACAACAACTCGAATCGGAAAGGCAATCCGAACGAGAACCTGGCGCGCGAGCTGATGGAGCTCTTCTCGTTGGGCGTCGGGAACTACACCGAGAACGACATCAAGGAAGCGGCGCGCGCTTTGACCGGCCGCAGCACGACGCGCGAAGGCACGTACCAGTACCGGCCGAACCTGCACGACGACGGCGAGAAGACGGTGCTCGGTGTGAAGGGCAAGCTCGACGGCGACGGGCTCGTCAAAGTCATCCTGCAACAGGACGCGTGCACGCGTTACGTCGCGCGCAAGCTCATCACGTACTTCGAAGGCGTCGAGCCCGACAAGGCGCGCCTCGAGCAGTACGCCACGTTCCTGCGGAAGAACGACTTCGCGATCCAGCCGTTCTTGCGCAAGCTCTTCCTCGATCCCGCCTTCTACCGCGACGAGATCGTTGGAGCGCGCGTGCAGAGTCCGATCGAGTTCATGGTCAGCACGTCGCGTCGGATGGGCACGCAGGTGCCGGCGATCATCCTCGGTTCGGGCGCGGCGCTGCTGGGTCAGCGCCTGTTCGCACCGCCGAGCGTGAAGGGCTGGGACGAGGGCATGTCGTGGATCACGACGAGCTCGCTCATGCAGCGCGGCAACCTGGTCGGGATGATGCTCGGGATCGTGACGATGGACAACGTGCTCGATCAGGCCGACATGCTCGCGTCCGCGAACGATCCCGCGACGCCGGCTACTGGCGATGGCGCGATGAAGCCCGACGACGGTGCGATGAAGCCGGGCGACGGCAAGACGATGAAGGGCTCGGGCAAACCGGACGACGGAACGATGACGGGCTCGACCAAGCCTGACGACTGTGGGACGAAGCCTGCGACCAGCG
>JBBQNP010000191.1:0-7273 GCA_038330085.1 Planctomycetota bacterium | reverse complement strand
ACTGACTCACTGATCCATTCCTGAACCGGCCGCGATTCCCGCGGCTCCACTCCGAAAAGAGAACGAGAAGATGATCCAAGACCACGTCGACAGTGCGATGGGTATCGCCAAGATGGGCGCCGGCCTCGGCGCAGGCCTGGCTGTCATCGGTGCCGGCATCGGCATCGGCAAGATCGGCGGCTCGAGCGCCGAAGGCATCGCGCGTCAGCCGGAAGCGGCGGGCGACATCCGCGGCGCGTCGATCATCTTCGCGGCGCTCATCGAAGGCGTGGCGTTGTTCGCCATCGTCATCGCGCTCCTCATCATCGTCCTCCCCGGCAAGCTCTGATTCGCGGTCCGTTCGCGCGCGTCACCCGAGCGGTGCGCGCGCGCGGCGGCACGTGGGTCCGGCGCTGCAGGAGCATTCCATGACCACATTCATCACCCTCGCGTTGTTCGCACCGGCGGAGGAGGGCGGGTTCAACCCGCTCGACCTGTCGCAGGGCGGCGGCTTGTTCTGGACCGTCGTCATCTTCGCGATCGCACTCGTGCCGATCTGGAAGCTGGTGATGGGCCCGATCACGAAGGGTCTCACCGAGCGCGACGAACGCGTGAACGCGGCGGTCTTGGCCGCGGCGCAGGCGAGCAAGGACGCGGAGAGCGCCAAGCTCGCGGTCCAGCAGCAGCTCAGCCTCGCCCAGCTCGAAGCAAGCAAGCTCGTCGAAGCGGCGCGCGCGCGTGCCGAAGCGGTCGAGCGCTCGTTGAAGGACGACGCGTCGAAGCAGGCCGCGGCCTTGCTCGATCGCGCTCGCACCGAGATTCAAGCCGAGCAGGAGAAGGCGATCGCCGCGATCCGTCGCGAGGTCGTCGACGTGACGATGCAAGCGGCGGGTGCCGTGCTGAGTCGCAAGGTCGACGCGACCGACGATCGCCGTCTCGTCGAAGAGCTCGTCGGCGCGGCCGGCAGCTCGAAGAAGGGACCGCGCTCGTGAGGATCGATCCGGTCACGCAACGCTATGCGGACGCGCTCTGGCTCCTCGCCGGGGAGAAGGGCGCGCGTACGGCGATCATGACCGACGTCGGACGTCTCGCGAGTGCGATCGAGGGGCCGTTGGTGCACGACGCGATCGTGAACCCGCGGCGCGACCGCGAGTCGCGCCGCAAGGTCGTGGTCGACGCCGTGACGTCGCTGCACCCGCTTCTGCAGAACCTCGTGGCACTCCTGTTCGACAAGAGCCGCGAGGAAGTGCTGCTCGGGTTGAAGGACGCGATGCACACGCTCGAGCTCGAAGCCTCCGGCCAGATCGAAGGCGTCGTCGAGAGCGCGCGTCCGCTCGGTGCGGCCGAGATGGAGCACGTCGCGACGATGCTCTCACCGCAGTTCGGCAAGCAGTTGAAGCTCACGAACCGCATCGTTCCCGACCTCGTCGGCGGCGCGCGCGTGATCGCTGCCAATCGCATGATCGACTACTCCGTGCAGGGCCGACTCGAGGCTCTGCGCCGCAAGCTGATGGACGCGCCTCTTCCCGCTGCGCGCTGATCCCGCTCCACCTTCTGACTCTTCTTGATCCGCACACTCTTCTCGACCTGACCTAGGAACATCGACACATGGACCTCCGACCCGCAGAAGTGACCTCGATCCTCAAGAAGGAGATCGAGTCGTACAAGGGCGAGACGAGCTTGCAAAGCGTCGGCACCGTGCTCAGCGTCGGCGACGGTGTCGCGCGCGTGTACGGCCTCGATGCCTGCATGATGAACGAGCTGCTCGATTTCTCGAACGGCGTGCGCGGCGTGGCGCTCAACCTCGAGGAAGACAACGTCGGTTGCGTGCTCCTCGGCAACGCGACCAAGGTCAGCGAAGGCGACACCGTGCGCTCGACCGGCCGCGTCATCTCGGTGCCGACCGGCGATCGCTTGCTCGGTCGCGTCGTCAACGCGCTCGGTGATCCGGTAGACGGCAAGGGCCCGCTCGGCACGTCCGAATCCGACCTGCGCCCCATCGAGCAACCCGCTCCGTCCGTCGTCGAGCGCGAGCCCGTCAAGGAGCCGCTGCAGACCGGCATCAAGGCCATCGACGCGATGATCCCGATCGGCCGCGGACAGCGCGAGCTGATCATCGGCGACCGTCAGACGGGCAAGTCGGCGCTGTGCATCGACACGATCATCAACCAGAAGACCACGGGCGGCGGCGATCCGAAGAACCCCGAGCAGGTCATCTGCATCTACGTCGCGATGGGGCAGAAGCAGTCGACGATCGTCGACGTGCAGCGCCGTCTCGATCTGACGGGATCGATGGCGTACACGATCATCGTCGCGGCTTCGGCCAACGACGAGGCCTCGATGCAGTACCTCGCCGCGTACGCCGGCATCACGATGGGCGAGCGCTTCCGCGACGAAGGCCGTCACGTCGTCATCTTCTACGACGACCTCTACAAGCAGGCGCTCGCGTATCGCCAGGTCATGTTGCTCCTGCGCCGTCCGCCGGGCCGCGAGGCGTTCCCGGGCGACGTGTTCAACCTGCACAGCCGCTTGCTCGAGCGCGCCGCGAAGATCAACCGCGACGCACCGAAGATCAACCCGCGCTTCAAGAAGGGCGGCGGTTCCATCACCGCTCTGCCGATCGTCGAGACGCAGGAAGGCGACGTCGCCGCGTACATCCCGACGAACGTGATCTCGATCACCGACGGTCAGATCTTCCTCGAGAACGCCCTTTTCAACGCCGGCGTGAAGCCCGCCGTGAACGCCGGCATCTCGGTGTCGCGCGTCGGTGGCGCGGCGCAGATCGCAGGGATGAAGAAGATCGCCGGCGGGTTGCGCTTGTCGCTCGCGTCGTACCGAGCACTCGCGGCGTTCGCGCAGTTCGGTTCGGACCTCGACAAGGCGACGCAGCAGGAGCTGACGCGCGGCGAGAAGCTCGTCGAGATCTTGAAGCAGGCGCAGTACCAGCCGCAGCCGGTCGAGCAGCAGATCACGATCATCTACGCCGGCACGAGCGGCGGTCTCGACGACGTGCCCACCAAGCGCGTGCAGGAGTTCGAGAAGAACTACCACGAGCTGATGAGTGCCACGAACCAGGCCGTGCTGGACGAGATCCGCACGACGAAGAACGTGTCCGACGGCGCGCGCGCGGCGATGGACAAGGCGATTGCGGCCGTGAAGTCGCAGATGCAGATCGCCGTGAAGGCGCCGGCTATTGCTGCGGCACCCAAGGCTGCCGCTCAACCCGCTCCCGCTCCGAAGAAAGCTCACTAGGCGCGGAGGCGGCCTGACCCATGGCATCGATCCGCGACCTGCGAAACCGCATCAAGTCTGTCGGCAGCATCCGGCAGATCACGCGCGCCATGGAGATGGTCGCGACGACGAAGCTGCGTCGCTTCCAGGAGAAGGCCGTCGCGTCACGGCCGTACACGCAAGAGATCACGGGCCTCGTCGAGCGTCTCGCGGGGATGCTCGGCGACGACCTCGCTGATCGTCCCGTGTTCAATACGGGTGCAGGTGATCGCGTCGCGATCCTGCTCGTCACTTCGGATCGCGGTCTCGCCGGTGCGTACAACAGCAACGTCTTCCGCAAGGTGGAAGAGTGGTTGCGCGACCATCCGAACGAGCAGGTCGACTGGTTCATCATCGGCCGCAAGGGCTACCAGTACATGCAGCGTCGCGGCCGCACGGTCGAGCGCTTCCTGATCGAGCCGCCGCTCGAGAAGATCGACTACCGCGGGGCCGCGCGCACGGCGCGCATCCTGTTCGACGCGTTCAAGAGCGGGAAGTACTCGCGCGTGCTCGTCTTCTACACGGCGTTCGAGTCGATGGTGAAGTACGTGCCGACCGAGGTGCAGTTCCTGCCCGTCGTTCCGCCTGTTCCTTCTGCGACCGAGCCCGGCGCGAAAAAGGCCGCGGTCGACAGCAGCAACATCATCCTCGAGCCCGACGCCTTGACGATCTTCGAGCGCCTCGTTCCGCGCTACCTCGAAACGCGCATCTTCAACGCCCTGCTCGAGTCCCTGACCAGCGAATACGCCAGCCGTCGCGTGTCGATGAAGAACGCGACCGACGCGGCGAAGTCGATCGGGAACGTCCTCAAGAAGATCTACAACCGCAAGCGCCAGGAGAACATCACGAAGGAACTGCTCGACATCGTCGGCGGCGCCGAGGCCGTGAAGTGACGCCGTTGCGTTCCTCGCCGCCGCCGATGGCGAGCATTCCCTTCGTGATGTTCTCCCGCGCCGCAGCGAAGCGCGGCGCCAGCTTGATCAGAGCCCGACAGTTCGACGCTCCCCCTGACCGTTTCCGCCACTCCGCAGCCTGCCAGATCCGCTCTCTCGCCACCTCAGGCCAGTGACCACCATGACAACGACCCTCACCACTCCCACGACCTCCGGTTCCATCGCGCAGATCTTCGGGCCCGTCGTCGACGTGCGCTTTCCCGCCGGCGCTCTCCCGCCGATCTTCAGCGCGCTGACCGTGAAGGATCCCAAGGCGAACATCGACATCGTGCTCGAGGTGTCGCAACACCTCGGCAACGACGTCGTGCGCTGCGTCGCGATGGCGTCGACCGATGGTTGCCGCCGCGGCATGCCCGTCGTCAACACCGGCTCACCGATCATGGTGCCGGTCGGCGAGCGCACGAAGGGACGACTTTTCAACCTGCTCGGCGTGCCGCTCGACACGACGACGAAGGGCAACCTCGCCGCCGGCGAAACGTGGCCGATCCACCGCGACGCGCCCGCGTTCGACCAGCAGGAAGCGATCTCGGAAGTGTTCGAGACCGGCCTCAAGGTCGTCGACTTGCTCTGTCCCTTCGCGAAGGGCGGCAAGATCGGCCTCTTCGGCGGCGCCGGCGTCGGCAAGACCGTGCTCATCCAGGAGCTGATCCGCATCACGGCCGTCGAGAAGGGCGGCTTCAGCGTGTTCTGCGGCGTCGGCGAGCGCACGCGCGAAGGCAACGACCTGTGGCTCGAGATGAGCGAAGCGCAGTACAAGACGCCCGACGGCAAGACCGCGAGCGTCATCGACAACGCGGTGCTCGTGTTCGGTCAGATGAACGAGCCGCCCGGAGCTCGTCTGCGCGTCGCGCTCTCGGGCCTGACGATGGCCGAGTACTTCCGCGACGTGAAGGGACAGGACGTGCTCCTGTTCGTCGACAACATCTTCCGCTTCGTGCAAGCGGGATCGGAAGTGTCGGCGCTCCTCGGCCGCATGCCGAGCGCCGTGGGTTACCAACCGACGATGGCCTCCGAGATGGGTGCGCTGCAGGAGCGCATCACGTCCACGAAGAAGGGCTCGGTCACGTCGATGCAAGCCGTGTACGTGCCGGCCGACGACATCACCGACCCGGCACCGGTCGCGACGTTCGCGCACTTGGACTCGACGATCATCCTCGATCGCGCAATCGCCGAGCTAGGCATCTATCCCGCGGTGGACCCGTTGAAGTCGACGTCGCGCATGCTCGACCCGCAGGTCGTCGGCGAGGAGCACTACTTCGTCGCGCGCGAAGCACAGCGCATCCTGCAGCGCTACGCCGATCTGAAGGACATCATCGCGATCCTCGGCATCGAGGAGCTGCCGGAGGAAGACAAGCAGCTCGTCGCGCGCGCGCGCCGCATGCAGCGCTTCCTCTCGCAGCCGTTCTTCGTGGCCGAGCAGTTCACGGGCACGCCCGGTGTGTTCGTGCCGCGCTCGGAGACGGTGCGCGGGTTCAAGGAAATCATCGAGGGCAAGCACGACACGCTGCCCGAAGGTGCGTTCATGTATCAGGGCGGCATCGACGCGGTCGTCGAGCGCGCCAAGAAGATGCAGGGCTGATCATGGCGACCGTCACGCTGCGGGTCATCACGCCCAACAGGATCGCGCTCGATCAACAGGTCGAGTCGGTGATCGTGCCCGCTGTAGGCGGCAAGCTCGGGATCCTGGCGCGGCATGCTCCGATGGTCGCAGCGCTCGAGACCGGCGTGCTCGAGTACCGTGAGAAGCGGGAGGGTCCCAAGCAGGCTCTGTTCGTTTCGGGCGGGTTCGCCGAAGTGCACGGAGACACGGTGCGCGTGGTGACGGAAGCCGGCGAGCTTCCCGCGGAGATCGACGAAGCACGCGCCAAGGAAGCCGAAGCACGCGCCCGCGAGCGGCTCGCCAATGCGCGCAACAACGCCGCCGCCCAAGGTGATCCGATCGACCTGTTGCGTGCCGAATCGGCGCTGCTACGCGCGGTGATGCGCCAGCGCGCAAGCGAGTACCACGGCGAGTAGGTGCCTGGCTCCGATTGCCGGTATTTCCGGCGATCGGTGCCTGGCACCGTTCGCCCGATCCGCTCCGTGCCGGAATGCCGGAATGGCGCAGCGTTGCCAGGCACCGATCGCCGGAAATACCGGCAATCGGCGCCAGGCACCTTGCGCGTGATCCGCCTCGACACTTGCTCCGCAGGATGTGAAAAGCACATCGTGACCCTTCCTCTGTTCCGTCCACGTCCGTTCCGCACCTGATTCATCCCATGACGATCACCGCTCAACCGAAGAAGCTCGACTGGCGCCGCACGCACACTTGCGGAGATCTGCGTGCGTCCGACGTCGGCAAGACCGTGACGCTCAACGGCTGGGTCTCGGCGCGGCGCGACCACGGCGGCATCTACTTCGTCGACTTGCGCGACCGCTACGGCATCACGCAGGTCGTGCTCGGGCCCGAACAAGCTGACGCGGCCAAGCTCGGTCCGGAGTTCACGATCTCGGTGCACGGCAAGGTCGTCGCGCGCGACAAGCAGAACATCAACCCCGACCGTCCGACGGGTGAAGTCGACGTCGTCGCTGACCACCTCGAGATCCTCTCGCGCTCGAAGACGCCGCCGTTCCCGATCGATGCGGACGAAGAAGTGTCGCTCGAAAACCGCCTGACCTATCGCTACCTCGACCTGCGCAGCCCAAAGGTTCAGGGCAACCTCGTGCACCGCTCGCGCTTCATCAACGCGATGCGTCGCGCGTTCGAGCGCCAGAACTTCGTCGAAATCGAGACGCCGATCCTCACGCGCGCGACACCTGAAGGCGCACGCGATTATCTGGTTCCGTCGCGCGTTCACCCGGGCGAGTTCTACGCGTTGCCGCAGTCGCCGCAGCTCTTCAAGCAGATCCTGATGGTCGCGGGACTCGACCGCTACTTCCAGGTCGCGCGTTGCTTCCGCGACGAGGACCTGCGCGCCGACCGGCAGCCCGAGTTCACGCAGCTCGACATGGAGATGTCCTTCGTCGAAGAGGACGACGTGTTCCGCACGTGGGAGCGCGTGATGGCGGAGACGTTCAAGGAAGCGATGGGC
>JBBQNP010000190.1:0-7479 GCA_038330085.1 Planctomycetota bacterium | reverse complement strand
CTGAGAGACCGTGCTGACGGGCTCGGTCCCGCGCGCGTGCACGACGTCGAGATCTCGACCGACGGTGCTTGGGTCGTCGGCGGCCGCACGTGCTCTCCGGAGGAAGCGCTGGTGCTCGTCCCGCGCGACACCGTGTGGTTTCTCGCGCTGCACGGCGGCGCCGGCGAGGACGGCACGATCCAGGGCTTGTTCAGGGCGACCGGTCGCGTGCACACAGGCTCGGGCGTCGGCGCATCGGCGTTGTGCATGAGCAAGAGCTGGACGCGCGACGTTCTGCAATCAGCCGGCATCGCCGTCGCGCGCGGTCTCGTCGTCGACGCGAAGTCGTGGCGCAACGATCGCGAGCGCATCCTCGCACACGTGTCGGACCTCGGACCGGACGGCGTCGCAGTCAAGCCCGACCGCGGCGGCTCGTCGGTGGCGACGTCCCTGGTGCGCGACCCGCGCGACGTCCCCGCAGCGATCGAGCGTGCGCTCGCCGTCGACGAGCGCGCCGTCGTCGAGGCCTGCATCCGCGGCGTCGAAGCGACGTGCGGTGTGATCGGGACCGAGCGCGCCGGCTTGCGCGCGCTCACTCCGGTCGAGATCGTGCCGAAGCAAGGTCGCTTCTTCGACTACGAGGAGAAGTACAGCGCGACCGGCGCCGAAGAACATTGTCCTCCGATCTCGATCTCGTCGGAGACGTGTGCGCGCCTTCGCGAGATCGCTCTGCGCGCGTTCCGTGCGACCGGCTGCGAAGGTTACGCCCGCGTCGACTTCATGATTCCGCGCTGCACTAGCGAGGAAAAGCCGCCCGGGGCGATGCAATTCGGCGCAGGGCAACCCACGGCAACGCAACACGCGGCAACGCAACAGGTGGCAACGCAACAGGTGGCAATGCCACCCGTGGCAATGCAACCCGGGGCAGAGCAACCGATCGTGCTCGAGCTCAACACGCTGCCCGGCATGACGGCGCGATCCCTCTTGCCGCGAGCTGCCGCAGAAGGGGGCCTGAGCTACCGTGAGCTGTGCCTCGAGATCCTGCGCCTGGCGCTGGAACGTGACGTGCGATGAAGACCGCACCCGAGTTGCGTGTCGCCGTTGTCGGAGCGAGCGGACGCATGGGGAAGTTCGCGTGCGACCTCGTCGAGCGTGCGCAGGGATTCTCCCTCGTCGCGCGCCTCTCGAGCGCCGACGAGATCGACCCCGCACTCCGCGCTGCGCGCCCTGACGTCGCGCTCGACGTGACGCGCGCCGGCCTCGGCTACGAGCACGCCGCGCGCATGATCGGGCTCGGCATCCGCCCCCTGGTCGGCACGAGCGGCGTCGGCCTCGACGAGACGCGCGCGCTCGACGAAGCGGCGCGCGCGCTCGGCATCGGCGGCCTCGTCGTGCCGAACTTCTCGCTCGGCATGTGCCTGCTGCAGCGAGCCGCCGTCGAAGCCGCGCGCGCGTTCGCGCATGCGGAGATCATCGAGATGCACCACGAGCGCAAGAAGGACGCGCCCTCGGGCACCGCGCTCGACACGGCGGAACGCATGCGCGCGGCTCGCGGCGGGTCGAAGGAGGAAGTGCCGATCCACTCGGTGCGACTGCCCGGCTTGTATGCGCATCAGGTCGTCGTGTTCGGTGCGGCGGGGGAGACGTACACGCTGCGGCACGACATGAGCGGGCCCGAGGGTTTCGGTCCAGGCATCCTGCTCGGACTTCGCTATGCGGCCACCGCGGTCGGGGTCGGGCGCGGCATCGCGCTGGCCTTCGACGCCGGGGGGAGCGCGCGTTAGCCCAACGTGCGCTCTTGATCGACCCATGGTCGAGTCGACTCGAGCTGCTTCGCCTTGCGCCGCACGGCTGCCGCCGACTACGCTCTGCGGTCCACCGTGCCGGGGTGGCGGAATGGCAGACGCGATGGATTCAAAATCCATTTCCCGTAAGGGAGTCGGGGTTCAAGTCCCCGCCTCGGCACCAATTGCCCCCGACGAGCTCGCGCGCGCGCTCGTGCCGGTGCTGCTGCACAAGCTCAACAACACGACGCAATACTTGAGCGCGCTGCAGGCTTGGATCGCCGAACCTCCGCTGGACGAGGCGCCGACGTCGCAGCCCGGCGCGTTCGAGGGCCTGTCCGAAACGGCGCTCGAAGTAGACGACCTGGGCTGGATCCTGGGCCTCGTTGCGAACGCCGGCGGCGCGGACGTTCTGCTCGAGCGACGCGAGCGTTCGCGCCTGGGACCACTCGTGCGTCTGGTCGCGGATTGTCTGCGCAAGAACCGCCGCGATCTCGAGCGACCGGCACGCGATCTCCCGCTGCTCGACGTAAGCGCGGACGTTGGATCCTGGCGCATTCCGTGGGCAATCGCTCGCTGGCTCCACGCGTCCGGCATGTCTTCGCCTGTCGGCACCACGCTCGAGTGGGACATCGTCGAGCGCGAACCGGACCGCTTCGCCCTCGTCTGCTCCACTTCGGACGCGAAGCGAATGATGGAGTTCGGCGACACGCTGCGCGTCTTCGACCCGCGGCTCGAGCCACGGAGCATCGACGGGGCGTGCGCTCTGCTCCTCCCCGCCGGCGCGCTGTCGATGCAGGCGCGCGAGAAGCCCTCCGGTATTTCCTCGTGAGCTGGCTCGATCGACTGCTCGCGGGTTGGAAGGACAGCGACGACGCTCCGCCGCGTGGAGATCCGGCACAGGTGCTCGCGGTGGGCGAGATCCTCGAAGAGATGCGCCCGATGTTCGCGGCGGACGGCGGCGAAGTGCGACTGGTTGCGGTCGAAGGCGGTTGGGTCGTGCTGCAGTTGCGCGGGGCGTGTGATGGGTGCAACTCCAGCGAACTCTCCATTCACGGTGCGGTGGAGCCGAGGTTGCGCGAGCGACTGCCATGGGTGCTCGGCGTGCGCACGACCTGATCGGAAACTGGCCCCGTCGGCTGCATCCGTTCGAGCGAAAGTTCACGGATTTTCTGCAACCGAACCGCTGTCTCGTGAGTCACCGCTCTTGACGTCACACCCTCAGTCGTGTGTGCGAGGAGCAGACTTCATGGACCTCGAAGCCGTTTACCTGAACGGGATGGATCGTCCCTTCGTTCCTCCCCATTGTCCCTTGGACCCCTGTCCATCACGCCAAGCGCAGGCCCCATTCCTCTGGCAGAAAAAGGGGCGCTACGTTCGCGATTGCGATCGGCGCATCGTGCAACGGTTCCTGTGTCGCGCCTGCGGGCACTACTTTTCGACACAGACATTTCGCCTCGACTACCGGTTACAGAAACCGACGATCCACCTCGCGCTGTTCGATACGTTCATCTCGAAGGTCACCCAGCGCCAGGCCGCCCGCAACCTCGAGTGCACGCGCAAGACCGTCGTGCATCGGCTGAGCTTGCTCTCCAAACACGCTCGGGCATTCCACGGGCGCGCCTTGGACCGGATTCGACTCAGTGGCGGTTTACGCGGAGATTTTCAGCTCGACGAACTCGAGAGCTTCGAGAACTCCCGGCGTCTCTCGCCCGTGACCGTGCCCTCGCTCATCGAGATTGAGTCCTACTTCGTGGTGCACCTCGAGGTCGCGCCTCTGCCCTCTCGCGGCAAGCTGCGGCCTCGCGAGCTCGAGCGAAAAGCTGAGCGTGAGCGAACCGAGGGTCGGCGAAGGAGCGGATCGCGGGCGGCGGTGGAGAAGTGCTTCCTCAAGCTTGCGGAAGTACGGGAACTGGGCCGCGACCTCGTGATCACGAGCGATCACAAATCCACCTACCCGAGCGTGCTACGCCAGGTCATGCCGCAGATCTACCATCATGTTCAGCACAGCTCGACCGCAGTGCGCGACTACTACAACCCGCTGTTTCCGATCAACCACACTTTCGCGATGCTGCGCGACGGGCTCTCGCGGCTGGTGCGACGCAGTTGGGGAGCGTCGAAGAAGCGGGAATGGTTGGAGTGCCACGCGTGGGTGTGGGTCGCCTATCGCAACTACATCCGCGGCATCACCAACCGCGCGCCGTTCACGACCTCTGCGATGGCCCTCGGAGTGGTCACCAGGCAGTTCAGCAAGGCCTCATTCTTCGAGTGGCGCGTCTTTTCTGGTCGTTGAGGGTGCAGCCGACGGGGCCAGTTTCCGATCAATGCTTGTCTGCTGCCCGACCGAGCCAGGGCTCGAGCGTGTCCGCCGCGTGCGCATCGAGAAACAACGGCACGCTGCTCCCCACCGAAACGACAAGCCGCTGGCTCGCAGTGCCGCGCACAGCGTCGACCGACCACTCGCGGCCCGTGACCTGACACAAGCACAATACGATCGCAGCGTGTACCAGCACGCCGGTCAGCGCGCCCGCGACGCCGCCGCCGATGCGATCGATCGGGCCGAGCTGCACTGCTTCGAGCGTGTCCTTGCCCATGCGGCCGACGAGAGCCACGACGAGCAACCCGAGCAGGATGACCGCAGTCCACACGATGCCGCCGGCGACGCGCGGGTCCATGTCGGGGAACGCGGCGGCGAACCGTGGCGCGATCGGAGGGACGACCGCACGCGCGATCGCCACGGACGCGACGATGCCGAGCAAGCGCACGAGTTGCCACCACAGGCCGTGCTTCAACCCAACGAGGAGGAAGTACAGGACGAGCGTGATGCCGAGGACGTCGAGCCAGCGCACGTCGAACGCCGCCAGGTGCAGCGACGTGAGCGCGGAGGAGGCATCGGGAGAAGGGAGCAGCAGCGAGGCGCGCATGCTTCGCATTGGAGCGATCGGTGGGGTGCCGTTCAACGCCGCAGCGACCCTCGATCGGCGCCCATGCGGAGCGCGTGCGGCACGCTCGGGGTCCTCACCCGAGCAACTCCTAGGCTCGAGAGCCCAGACAACTACTGAGGTCTCCTGCACTCCAGAAACCCTCGACCTCGGGCTAGACTGCGGCCCGATTTCGACCCGAGTCCAGCACGACGCACACCCAGACCAGGAGACCATGACGCAAGGCGACGAGTTCGAGCAGCGCTTCGAAGCGCTGGAAGGCTTGGTGCGCGAGGACGAGGTGCTCGCGCGCGAGTTCCAGGAGAGTGCGCCCGAGTTCTTCCAGGGCCGCTTCGACGCCGCACGGGTGGAGCAGGACGAGTTAGCGCGCCGGCGGCACCTCGAGTGGTTCCTCCTCGAGCGCACGAGCCCGAACATCGAGGGCCTCGCCCTCCAGCGCATCGCCGAGAGCGATCCGGAGCGCTCCGGGCTCGACGATCCGTTGTTTCTGGCGACGCTCATGAACTCGCACGCGGGCATCTTCGAGGTCTCGAGCGCGAAGCCAGGCGAAGGTTTGTGGCTGCGCGACCTCGCCAGCCGAGGCGAGTACCCGGTGCTCGCACCCGAGGCCGCGAGCGTGCTCGAAAAAGGCGACCTCATCGCCGGCCGGCTCTTCCCGACGGAGGAAGGCGCGCACCGGCTCTCGCTAGCCGCGGCGTTCTACCGCAACCGCTCGCTCCTCGATGCGTTACGTGACGACCTCGAGCGTGCGCGTGCGACCCGGCGCGGCGTCGCGCGCATCAATCAGCGCGAGCTCGAGAGCATGTTCTTCGCTGCGGATGCGACCGGCAAGCCGGCGGATCCGGTGGGGGAGGCGCGTGCGCTGCTCTTGCGCAGCGGCGTCGAGCGCGACCAAGTCGACATCTGGTTCGAGGAACTCGCAGACACTCCGTTCGAGCGCGAACGGCTCGTCGTCGGCGTCGACGACGCGCTCGGCCCGATTCTCGACCGCCTCGCCTTCGATTCGTCGGTCGACCTCGATGCCGCGCGGCGTGCTCTCGTGCACGCCTGGGAATCGTTGGCGACGCGTGGCATCGGGCGCGGGATCAGCCTCACGCCGCAGGCAGCGCCGCGCACGAAGTCGCAGACCACCGTCGACACCGCACGTGCTCTCGCGGAGTTCGAAGCCAAGCGCAAAGCCGGTCTGCCGCTGGATCAGCTCTTCAGCGACCTCGAGAAGGAACTCGCGCTCGAAGAGGCGTCCGGAATCGGAGATCTGGAAGAGGCCTCACCTGCGCCGGACTTTCCCGGTGTCGTCGGAGCGATGATCACGGAGTTTTTGTGGGAAACGGAGCGCGACGCAGGCTCCGCACGTGTCGAGGACCTGCGTCCGCTCGAGAGCTTCGGTCGTTACGCCCACGACATCGGCGTGTTCGAGAACCTCTCGACGCGCGATCTGCTGTCGTACACGGCGTGGTGGCTGCCCGAGAGCGGAGAACTCTCGAGCGGCGACGACGCGCGCGGACTTCTCGCGGCGCTGTCGAGTTTCCTGCGCTGGGTCGACGAGACGCAGGACCTCGATCTCTACGCGCAGTTCCACCCGACGCTTTCGGGCTTGAGTGATTCGCTACCGCGCGTCATCGAAGCCAATCGTCGTCACACGCGCTCCGCGGATCCAAGCCAGGGCGAGCTGTACGAGATCGTCTCGCTGACGGACGGAATCGCGCACGTGCGCGATCGCGGCGGCGTCGAGAGCAACGTGCAGATCGAACACGACCTTGCCGAGTGGCTCAAGCCCGAGGATCGCGTGCGCGCGAACCGAATGGACGACGGTCGCTTCGCGGTCTACTGCTGCTATCCGCCGGAAGCGCGCGGGCTCGCGGCCGGAGCGCGCTGATCTGTCGAGTCGCCGGACTCGCGGCGAATCTCAGCATCATCGCTCAGCGTCATCGCTCAGCGTCATCGCTCAGCATCACTGCTCAGCATCACTGCTCAGCGTCACTGCTCAGCGTCACTGCTCAGTGCGCCGGCTGCGCCGGGATCTGCACTTCGCAGACGAGGTCGTCCCAACTCGACACGGATCCCGGCGGGATCAGGTAGACCTCGCGGATCGGGCCGCATTCCTTCCAGTGCATGTGGTCGACGAACGCGAACACGCCCGGGTAGGCGCGCGGCACGTCGCCGTAGGGACCGCCGACGAAGGCGTAGACGACCGTCGCGCTGGGTAACACGTCGATGCCGTAGGGTGCGTCGATCGCCGCGTCGCCGTCGATCGGAACGCACGCGCGTGAACGCAGCTCGTCGATGCTCGTGTGACCCGGATCGTCGTAGAAGAGTGCGAACGGCGCTCCGCTCGGCTCGAGTCCGGCGCGTTGTGCGGCTTCGAGAACGCCCTTGAGCGCACGGGCGGTCTGGGTGTAGCTGCCGTGGATCTCGACGTAGGCGTAGGGCTGATCCAGGCGCTCCTTCCAATTGGCCTGGACCCGCTCGTACGGCGGAAGGGAGACGGGCATGTCCAGGTCGGCGCGGACCGCTTGTGCGAAGCCGCCGGTAGGTGACGTGCGCACCGTCGACGTCGACGCGCAACCACCGACCACAGTGACGAGAAAGGCCCCAAGGGACAGGGTGAACAGAGCGGCGCGGTTCATAAGTGGAAGAATCGGCCGGATCGGGCTGGAACCGGACCCTCGACCGCCGCTCAGGCTCTGCCGCAGGAATGTCTGATAATGTACGTTATGACACGTCGCCATGGCGTGTGAGGAGCCTGTGCCTGTCCCTGCCTTGGAGCCACGACT
>JBBQNP010000189.1:0-7523 GCA_038330085.1 Planctomycetota bacterium | reverse complement strand
CGATCCATCCTTCCACGTCTGCGGATGCACGCAGAACGTTCCGCGAACGGAAGTGGCTCCCGGAGGAACGGCCCATTCGAGCTCGGATTGCTGACCCACGAGCACCATCGGAATGTCCTCGATCCGACGCATGACGGGCCGGAAATCCGAGTGATCGCTCCGCGGCCTGCGAAACGTTCCGTCGCAGGGATCGACGCCGATGAGCAGGTTCGCATCCGGACCGGACGGGCGCTCGAACGGAGCCAGACCCGCGTGGTCGAGCAGGCGCAGCACTTCACGGAAGTCCGGCTCGCCGTAGTAGACGTCGCGCCAATGGTCCGCGGAGAGTTGCGCGTACGAGCGACCGCGTGCGACGTCGCGATCGATCGAGTCGGCGGCGCGCACGCGGTCCTCTCCGTACTGCGCGCCTGGACCCAAGTTCACTGCGAACGACCATGCGGCCAGCGCGAAGAGCGCCCACTGAACGGCGCCGACCGTCCACGAACGCCCCGGATGTGCGCGCTCGCGCGTGCAGGCCGCGAGGAACAGCGCGCACGTCCAAGGGACGGCGAGCAACGCGTAGCGCGAGCGCGTGCCCGCGATTTCGTCCTCCGATCCGCGCCCGATGCCGACCGACAAAGCGAGGACTACCACGGAGATCAGGATCGCGAGCAAACCCAAGCTCCGCGCCCGCTCGTCCGGCTCGCGTCGCGCGATGCGCGCGAGGGCGAGGATGCCTGCCGCGATCATCGCGGCCGCGATCGGTCCGGACCAAGCGCTGACATCCGGCCCGATCCAGCCGACGGGCGACGCTAGGAATTGCGCCGTTACAGCGAGCGCCCGTCCTGCAGTCGGACGCGGTGCATCTTTTGGCAGCGCGAACCCCACGAACGTCGACGCCACGATCGCCAGCGCAGTTGCGGCACCGATCGACGCGATCGTTCCGATTCGTCGTGAGTGCGTGGTGTCGGCCCGCCGCGTGCTCCACCAGACGAAGCCGAGCCATGCCGCAAGGAACGTCGCCTCGATGACCCCGGCGAGAGAGCACAGCGGCAAGAGGCAGGCGCAGATCGCCGTCGTCAACGTGATGCGCACGCTAGGCAAGCCGCTCGCGCTCGCGATCGCGATCGTTGCGATGGACAGGAGCGCGCTCGTCAGGACCAGCGTGATCTGAAAACTGTTGAGCAGGTTCTCCGCGTGCCTCCACGAGAACCACACGAGCGGGAAGAACGCGTCGGCAATCCGCGAGTTCCCGCGGATGCTGCGCGCCACGGCGATCGACGCCGTGACGACAAGCGCGAGCATCGTGAGATCGAAGAGCGTCCCCGCGCGGAAGTCGCGCGCGCCGCGCAAGATCGTCCAGTACAGAATGCGCGGCAGCGGGATACGGTGCTCGTTGTGTTGGCTCCACAGCCACGAGAGCGTCGGATGGAAGTCCGGTTGCAGCGCCGGCACCTGCGTCAGGTCGTCGAGCGCGGCGACGCGCGTGCCGTAGTGCACGACGAAGTGGAGTGCCAGCGCGAACGCGAGCACCGCGATCCCGACTGCGACCCAGGTCGGCGCCGATCGGCTGCGCGGAATCGAAGCGAACGGTCCGGTGCGCATGCGCGGCTTCAGACTATCCTGCGCGCCGATCGAGGAGCACATAGGCTTGCTGGGCGAGCCCTGGGGTCCGGAACCTCGGATAGACCCCGGATAGACCTCGGAGAGATCAGTCCGGGAAGAACAGCGCCGCGCGATCAGCGCTCGCGACCCTACCTCCTCAGAACCAGAGCGATGCGACCCGATTGCGCACGGCTCGGGTCACGACGGGTAAGAGCCCGTCCGATGCGGCACGTCCTCGCCTCTCGAGCTTCAATTCGGGGGGACCGAGCCGCTTGGCCAGCGGGTAGAGCTCGCGCCGGTCCGTCGCGACATGGCGCTCGACGTGCTCCTGGAGCAGGCTCATCCGCACCATCCAGCGCCGATCGCTCGGGTCCGTGTCGCGGAGCTCGTCGAACATGCGGCGTGCTTGCGCCAGCTCGTCCGCCGAGCCGACCAGACGCCACTCCACGCTCCCGTCGCCTGCGCAATCTTGCGAACGCAGGGCGGGCAAAAGCTCCGTTTCCTTCACTTCCGCCAAGTCGTCGAACGACAAGCGGGCTTTCGCCAGCAACTCGCTGCGCGCAGCTGGGGCCCGAGCTGAAGTGCGGCCGGCTCGACGCAGGAGGTCCAGGAGAGCGCGATGGTCACGCTCCAGAACGTCGAACAGGTTCATGATGGGAGTCTTCGATGAGGCGTCGTGGTGGGTGGAACGGCGCGCAAGAGCAACGCATGTGCCGTGCGGAATAGCAGCGATCGCGCGACCGGAGCCCGGTTTCGGCGCTGGCACTTTGAAGAAACCCCGAGCCTGCGATTGTCATTCATCGCATCGCCTCGTCGTCGAAGGCTCCATTTCTGGCCGGACTCGAGATGAGCTCCGCGTTGCAAGGCCTACGGTTCCCGCACCCGACACGCCTCGCCAACGGCACGTTGCTTGTGCTGGCAGATCAGACTGCGTCGCTATCCGTTCTCGCGACCGGTCATTGTTTCTGCAACCCGCTCACAATCATCAAACGTCGAGACAGCGAAGGAAGGGTCATGAGCTACCGCAATCAGGGTGAAGATCGAGGCGAGTCCGGGCGAGGAGGCTATCAGCCGCAGCAAGGTCGTCCGCGTCACGAAGGAGAAGAGACCGAACGCGCACGAGGGGAAGAGCGCGGCAGCTATGCCGGGCGCTCGGGCTTCCAAGGCGATCAAGACGTCGAATCGTCCGGTCGCGGCGCGGGCGACTGGCGCGAAGACTCCCGCGGCGGATGGGACGACGGACGCGTCTCGATGGAACCGCGAGGCGACGGGCGCTCGGGCAGCGAGAACGACCGCTCGAGCTACGGCTCGCGCGGCGAATGGCGCAACACGCGCGGCGAGTCGACGCGAGGCAGCGATTCGACCAACTGGCGCGGAGGCGAAGGGAGCAGCATGGGTGATTACGGTCGGACGACCGGATACGGCCGGCAAGGCACGAGCTACGGCGGCATGGGCGCAGGTCCGTACGAAGGCAGCTCAGGCGGTCCATCGCGCGGTGACTCGCGCTCTTACGGCGGTCAAGGCACGCGCGGCGGGTTCGGCGGAGACTCGGGTCGGCAATACGAGTCCGACTCGCAACGCGGTTCGCGCGGGAGTTCGGGTTCCGAGTCGGGCAACGGCGGATCGTGGGCTGACGGGCGTCGTTGGGCGAGCGAGAACGCCGCGCACGGAGGCAGCGGCCTCGGCTTCGGCGGCGAAGGCCTGGGCAACCAGAGCTGGGGTCCGCAGAGCTTCGGCACCAACTCGGGCTGGGCTTCGCGCGGGTTCGAAGGCATGGGCGGAACGTCCGGCGGCAACGACTCCGAGTCGGATCGCGGTCGTCACGCGGGCAAGGGTCCGAAGAACTACCGCCGCAACGACGAGCGCATCAAGGAAGACGTGTCCGAGCGCTTGAAGGACCACGATGACATCGATGCGAGCGACATCGACATCGAGGTGAGCTCGGGGATGGTCACGTTGAGCGGTGAGGTGAAGAGCCGTCGCGAGAAGCGGCTCGCCGAGGACGCGATCGAAGGCGTGTCGGGCGTCGAAGACATCACGAACCAGCTTCGCGTGCGCAGCCAGAACGGGCGCGAGGATGCGGAGCGCGACAACCCGAATGCGCGCACGTCGTCTTCGGGATCGGGCACCCAATCCAGCTCGAAGTCGTCGACGACGGGCGTCGGTCCGTTGAGCTCGTCGATGAGCGCGGCATCCGGCATCGAGAAGCACTCGCAGTCGAAGGGCCGAACGATCGGCTCGACGAACGAGTCCTGAGCAAGCCATCCCAAAGCCAACGACGGCGCTTTCGTCCGCGCGGCGAGGGCGCCGCCTTCATGATCCGAAGAAGTGCCGCGCTGCTTTGATCGGGCAGACAATTCTCCGATCGCGCTGCGAGACCGCCCGATCCGGGTCGCCGGGAGAGCGAAATACACCGTATTTCAGGCGTGGTGGGTTCAGGGGTCGCGGTTGGAGGAGGCCCGCGGTAGAGCAGTGCACGTGCCGTGGGGAATACCAGCGCAATCGGAGCCGTGGTTCGATGCTGGCACTTTGAAGAAAGCCGGGGCGCGCGGGCGTCCTCCATCGCTTCGTCGTGGCGTCGAGCCCCCGATGCGCGAGCAGGATCCGGCTGGATTCGCGCTCAGTAGCCCCGCGTTCCCGACCCTGATTCGCCGCGCCACTGGCACGGCGCTTGTGCAGAAACCCTCGGGCTGTGTCGCGATCTGTTCGTCGCAAGCGGTCTTCGTGTCTGCATCCGCTCACACGTTCACTAGGCGTCGAGACAACGAAGGCAGGGGTCATGAACTATCGCAACCACGGTGAAGATCGAGGCGAGTCCGGGCGAGACGCCCATCGTCAGCACGAGTCCGACTCGCGACGCGGTTCGCGCGGGAGTTCGGGTTCCGAGTCGGGCACCGACCGAACGTGGGCTGACGGGCGTCGTTGGGCGAGCGAGAACGCCGCGCACGGAGGCAGCGGCCTCGGCTTCGGCGGCGAAGGCCTGGGCAACCAGAACTGGGGTCCGCAGAGCTTCAGCAGCAACGCGGGATGGGCTTCGCGCGCGTTCGAAGGCATGGGCGCGACGTACGGCGGAAGCCACGACGAGGCGAAACGCGGTCTTCACGCGGGCAAGGGCCCGAAGGACTACCGGCGCAGCGACGAGCGGATCAAGGAAGACGTGTCCGAGCGCCTCAAGGACCACCACGACATCGACGCGAGCGACATCGAGGTCGAGGTCAGCTCGGGGACGGTCACGTTGAGCGGTGAAGTGAGCAACCGCCGCGAGAAGCGCCTCGCCGAGGACGCGATCGAGGGCGTGCCCGGCATCGAGGACGTCACGAACCAGCTGCGGCTGCGCGGCAAGACCGAGCGCGAGGATGCGGAGCGCGACAACCCGAATGGGCGCACGTCGGCATCGGGGTCGAGCACGCAGTCCAGATCGAAGTCGTCGACGACCGGCGTCGGTCCGTTGAGCTCGTCGATGAGCGCGGCGTCCGGCATCGAGAAGCACTCGCAGTCGAAGGGCCGAACGATCGGCTCGACGAACGAGTACTGAGCGAACCATCTGCAAACGAACGACGGCGCCCTCTGCCCGCGCGCCAGGGGGCGCCGCGTTCTTGATCGCATTCTCCAACGACGCCGCCCGAACTCCGGTACGTCCGCAGGGTCGCATCGACTGCTCGTCACTTCCCGAGGTCGGTTGCCCCAGCTCGGTTGCCGATGACTGCAGCCTTGGCTCTCTGATCGGGCGGACAATCTTCGCGGCTACCTGTCGGCGCCTTCCGATCCAACGACGACCAGATCGCGTACGGAGGCAGCCTCTGTTGTCTGCTCCGGCTACCGCCAACAGCGGCCACCACCATTGCGGGCGGCAGCGGTAGCCGGAGTCGACAACGGAGGCTGCCTCCGTACTCGATCCCCGTCCGCGCGTCTGTCATCATCCGCGCGCGCATGCAGACCGACACGCGGGATCCACTTCACGACGCTCGCGGCGGGTTCGTGCGTCTGTCGGCCATCGCATGCGTCGCGTTTCTCGCGGCGCTCGTTTTCGGTCTGCGCACTCTCTACCACGCGCATCCCAACGAGGACGCGTACATCCTCTTCAAGTACGCGAACCAGCTCGCGGCAGGTCACGGCATCGTCTACTACCCGGGCGGACCGCCTGCGGAGGGAGCGACCGACTTCCTGTGGATGGTGGCGCTCGCGTGCGCGAAGAGGATCGGGTGCGACGTCGCGCTAGCTGCGGTGATCGGCAACGCGATCGGAGCGGGACTGCTCGCTTGGTTGTGCGCGCACGAGCTGCGTGCGGTCCGCGGAATCACAGGGCTCACGCGTGTTCTCGCGCTCGCCTGCGTGATGACGGGTCCGGCGTACGCCGCGTACCTCGGGTTCAGCGCACTGCTCTACTCAGGCTTGGTGGCGTGGACGTTCCGACGCACGCTCGCCGCGACGTGGAACGAAGGGTCGAGCGTCTCCGTGCCGTGGTTGGCGCTCGTGATCGCGCTGTTCCGGCCGGACGGTCTGATCCTCGGAGCCGGGTTCGCGATCCTCGCGGCGTTCGCAGCGCACCGACGCGGCGAGTTGCAGCGGTTCGCGCGTGCTGCGCTCGGCGCGTTCCTCGTCGCGTTCTGCTACGGGATTTTTCGGCGCACGTACTTCGGACTGGCGCTGCCCTTGCCGCTGTACGTGAAGAGCCCGACCGGCGCGGGCGCCGACCTCGCGACGAAGCTGCCCGGTCTCGAAGTGAACGTGTCGTGGCTGACCGCCTGGGACGGAGCCATGCCGCTGGTCGTCGGCCTCGTGCTGCTCATCGTTCTCGTGCGGCCGCGCAAGAGCGCGTTGATCGGGTTCCTGCTCTGCCTCTTGCCCGCGCTCGCGCACGTGATCGCGCTCTCGTTCGCGCGCCAGACGCAGAACTTCCTCGACCGGTTCCAAGGCCCCGACCTCGCGATCTTGTTCGTGTCGGTGTTCGTGTGGAGTGCGCGCTTCAACTCGACACATCGTGATTCGAGCGTGAAAGAATCACTCGAGATGCGACGGTGCCTCGCGCTGGCAGCCATCGCGTTCGCGATCGTGCCCACGATCATCATCGGGCTGAGGCGGTTGCCGCACGTGTGGGGTTGGAACGGCGGCTACGCAGACTCGTTTGCGGTCGAGCTCGGTCGAATCCTCTCCCCCAACAACGTGCTCGCGCTGACGGAAGCCGGGCGCTTGTCGTACTGGACCGACGCGCGCGTCGAGGACATCGTCGGTTTGAACAGCCCGGCGATGGCCGTGAATCCGCCCACCGTCGCGGACCTGCGCAAGCTCGATCCAGACGTGCTGCTGTTTTATGCGGGCGAGTTCGCGCTCAAGCCGCGCATCGCTGACCTGAAACCCGTTGTCGCGATCCCGCCGAGCTGGCTCGCGGAGACCGTGCGCGCCGAAGACGGCTTCGCGTTCCAGAGCGACGATCCGGGTGCGCTCGACAAGTTCCCACCCGAGCAGCGCGCCTCGATCGTGATGGGCAAGTTCGCGTACGAGAGCGGCAAGTACGATCTCTTCGCGGTGATGAACCTGGTGGACCGTCCGGACACGCGCAACTACTCGCACGTCTACGGCTTCCGCAAGGGTTTGCCGCAGCACGACCGGCTCGTGGCCGCGCTCGAGGCGACGGGGAGCGGCGACGAATCGGTGACGTACGCGCAAGCGGCACACCTGCCGTTCGCGGCTGCGCGCTGAGCACTCGCGACAGTGCGGCGGGTGCCAAACACCACGCCGCTCAGCGATGCAGAAGTTCGTCGGCCTGCGCTTTATCGGCGCAGCATCTCGTCGAGATACTGGGGCATCATCGCGCGCCACGTGGGCCAGTCGTGATCCCACTCCTTGGTCCATGCGTCGACGCGGTTCGGAATCCCCTTCGCGCCGAGCGCATCGCCGACGCGCCAGCTCTGCTCGGGGTCTTCCCAGCGACCTTGTCC
>JBBQNP010000188.1:0-7537 GCA_038330085.1 Planctomycetota bacterium | reverse complement strand
TCGGTCAAGGCATCCTTCGGAGTGATTGCGTGGAACGGGATGATTGTCGTAGCTTCAGACACGTGGCGTATCCTTGCTCCCTTGTCGGGGGCGATTGGTGGTGACGTGATGGTCAAGCACCAAGGGTACGCCGCTCTTCTTTTCAGATCACCGTCCACAACTTCCGGTCATACCTCCGCTTCCTCGCGAAAACGCACCGACAATAACGGAGTCGTCCGCTATCCCAGGATCCGGCGCGCGCGCTTCTTCTGGCTCACCTCGGACGATTCGCGCTTCACGCCGATCTGGCGGCGCATGTCTGGGCTCGCGAGCGTCTTGCGCGTGCTGCCCGAGAGGTTCGCGAGGAGTTCGCGTGGCTCGAGCCCACCGAGGAACGCGCGATCGAAGCCGGCCGGCGCGCGGTAGTAGCCCTGCTCTCCCGGCACGCTGTCGTTGCGCTCGCGGCGCCTTGCCTGATCGCCACCATGCAAGTACCTTCTCGGCCCTCGAACTGCGCGCTCGGATTCAGCGCCGCGCATCGGAAGGCTCACCATGAAGATCGTCGCTTGCATCAAGCGTGTGCCGGCCACCGAGGCGCAAGTCAAGGTCGCTGCCGACGGCCGGAAACTCGACGCCGCCGGCTGGCAGTACATGGCCTCCTTCTACGACGAGATCGCCGTCGAAGAGGCCATCAAGACCAAGGAGAAGCTCGGCGGTGACGTGACCGTGCTGACGCTCGGTCCCTCCGAGGCCGCGAAGGAAGTGCGCGAGTTCCTCGCGCGCGGCGCCGACACGGGCGCGATCCTGAAAGACGCCGATCCGAGCGCGCGCGATCCGCGTGCGACGGCGAAGATCCTCGCCGCGAAGGTCAAGTCGCTCGGCGCCGACGTCGTGTTCGTCGGCCGCGTCGCTACCGACCACGACAACGCGGCGGTCGGTCAGATGATGGCGACCTACCTCGGTTGGGCCTGCGTCAGCGAAGTGGTCGCGCTCGATCTGGGCGCCGGCAAGGGCGTGGCGAAGCGCGAAACGGAACACGGCGTCGAGACGGTCGAGTTCACGCTGCCCGCGGTCCTCACGTGCAACAAGGGGCTGAACGAACCGCGGCGCGCGAGCTTGAAGGGCATCATGGCCGTCAAGTCGAAGACGATCGCCGAAGAGTCCTTCGAAAACGTGCCCAACCAAATCGCAGTCGTGAAGGTCGAGCTCCCGCCCGCGCGCAAGGCGGGTCGCATCGTTGGTGAAGGCGCAGCGGCGGTGCCGGCGCTGATCGACGCGCTGCGCAACGAAGCCAAGGTGCTCTGAGCAAGGACGCGCTATGGCAAACATCGTCGTCTACGTCGAACAATCGGGTGGTGCTCCGCGTTCCGCGAGCCTGCAGTGCATCGGTGCAGCACTCTCGACCGGTCACAGCGTGCTCGCCGTCACGTCGGGTGACGGAGCGGATCGGGCGGCAGCCGCGCTCGGCAAATACGGCGCGACCAAGGCCGTTGCGCTCGTCGGCAACGCGCCGTGGAGTCCGGATGCGATCGCGCGGGACATCGCCAAGGTCGTGACGGACAACGGCGCGAAGGCGTTCATCGCTGCTGCGACGACGACCGGCAAAGACGTCGCACCGCGCGTCGCCGCGCTGCTCGACTGCCCGATCCTGACGGACATCACGGCACTTTCGGCGCAAGGTGAGGCGTTCACAGCTTCGCGTCCGTGGCTCGCGGGCAAGGCGATCGCGACGCTGACGAGCAGCGCGTCCGTGTTCTGCGCGACGACGCGACCGAACGTGTTCGCGGCGGTCGAAGCGAACCAGACGTGCGAGGTCGTCACCGCGCAAGCGTCGAGCGACGGCAAGGCGATCGTCACTTCGGTCGCAGCGAAAGCTGGTGCGAAGCTCGACGTGAAAGAAGCGAGCGTGATCATCTCGGGCGGACGCGGCTTGAAGGGCCCCGAGCACTTCCATCTGATCGAGGAGCTCGCCGACGCATTCGGCAGCGCCGCGACCGGTGCGTCGCGCGCCGTGGTCGACGCCGGTTGGCGTCCGCACGCCGAGCAAGTCGGGCAGACGGGCAAGACGGTGTCGCCCAAGCTCTATATCGCCGTCGGGATCTCCGGCGCGATCCAGCACCTCGCCGGCATGCGCACGTCGAAGGTCATCGTCGCGATCAACAAGGATCCCGACGCGCCGATCTTCAAGGTCGCCGACTACGGCATCGTGGGCGACGCGTTCGAAGTCGTGCCCGCGCTGACCGCCGCCGTCAAAGCCGCGCGACAGCACTAGGTGCCTAGCTCCGTTTGTTCGCCGCGCAGTCGCGTGCAGTTGGCCGTTGTGTTCAGCGGCGAAGAAACGGTGCCTGGCACCGTACCCCCACCGCTCCACGTCAACGCGTGACGGGCGCAGAAACAGAAGGTGCCAGACGCCGCACGCTTCTCACAACAACCGCGACAGGAACTCGCGCGCTTCTTTGGGCCCTTCCACGCGCAACCCCGCCATGCTTGCGCGCGGACCGACGTGCAACGCGACGCTCTCGTTCGGCAGCACAGCGAACAAGTCCTCATCCGTCCGATCGTCGCCGAGCGCGAGCACGAGCGTCCCCTGCACCGCTCCTTCCAACACGCCCTGCACGACCACGCCCTTGTGCAATCCGAACGGCCTCACCTCGATGACGTGATTGCCGGAGATGACCTCCGCGCTCACGTTGCTCAACAGCTCCGCCAGGTGCAGCCTCAACTCGTTCGCCTGTCGCGCACCGAACTCCGGATCGGAGTTGCGCCAGTGGAACCCGAGCACCGACGACTTCACCTCGACGTGCGATCCCGGCGTGCGCGCCGCGAACTCGTCGAGGATCGACTTGATGTGCGTCGCAAACGGCAGCTCGGGCACGACGAGACGCCGCCACTTGCCATCGTGCAACGACCACAACCCATGCTCGGCGTGCAGATCGACACCCAGCGCCCCGAACCAGGCCGCCATGTTCTCGCGCGTGCGTCCGCTGACGAGGTGCACGGAGTACTTGGGATGCTGTACGAGCGCGAGCAGGAGCTCGACGAGCTCCGCATCCGGCTTCGCATCCTCCGGCATCGGCGTGAACGGCACGAGCGTGCCGTCGTAGTCGATCAACAAGATGGCTCGCGGCGCGCTGCGAATGCGCGCTACCGCAGCTTCGAGCACTTCCGCAGGGCTGAGGACGTACCACTGGCCTTCGCCGGCCGTTTCGGACGCAGCGAGCGTCCCGAGGAACGCGTCTGCCCACGCGCGCGCATCGGCGCGCAAAACCCGCTCGCGCATGCGCCGCATGCGTGAGCGGCGTTCTTCCCGCGGCAATCCGAGCGCACGCTTCAGCGCCTTGCCCGTCGCGGCCACGTCGTAGGGGTTGATCTGCACCGCGCCGTCGAGCTCCGCGGCGGCACCGGCGAACTCGCTCAACACCAAAACGCCGTCCTCGTCGACGCGCGAAGCGACGAACTCCTTGGCGACGAGGTTCATGCCGTCGCGGATCGGCGTGACGAGCATCACGTCCGCTGCGGCGTACAGCGCGATGACCTCGTCGCGCTCGAGCGAACGGTGCATGTAGTGGACCGGAGTCCACGTCGCAGTGCCGAACGCGCCGTTGATGCGTCCGACATGCGAGTTCACGAGGTCGCGCTGCTCGCGGTACGCACGCACGTTCGAGCGCGAAGGCACGGCCACCTGGATCAACCGCACCGACCCCCTCAACTCGGGCGCGTCGTTCAAGAGTTGCTCGAAAGCCAGCAACCGTCGCGCAATGCCCTTCGTGTAGTCGAGTCGATCGATTCCGACGAGCAGACGGCACGATCCGTCGCCGCGCATCTCCTGCGCGCGAGCCTGCACTGCCTTGGTGCCCGCGGATTCGGAGAACGCAGCGGCGTCGATGCCCATCGGGAACGACCCGATGCGCGTCTCGTGTCTGTCGTAGCGCACTATGTCGACGAGCGTCTCGAGCCCGAGCACGCGCAGGATCGACGCTGCGAAATGCCGCACATACGAATGCGTGTGGAAACCGATCAGGTCCGCGCCGAGCATCCCGCGCAGGATGCGCTCGCGAAACGGCAACGTGCGCAGCACGGCCGACGCAGGGAACGGGATGTGGAGGAAGAACCCGATGCGCGCCTTGGGCAAGCGCTCGCGCAGCATCTGCGGCAGCAGTAAGAGTTGGTAGTCGTGGATCCAGATCATGTCGTCCGGACCGCACACGCGCGCGACTTCGTCGGCGAAGCGCGCGTTCACCCGCTCGTACGCTTCCCACTCGAGAGCCTGCAGCGGGATCTTGTCCATCATGTAGTGGAAGAGCGGCCACAGGACTCCGTTGGAGAAGCCCTCGTAGTACTGGCGCACGTCCTCCTCGCTCAGGTGGATGGGCGACAAGCGCAAGCCCGCCAACTTGCGGTCGAGGTCGCCGCGTTGATCCGCGTCGAGCGACCATGACTTCCCGGGCCAACCGACCCACAAGCTGTCGCCGCTGCCGGAGTGCGGCCCCGACAATCCGGTCGCGAGCCCGCCGCTGCTGGGTTCGACGCGCAATCCCGTCTCGTCGTTCGTGACGGTGACCGGCAGTCGGTTGGAGACGAGGACAATGCGCCTCATTTCAGGCCCAGGCGCGTGCTCGACCGTCGCGCACGTCGAGGAGTTCGCCGATCGTCATCGCCGCGTGGATCAAGCCGACGTGCGTGTACGCCTGCGGGAAGTTGCCGAGCAACGTGCCCGTGCGCGGATCGACGTCCTCCGAGAAGAGACCGACCGGGTTCGCATGGCTCGCGACGCGGCGGAACACTTCGACGCTTTCGTCGAGCTCCCCCATCAACGCCAACGCCTCGGCCCACCAGAACGAGCAGATCGTAAACGCGCTCGTCGTGTGACCGAAGTCGTCGTCGTTGCGGTAGCGCAGCATCAACCCGTCCTCGACGAGGATCTTGCCGTACGCGCGCACGGTCGAAACGAAGCGCGGATCGCGCGCGTCGATGATGCCGATGCTGGGCAGGAGCAGGTTGGACGCGTCGGGGTGCTTGCCGTCGAGCGACTGCGTGAAGAAACCCAGGCTCGTGCTGTAGCCGCGCTCGAGCACTTCGTGGCGCAGGCTCTCGGCGAACTTCTCCCAGCGTCTCGCGAGCGTTTCGCGTCCGAAGCGCGCGGCGAGCACGGCACCGCGGTGGATCGCGACCCAACACATCGCTTTGGAGAAAGTGTAGTGACCGGGCAGCGTGCGGAACTCCCAGATGCTCGTGTCCATCTCCGGCGCGGCCGTGATCGCAGCTTCGACGAGGCCTTCGATGAGCGGGAAGTACTCGCTCGCGTCCTCGTGGACGATGCGGGGGTCACTCAAGAAGGTGTCGAGGCACAGGATGATCTCGCCCATGAGATCGTGCTGGATCTGCAAGCTCGCCGCGTTGCCGATGCGCACGTGCCCATTGCCTCGGAAACCCGCGAGGTTCGGCAGGAACTTCTCTTCGAGATCGCGCTCCCCGCCGATGCCGTACAGGGGCTGCAGCGGACCGGACTCCACCACGTCGCGCAGGTAGCGCATCAACCGCTCACCTTCGTTCAAGTGGCTCAACCGCCGCAGCGCCTCGACGACGAACGCCGCGTCGCGCAACCAGCAGTAGCGGTAGTCCCACGTGCGCTCGGTGCCCATCGCCTCGGGGATGCTGGTCGTCGCGGCCGCGACGATGGCGCCGGTGTCGTGGTAGGCGTGCAATTTCAGGCACAAAGCGGAGCGCAAGACTTCCGCCGGCGCGAAGTTCGGTAGGCCGCACGTGCGCGCCCACATGCGCCAGCCGGCGATCGTGACCTCGAGATCGCGCAGCACGCCGGCGGTGTCGCGGCGTTGGTCGGGCGCGCCCCACACGACGGAGAACCACGTCGGTCGCGTCAGCGCGAACTCGCGCTTCCCGAGCACGTAGGGCACGGGCATGTTCGTGCGCAGCGAGATCGGCCCCGCGCCGCCGTGGACCTCGATGCCGCGCGAGCTCTCGCGCAGCGCCACGGGCACGCTGGCGTAATCGGGTCGCGGATCGAAATCGATCGAGAGGCGCGGCTCGCCCGAGATCGGACGCAGCAGCCGGATGTGCTCGATCGGCACGTGCACGCCGAGGCCCTCGGGAACACGCGGCGCGAAATCGATCAGCTCCCACGCATCGTCGCCGTCACGGAATTCGACGCGCGCGACGTTCGTGTTGGGCACGTACGCGAGCTTGCCTTCGATCTCTTCGCCCTTGCGCAAGATGCGGAACCGGCCGCCGTTCTCCTCGTCCATGAGACGTCCGAAGACGCTGGGGGAGTCGAAGCGCGGCAGGCACAGCCAGTCGAGCGAGCCCGAAGGCGAGACGAGCGCTAGCACGCGTCCATTGCCGACGACGGCTTGATCGAGGCGCGCAGCGCGCGGGAAGGGTCCGAGGGGCGCGTGTTTCTGCATCGGTGACGACGATGATGCCAATCTCGTGCCGCGAGGCGGGACGGATTCTCGCGTACGTCCCCGACGGTCTCGTGTACGCCCCCCTGGGCGACTGAGTTCGCGGATCTACTCAGCGCGTGTTCCGCAACGTCATTTGCGGCGCAGAGCGTTGCGCGCGGCGCGGTACCCGAAGTACGCGACGACGACGAACACGACGACGGCAGCGACGCCGACCCACGGGTTCTTCAGCATCGTTTCGGCTTGTTTTCCCAGTGCGATCGCGAGACCTGCGAACGTCGCCGAGACGAGCGCGCCGCCGAGGACCGCGGCCGCGAGCCCACGCGATCGACGCAATCCGACGAGTTGCCCGACGAACGTGCCGCCGATCGAGCCCGATGCCGGCAGCGGCAAGTACACGAACAGCACGACGCCCCAGAACGCCATCCGCCGCAAGCGCGGATACTCGATGAGCACTTCTTCTGCGCGATCGTGCGCTTTGCGCAATGTCGGCCCGATCCACGGCACGCGCCCCAACGGTCCGAGCCCGACGGCCAGCGTCGCGGCGACCGCGAGGTCCACGGCGACCGCCAAGACGGCGAGCGACCACGGACCGAGTGGAGACGCCGCAGAGACCGCGCTGAAGATCACGTACTTCCCGGGCAGCGTCGCCAGGCCGAGCATCTGGAGCCAGATCCAGTTCGCGTTCTCGGGGCGTTCGAACACGATCCACGCACTCGCGCCGCCGAACAGGATGGCCAGCGACGTGATCCAGATCCCGAGGAGCAGTCGCGTCTCGAGGTGCGAGGGCTCGGCACCCGGGCGCGTGTCGATCGTCGGGGCGGCGCTCATCGGGGCGAAGAGTCTGCCGTGTGGACGCTCTCCGTCCCAGCCCGTGCGCGCGCCGCCGGATCGCGATCAGGCCAGCGGCGGCGGCGGATTCGCGGGCGGCGGCAGGCCGCGGCGCGCGTGCTCGGCCAGGGCGCCCTCGGTGCGCGCGCGCAGATCGGTCTCCGCGAACAGGACCTGCATGCGTGCGGCCGGCAGTTGCAGGCGCTGGAGTAACAAGTCGACGAGGTGCGTCAGCGGCACGCCCGCGGGCAGGTTCAGGAACTCGTCGCAGCGCGCGAGCAGCGCGGATTGCACGCGCGCCCGCAGCC
>JBBQNP010000187.1:0-7722 GCA_038330085.1 Planctomycetota bacterium | reverse complement strand
GCAGCTGGAGCCCAACATGGTCAGCGCGAGAGCCGCGGCCAGCAGAGACTTCTTCATCGGTTCGGATCCTTGAGGGGTTGTTGTGACTCCGGTTCCGCGCGCGGATGGCGCGAAGCCGCTCGTCGATGTCCGGCTCGATGGCCGGGTTTGGTGCCCGCATCTATACCCACCGCAAGGGGGGCTTTCCAGCGCAGCTTGTACTCTGGCGTCTCCACCCTGGCCGCATGGTCAAGTTCCCGAGCCGAACACCCGGTTGTACAACCGTTTCACCGACGCATCGCAGGCGTCCTCCAACTCGGTCGGCGCGATCCAGCGCAGTTCGTGGGACTCGTCGGACACTACCGCCATCGCACCTTTTGGAGCGATCACGAGGAAGCGCGTGTCGAGGTGCAGGTGCTCGGGTTCGTCCTTCCGCGCCGGGATGAGGTGGACATCGACGTCGATCGGCACCGGGTCGATGACCAACCCGTCCATGCCGCTCTCCTCCGTCGCTTCGCGCAGCGCGACGTGCGCCAGGTCAGCGTCACCATCGCAGTGACCTCCCAACTGCAGCCAGCGACCGAGCTTCTTGTGGTGGGTCAGCAGCCCCGCCGTCCTGTCGGCGTCGACGACGAGCGCCGACGCAGTCAGATGTCCGCTCACGCACGAGCGCAGATGAGCATCCATCGGATGAGCGTCGATCCACTGCACGATCCGATCGCGCGTCAGAGCCTGCTCCGCATCGGGAGGATCCCATTCGCACAGCAACTTGCGCGCGACCCGCAGATCGGGATCCGACCGCAACTCGCTCATGCCCACGAACATTGCGATCAGTCGCGCAGGAGCTTCTTGTACTTCCCTGCGCGCGATGCCTGACGGACGCCGCGCTTGGAGCGGTCCTTCTCGATCCACTCGTGGAACTCTTCGTAGTCGCCGGGGAAGAACACGATGCGGTCTTCCACTTCGTCGAAAGAGAGGATGTGCGTCGCCACGCGGTCCAAGAAGTAGCGGTCGTGCGTCACGACGATGGCCGAGCCGGTGTATTCCTGCACCGCCTCTTCGAGCACGCGCAGTGTCTCGAGGTCGAGGTCGTTGGTCGGCTCGTCGAGCAGGATCACGTTGGCGGGCTCTTTGAGCATCTTGGCCAGGAGCACGCGGTTGCGCATCCCGCCCGAGCACTCGCCCAGCAGCTTCTGCTGGTCCTCGCCCTTGAAGTTGAAGCGCGCGACGTAGGCGCGTCCGTCGAGCGTCTTGTTGCCGAACGGAATCAGCGGGTTGCCGTCGCAGATGTTGTCGTACACCGACTTCTCGTCGTCGAGCACCGTGCGCGACTGGTCGAGCCACACCATCTTGACCGTCGATCCCAGGGTGATCTCGCCCTTGTCGGGCTTCTCACGGCCCGTGATCATCTTCAACAGCGTCGTCTTGCCGCGGCCGTTGGCGCCGATGATCCCGAGCACGCCGCCCGGCGGCAGCTCGAAGCTCAGGTTCTTGATCAGAACGCGATCGCCGTAGCCCTTGGTCACGTCGCGCAAGGTGATGACCTTGTCACCCAGACGCGGGCCGGGCGGAATGCGCAGTTCCATCGGGTCGAGAGCCTCCTCGGCCCTCTGCTCGGACAGCTCCTTGAACCGCGCGAGGCGTGACTTGCTGCGGGTCGAGCGCGCTTTCGGGGTCTGGCGTTTCCACTCGAGTTCGCGCGCGTAGAGCTTCTCGCGCGTCTCGCTCTGTCCCTTGCGCGTCTCCAGATCCTTCTGCTTCGCTTCGAGGTAGTCGGAGTAGTTGCCCTTGTACGGCCGGCCCATTCCGCGCTCGACCTCGAGCATCCAATTGACGACGTTGTCGAGGAAGTAGCGGTCGTGCGTGATCAGGATGACGGTGCCCTGATATTCCTTGAGGTGGTGCTCGAGCCACTCGACCGCGTGCGTGTCCAAGTGGTTGGTCGGTTCGTCGAGCAGCAGCATGTCGGGGTGTTGCAGCAGCAACTTGCACAGCGCCACGCGGCGGCGCTCTCCACCGGAGAGCTTCTTCACGTCGGCGTCCATCGGCGGCAGACCGAGCGCTTCGGCCGCCTGCTCGAGGTGGCTGTCGAGCTCCCAAATCTCCTTGTGTGCCATCTCCTCGTTGAGCTTCTCGAACTCACTTCCCATGTCGCCCGCTTCCGCGAGCTCGTTGTAGCGGCGCTCGATCTCGAGCAGCGGCGCGACCGCTTCCTTCAAGTTGCCCTGCACGTCGAGCGCGTCGTTGAGCGGCGGCTCCTGCGCGAGGTAGCCGATCGTGAGGCCCGCGATCGGACGCGCCGTGCCTTCGAATTGCTTGTCGACGCCGGCGATGACGCGCAGCAACGTGGACTTGCCCGCACCGTTCGGACCGATGATGCCGATCTTGGCGCCTTCGAGGAACGAGAGCGTGATGCCCTTCAGCACTTCCTTTTGACCGAAGAACTTCTTCAGGTCCTGGAGCTGGAAAATGATCTTGTCTGCCATGTGAGGGCGAACAGGATAGCGATCACGCACGCGCGCCGCGATCCAGTCGGGCTGAATCGTCGTAGCGGGAGTAACCTGACGCTCGGCGCTATTTACGCGCCTCCTGATCCTTCTTGCTGGATCGTGCATGCTCCCGGGCTTCCCAAAACGAGAGATCACCCCAATGCGCAAGGCCTCATCGCTCCTACGGACTCGCGGCTTCGTCTGCGCCGTCGTGGTCACCGCCGGCCTGAACCACGCTGCTGCGCAGGCGCCCTACGTCGCCACCGGCTGGGAGCTGCCTTCCAGTTCTTCGAACGGCTACCAGGGCGAAGTCGCCACCGGTGTCGGCGACGTCGACGGTGACGGCTACGACGATGCGCTCGTGACCGACTCGGCGTTCAGCGGACCCACGCCCGTCGAAACGGATATCGGGCGCGTCGCGCTCTACCGCGGCGGGCCCGGCGGTCTCATCCTCTCGCCCGCGTGGACGTTGGTCGGCACTGCGACCCTCCAAGAGCTCGGCGATCCGCGCACCACCTCGGTCGGTGACGTGAACGGTGACGGTCGGCCGGACATCCTGATCGGCCGCGGCGCTACGCTGGAGCTGTGGACCGCGAGCGGCAGCGGTTTCGCTCCTACCAGCTGGAGTGCGTTCTCTCCCTCGACATCGTTCGTGACCGCGCACAACGGCGTCGGCGACGTGAACGGCGACGGCATCGACGACATCGTGCTGACGGCCGTGGTCGGATCGGGAACGACTTCGACCGCATCGATCGAGATCTTCTTGGGCGCGCTCGGCGGTCCGTCGATGCAACCTTCCTTCGTGGTCCCCGGCGGCAACGGGTTCGGCGACGCGGTTGCCTTCGCGGGCGACGTGAACCACGACGGATACGACGACGTCGTGTACTCGGTCGAACCTGCGGGCCCGCAGCTGCCGATGGGCAGCGTCGGATGTCTGTTCGGCTCGGCGACGGGCGTCGCCGCATCGAGTTGGAGCGTCGCGGGGACACAATCGCAGGAGCAGTTCGGTGCCGCGGTCTCGGGCGTCGGCGACGTGAACGGCGACGGCTACGACGACGTCTTGGTGGGAGCGCCGGGATACGCGGGCGGATCGAACGGTGCCGGACGCGCGAGCTTGTTCTTCGGATCGAGCACCGGTTTGTCGCCGACGGCGGCGTGGTCGTACTCAGGATCCGGAGCGGGCTCGTGGCTCGGCAGAGCTGTCGGATCCGCGGGCGACGTCAACGGCGACGGCTACGCCGACTTCCTGGTGTGCTTCAACATCAGCAACGGCGGACCGAACCATATCGATCTCTTCCGAGGCGGACAGACGGGCCCAGCGTCGGTGCCCGCGTGGCAGAGCCCGAGCTCTCCGACTTCGTTCTGGCCGCGGCTCGCGCGTGTGGGTGATTTCAACGGCGACGGTTTGTCCGACGCCGTGTTCGGCGACAGGGAAGGTGCAGGCGGAAGTGCCATCGAGTACTCGGGTCGGTTCCCGGTCTCGAGCTTCTGCGCCGGTGTGGGCGGCACAGCGTGTCCATGCGGCAACACGGGCGCAGCGGGTCATGGATGCAACAACTCGTCCGCGACGGGCGGCGCGCTCTTGTCGTCGACGGGTGCAGCTCGACGGAGCGCCGACACGTTCGTGCTCGCGGCGACCGCACTGCCGCCGAACGCGAGCGTGCTCTACTTCCAGGGCACGACCCAGGTGAACAGCGGAGCGGGAGCGGTGTTCGGCGACGGCTTGCGTTGCGCAGGTGGAACCGTCGTGCGCCTCGCGACGCGCACGAGCGTCGGCGGAGCATCGAGCTATCCCGGTGCGGGAGACGTGCCGATCGGAGTGCGCGGCATGGTGCCCGCATCGGGTGGTGTGCGCATGTACCAGGCTTGGTACCGCGATGTCGCGGCGTTCTGCACGAGCGCTCCGTCCAACACGACGAACGGACTGGCTGTCGGCTGGTTGCCTTGAAGCTCAGCATCGCCGCGAAGTGTCCCAGGAGTCAGGAGCGTAAGACCCTGCCGCAACGCCGAAATCAGTAGAGTGAAGCGCATGCGAAGCGCGCTCCTCCTCATCGTCCTCCTCGCAGGTTGTCACTCGGATTCATCGCAACAAGGCGATGCATCGGGCTGGTGCCTGACCGGCACGGATCGGATGCCGGGGGGCATCGCCTCCGCCGGTTCGGCGTCGAACGATGGGTCCACCTCGACGCACGGGACCGAGGACAACACTCTGCCCGGGCGCAACCCGTTGCCAGGCGGGAAGTCTTCCGTCGTGCTCGACGTGCGGTTTCATGGGTGTGACTCCATCGACGATGCAGACGTGCTTTGGTTCCGCACCGAGCCGATCCTGTGCTTCGTCTACAAGCCGAAACACTGGAGCGGCAAGCGCATGATCCTCGTGCATCACGGCGTGCTGAGGAATGCCGACGAGTACCGCGACGACTCGATCGTGCTCGGAGACAAGTTCGACGCACTGATCGTGGCCCCGTGTTTCGACAAGGATCGCTTTCCGTCGCGCATGTACCAGCGAGGCGGCATCTTGAACGAGGACGGTACAGCCGCGCAGTGGGGCGAGCGGACCTATGCGCTGGTCCCGCAGATCGCACACGAAATGCAGAGGCTCGAAGGCCAGCCCGAGATGAAGTACTGGATCATCGGACACTCGGCCGGTGGACAGTTCGCGATGCGCATGAGCGCATTCCAGGACACGGGCGCGGAGCGCATCGTGGCGGCGAACCCGGGCACGGACTTGTTCCCGACGCGCGACATGCCCTTCGGATGGGGCTTCGGGAAGTTGCCCGAGTCGTTGTCGGACGATGCAGCGTTGAAGAACTATCTCGCAGCACCGCTGACGTTGTACCTGGGCACGGCCGACGATCATCCCGACGAAGATCTCGACATGAGCCCCGAGTCGGTGCAGCAAGGACCGGGACGTTATCAGCGCGGGAAGAAAGCGTTCGCGATGGCGCAGGAACTCGCGAAGGAGAAGGGGTGGAAGTGCGAGTGGCGCTTGGTCGAAGCGCCCGGGATCGAACACGACCACACGAAGATGTTCGAGAACGCGATGTGCGAGAAGGCGCTCTTCGGCAACTGAAGAGGGATGCCGCTCCTCCGGCTCGGTCGTGTCCGGCCGCCCAAGCAAGGGACCCTGCTTCGTGATTGTGATTTGCGCGATTCGCGTCGGATCGAACTTGGAATCAACGGCTGACGGCGCAGTCAGCGAGGCTTCGACATCAACAGAAAGCGCGGAAGGGGAAGAGGCTGGCGCGAACGAGTCTTTAGCCCCCTGCCACGAAAATCCGCTTGCCGCGGATCGCGGAACGTACAGTGACTTGCAGAGGCGCATACGTCCAAGCCGACCAGTTGGTTGCTCGTGGACTCCGCGGGACGTGGTGACGAACCGGCCCGCGTCGAGTTCGTGAAGATCTACCAACCGGTGGTACGCGCTTATCTCGCGGAGCGCTGGCGGGACTCGAAGTGCGCGCAGGACGTCGACGACGCGGCGCAGGAGATCTTCTTCGAGTGCTTCCGCTCCAACGGTGCGCTCGACCCGACGCACACCGGGGAAGGCCGCGACTTCCGCGCGTACTTGTTCGGCATCGCGCGCAACGTGGCGCGGCGTTTCGAAGAGCGCGCCGGCCGTGCGGGCGAAGTGCGTGGGGACAGTGTCGATCTCGGTGCGGTCGAAGGTCGCGAAGAGCGCGTCTCGCTCGTCGTCGATCGCGCGTGGGCACGCTCGATCGTGCGCGAGGGCGCAGCGCGCCAGGAAGCGTGCGCTCAACTTGCAGGTGCCGCGGCCGTCCGGCGCGTCGAGATCCTGCGCCTGCGCTTTCACGAGGGACTCCCGATCCGCGCGATCGCCGAACGTTGGGGGTTGGACACCGAGTTCGTCCACCGCGAGTACGCCAAGGCTCGCGTCGAGTTCCACAGCGCTTTGGTCGACGTGCTCCTCGCGCACCAGCCGGGGAGCCGGGCCCGCGCCGCGGAGGAGTGCGAGCGGTTGCTCTCGCTGCTGGGCTGAGCCGCGCGCGCGGGGAGCACAGGAAGAACACGGAATGGTCCCGCGAAACGAGGCGGTGCCCGGAACCTGGGATCGAAGGCTCGCCGCATGCAACCCGACCCCCACAGGACCCCGGTCACCCCCGGCCCCCCGCGCGACCTGGACCGCGGTCTGAACATCGCATTCGGACGCGAAGAGCACAGCGTGCTGGCCGCGATCGCGCGGATCACGGGCGCGACGTCCGGCGTGCACCTGCGCGACGCACCGTCGGCGGGAGGCGAGCCGCTGATCGATCCCTCGACGAGCGAGCGCAGGTCGATCCCGCAGGGGCGCGGCAACTATCAACTCTTGGGCGAGATCGCGCGCGGGGGCATGGGCGTCGTGATGAAGGGGCACGACACGGATCTCGGTCGCGATGTCGCGCTCAAGGTGCTGCACAAGGAGCTCGCGGGTCGACCGGAAGTGCTGCAACGCTTCGTCGAGGAAGCGCAGATCGGCGGTCAATTGCAGCATCCGGGGATCGTGCCGGTGTACGAGCTCGGGTTGATGGCGGACGAGCGACCGTACTTCACGATGAAGCTCGTCAAGGGACGCACGTTGGCGGTGCTGCTGTCCGAGCGCAAGGTCACGGGCGACGAGCGCCGCAGGTTGCTCGACGTGTTCGAGAGCATGTGCCAAACGCTTGCGTATGCACACTCGCGCGGCGTGATCCACCGCGACCTGAAGCCGGCCAACGTGATGGTCGGCGCGTTCGGCGAAGTGCAGGTGGTCGATTGGGGGCTCGCAAAAGTGCTGCGACACGGCGGCACGGCCGACGAGCAGCGCGCCAAGCAGTCGAACATCTCGATCATCGAGACGGTGCGCAGCGAGCCGGGCTCGCACGGCTCGAATTCACAGGTCGGCTCGGTGATGGGAACGCCGGCGTACATGTCGCCCGAGCAGGCGCGCGGCGAGGTCGAGAAGCTCGACGAGCGCAGCGACGTCTTCTCCCTCGGCGCGATCTTGTGCGAGATCCTGACGGGTTCGCCGCCGTATGTCGGTGAGCAGGAGAAGACTCTCGTGTTGGCTGCGAGCGCAAAGCTCGACGATGCGACGAAGCGGCTCGAGCAGTGCGACGCGGACCAGGACCTCGTCGCGCTCGCCAAGGAATGTCTCGCGCCCGCACAACACGCTCGCCCGAGAAGTGCCGAAGTCCTCGCGCAGCGCATCCACGGTCACCTCGTCTCGGTCGAAGAGCGCGCGCGCCAAGCTCAAGTCGAGGCTGCCGAAGCGCGC
>JBBQNP010000186.1:0-7746 GCA_038330085.1 Planctomycetota bacterium | reverse complement strand
CGCTCTCGGGCGGGAACGCGTGCTCGACGTCCTTGCGCAGCGCCATGCCGTAGATGCACGTCGTGCGGTTGACGCAGAAGTTCCACTCGAGCCCCATGAGCTGCGGAGCGAACTCGCGGTCGGACAGGTACCACAGGTACTTGCCGTTCGGGTCGAAGACCGGCTCGCTCGCGTTGAAGATCTCGTCGGTGACCGGGGTGAGCTTCTTCTCGGCCGCGTTCCACAACCAGATCGAGCGGTAGTTGTTCGCGTTCCCGAGCGAGAATGCGAGCCAGCCGGAGTCGGGCGACCACGTGTAGTCGCTGACGCCGCCGCTCTTGTCGTGCGCGACGGCGACAGTGGCTTTCGAGGCGACGTCGACGGTCGACAGGTGTCCGCTCGCGTCGTCCCAGGCGATCGTCTTGCCGTCGGGCGACCAGCGCAGGCCGTTCTTCCGTTCGTGGCTGTCCTTCGTGAGCTGCTCCGCCTCGCCGCTGCCGTCCTGCGCTTCGGTCCAGATCTCTTCCTCGCCGGTGCGGTCGGAGATGTACGCGATGCGCTCGCCGTCAGGCGACCACGCGGCCGCTCGTTCGTGCGAGATCGAGCTGTCGGTGAGGTTGCGCGTGATCCCCTTCTCGATCGGCAACGTGAACACGTCGCCGCGTGCCGTGATCAACGCGCGCTCGCCCTTGGGAGAGAGGCCGAAATCCTCGACGTTGCGTTCAACCGACACGCGCGCCGAGCGCGAGCTGACGCCGTCGTCGGGCACGCGGATCTGAATCGGACGGTCGGTCTTGGTGCGTGTGTCGTACACGTGCAGCTCGCCGGCGAGCTCGTAAACGATGTCGCCGTCTTCACCGTGCGAAGCCCAGCGCACGTCCCACTGCGTGTTGCGCGTGAGCTGCTCGATCGCCTTGCTCTCGATGTCGTAGTAGAAGAGGTTCAACGTGCCGTCGCGGTCCGACACGAAGTAGATGCGGTTGCCGATCCACATGGGATCGCGCTCGGTGCGCGGGCTGTTCGCCACCGGCTCGAGCTTGTGCGTCTTGAAATCGAACAGGAACAGGTCCTGCGCCCAACCGCCCTGGTAGCGCTTCCACGTGCGGAAATCGCGCGTGAGCGGCGAGTAGACCGCGCGCTGTCCGTCGGGCGAGATGTCGCCGCCGCCCGACACCGGCATCGGCAACGGCACCGGCAGACCGCCGCGCATGTCGACCGTGAACAAGCGCGTGTCGGTCAGGTCCCACGCGTCGCACAGTGAGCGGAACAACACCGACTTGCCGTCGGGCGTCCAGCCGTAGACCTGGTTGTCGTAGCCCCAGCGCTGCGGCAGCGGTCCGCGCGCCGGATAGTACGTGAGCTGCTTCGGCGCGCCGCCCGTGCTCGGGACGATGTACACCTGCTCGTCGCCGTCGTACTGGCCGGTGAACGCGATCCACGCACCGTCGGGCGAGAACTTCGGGAAGAGCTCGAGGCCCGGATGCGCCGTCAATCGCGTGGCCGTGCCGCCGGTCGAAGGCGCCAACCAGATGTCGCCCGCGTAGCAGAACGCGACCTTGTCACCGTGCACGTCGGGGAAGCGCAAGAGCTTCGTCTGCGCGTTCGAGACGGAGAGCGGAGCGCCGGCGGCGAGAAGAAGGAGCGGAAAGATCGTGCGCAGCATGCGGGGGGGCCTTGATGAAGGTCTGCGCCACGAGCGGGCGACAGCGGCTTGGTGCAATCGGCCCGACAGGATAGGAAGACGGCCCCTCGGGTGCACGACCCAGCACCCACGGGAGTCCGGTGAACACGGCACGACGTCACAGGTTATTCGAGCGGCGCAAGCATGCCCGCGCGCTCGCTCTCGCGGGGTCTGTGTGCGACCCGGACCCCTGGCGTCCCGGCTTCAGAGGCCACGAAACGACGCACTCTGGCCGTCATGCTCTTCACCCGTCACGCTACGCCCCGCGAAGTCGTGCTGGAAGCAGTGGAGGGAGTGCCAAGCGCCATGGTCGTCGAGGGCGACCGCTGCCGTCCGGGACTGCTCCCCTTCTCTTCGATCCCATGAACCGCCACCAACGATCCGCCGATCTCGAGAGCCGTGCTGATTCACGCCGGCATCGCCATGTCGCTGCGCACATTCGACCTCACGAACGCAGTCCAGTTCACCCGGCCATGATCTTGTGTGATCGATCGCTGTGTGATCCATCGCCGAGCGTGCGCAGTCGGAAGCAAGCCCCACGCCGATGAACGGCACGGATTCAAAGAGCGCGATCCCGCCCGCGCGCTGTGAGATCCTCTCCGGGCGTTCGCTGCTGATCGCTTACGCAGCTCTGGTGTCCGTGGCGCTGGTGCTCAACGTGCTTTCGCTGCGCGGAGTCGTGTACCGGCCCGTCGGCGACGGCACCTGGTACATGCAATACATGCAGAGAATCGCGAGCGAAGGGCCATCCGCCTTCCCGAGTCTCTTCGAGTCGTGGAACGCCGACCCCAATGCCTGGATCTTTCCTACGCCGTCACGCGTGGGCTTCATCACGACGAGCGCGTTGTGCGCACGGCTCTTCGGCACGACGGTAGAAACGTTTCACGGTCTTTGTGTGGCGTCCTTCGCAGCCTGGGTGGTGGTGAACACATGGTTCGCGCGGCGCCGGTTCGGCGATACGTTTGCCCTGCTGCTTGCGGCGCTGATGGCGTTCTCGCCGCTCTTGCTGGGCATGTCGCGCCTCGTCTTGAGCGACAGCTTCACGACGCTCTGCTTGTCGGTCGCGGTGTGGTCGTTCCTGGAACTGGTCGAAGCGCCCTCTTCCGCGCGCTGGTTGTGGATTTTCTGCGTCTCGTTCGCGTGGGTGATCCTCGTGAAGGAGCTGACGATCCTCGTCGCCGGACCGTTCGCCGCCTTCGTGCTGGTCGAGCGGTACCTGCGCGGCAATCCGCTGCCCCTGCGACGATTCGCGCTGGCGCTGGCAGTGCCGCCCTTGTGCACGCTGCCGATCTTCGTGCTCGCCGCCGGCTCGCCGGCGACGCTGTTCGAGACCCTGCGCCACGTCCTCACGTCGCCTGCGACGAACGACTATGCCATGCGGCTCAATTCGGGACCGTGGTATCGCTACCTGATCGACTACTTGTGCTTGTCGCCGTGGATCACCGTGCTCGCGCTGGGCGCAGTCGGTGTCGTCCTGGTACGTGCCCGCGCAGCGACTCTGCCGCGTGCGTGCCTCTACTTCACGGTCCTCATGATCGGTCTTCTCTTCGAGCACGCATTCTTCATCAAGAACGTCCGGTACCTGACGATCCTCGAGATGCCCCTGCGCATCCTGGCGCTGTGGATGCTGTTCGAGATCGCGGGAAGAACACGGCGCGCCACTTGGATCGTCGCGTGCATCGTCGTCGTGCTGTGCATGCTCGACTGGCGCACGTTCGTCGCGTTCTGGGTGGTCGGCGGCCTGTACGACCCCGTGACCCCGGTCCTGATGCGTTTGCGCGACATGGTGCCACGCAAAGGGTGAGTGCCCGGCGAATCAGGCTGACTGCTTGGCGACCGCTTCGGCCATCACGCGCGAAGCGACACCCTGGCTCTTCGGCGGCGGCACGAGGCCGAGCGCGCGGCCGACGCGCTTCTTCCCGAACGCCGGGTTCTCGACGTAGTACATCGCGCGCTCCATGAAGCGCTTCGCACGCTGGTTGTAGCCGTAGTACCAGCGCTCGTAGCTGCGGACCATGTTCTTGCGAAGCTCTTCCAGCTCGACCTGCGTGAAGTGCTCGTGCTTGTACGCCGAGCGGTTCGACGACACGTAGTTTTCGGACAGGTCGGTCAAGTCGATGTTCGCGAGGTAACCGTCCCAGCTCTCGGTGCCGATCAGCGGGTTGAACACGCTGACACGCACCAAGTCCGGACCCGCGAGCTTCAAGACCTTCTCGGTCTCCTGGATGTCCGCCAGCGTTTCGCCCGGCGAACCCACGATCAAATACACCTTGGCCCAGATGCCCGCGCGTCGCGTCATCTTCGCCGCTTCGACGATCACTTCCGGCGTCAGGTCCTTCTTGAGCACGTCGAGCATGCGCTGCGAGCCCGACTCCCAGCCGTAATAGATGCGGCGGCATCCCGCGCGGTGCATGTGCTTCAACAACGGATAGTCGACGCAGTCCGCACGCGTGTTCGCGATCCACTCGAACTTCAAACCGCGGCGCAGGATCTCGTCGCACATCTCGTGGATGCGCTTGCGGCGCAGCGTCAGGATCTCGTCGACGAACAGGATCACGCCCGGGTTGTACGTCTTGACGATGTGCTCGAGCTCGTCGACGATCATCTCCGTCGAGCGCACGCGGAACCCGCGGCCGGTGAGCTCCTTCTGGCAGAAGATGCACTTGAAGGGGCAACCGCGCGTCGTGAAGATGTACGCGAGCCGCTCGGGGTTGAGCGAGAAGTAGCGCTCCATCGGCAGCAGGTGGCGCGCCGGCATCGGCAGCTCGTCGAGCTTCTTGATCAGCGGCGGCGCCGGATTGTCGATCGTCAACACGCCTTCGCGCATCGCCGCCAAACCGGGCAGCTCACCGAGCGCCTTCCAGTCGTTGCCCTCGTACGCCTTGACGAAGCGCGGCAACGTCTCCTCGGCCTCGCCCTTCAACACGAAGTCGAAGTGACCGGAGTCCAAAAAGATGCCCTGGTCGACCGACGCGTGCGGCCCGCCCATGACCGTGATCTTGCCCTGGCTCTTGGCGTACTTCGCCCACGCGATCGCGCGGCGAATGTTCGGCGTGAGCGCGTCGAAGCCGATGATGTCGTTGCGCTCGATGGCCTGGCGCATGTACTGGTCGTTGACGATGCGCTCGTCGCACAGCTCGACCGGCAGACCGGCCTTCTCCATCGAGGCACCCAGGTACGGGATGCCGAGGATCATCGCCAGGGGGTCTTCCTGGACGTGCGGTTTGACGTAGGTGAGAAGGGTCGTGCGCATCGTGTGGAGCCGGGTCGTGGTGCGGATCAGAGGTGCGGATCTGTGTTGCGGAAGAGCTTGGGATCGAACAGAGCGGGCGAGCGCGGACGACCGGCGCGAGATGCACCGACGGAGCCCAATGGGCGCTCCTGCCCACCAACCCTACCCCGTGCGTCAGCTTTCCGCAACGCGGGCAGGGGCACAGACTTCGGTCCTATGCGTTGTCGACGAACGGTGGCAGGCGGCTCAAGCGCGCTCGCTCGCCTGCATCGGCTTCTGGGCAGCCTCGATCGCGAGCGCGTATTCCTCTAGGAACTCGTCCGCGAGCCGTTGCATCGTGAAATGAGCCTCAAGGCGCGCACGACCTGCGGCACCCAGCCGCGCACGCAATGCCGGATCGCCGAGCAACTGAGCGATCGCACGTGAAAAGGCTTCCACGTCGAACGGATTGCGCACGAAGCCGGTCGTCCCATCGGCGACGACCTCGGGGCTGCCGCCGAACACCGTCGCGACGACGGGCTTCGAATGCTCCATCGCTTCGAGGTTGACCATGCCGAACGTGTCGAAGCAGATCGAGGGCGTCACGAACACGTCGGTCGCCGCATAGGCGCACTGCAGGTCGTCGCCGTCGAGCCAGCCCGTCGTGACGACGAGACCATCGACGTTCAACGCCTTCGCGCGAGCTTCGAACTCGCGCCGATACACCTCTTCGCGCCCCATCACCAACAGGCGCACGCTCGGGAACTGCTTGCGCAAGATCGCCAACATCTCGAGCAGCTGACCGACGCCCTTCTGCTCGTGCAACCGTCCGCCGATCGCGATCACGAGCTTGTCCTCCAACCCGAAGCGCCCACGAAACGCGTCGACCTGCGCCACGCTGGGCATCCGCGCCTGCACGCGCACCGCGTTGTGGATCGTGCGGTCGACGCGGATCTTGTTCTTCGATATGGCCACGCCCAACTCGTCGGACACGACCGTGAAGCGATGCACATCGCGCTCGAGCCGTTCGCGGATCGAAGCATTCCGCCACGGGTTCCAGCGCAATCTCTGGCACGGGATGCACTTCTGCCAATACGCCTCGTAGTCCCTTTCGAGTCCCCCCTTCTCGGGCCCGCCGTGGAAGCACGTCAGCTTCTGGTAGCAGAACGTCATCACGTCGTGCGCCGTGAACACGACGCCAGCACCGCTCTCCCTCGCCGCCCTCAACGCGTCGTACGACAAATGCGTATGCACCAGATGGCTGTGCACCACGTCCGGCTTCCACTCACCAATCACCCGCGCAAGCGGCTCCCTCACCACATCGTTGTCGAGACCGCGCCACCCGCGAAAGCGCACGTTGTAGTCCGACCACAACCGATGGACCCGCATGCCCTCGATCACAACCTCTCCGACCTCCGCTCGATCCTGCGTGCACGTGACGAGCGCCGTCTGATGACCCAGCTCACGCAATCGCTCGCCGTGCTGATACATCTGGCGGATCGAGCTACCGATCCGCGGATCCCAGAGGTCGTTCAGAAAAAGGACACGCACGAGTCTTGGCAATCCAGCCTATTCGCCGTCCGCCGCCCGAACTCTAGCCCGCCCCCGCCCGATTGCACTCGCACCCTGTCCGTCACCATTTTCCCCCACATCCCGTCACCCCCTTAGCCGGACGGCGCGCTTCGACTGGTACTCCAGTCGAGGTGCGCCGTTCGGAGCCGCGCCGTAGGCGCGGAACAACTCGCCGCGCCCTCTCACTTGCCTCGCGCCTGCACGAGCGCCTCACTCCCTCGTCCCCGCACCGCGCCCAGCAATATCCACCCCCGCTTCCCTCAATACTTCCGCCTCCGTCGCGCCACCGCCGTCCCCACCCCCGTCCACACTCCCGTCCCCACCCTCACCCGCACCCGGCTGATTCCACCTGCTCGCCCTTCCGCTGTACAACGCCCAGAAGATCCAAGCCAAGTGCACCAACACCCAAGACTGATACAGCGACAACCCCCACGCCGTCCCGAGATACGGCACGTGCAAGATCAACCAAACGTTCGTCGGGATCGTGAGAATCGCGCCGATCACCGTGATCACCAGCCACGTGCGCACATGGTTCGTCGCAATATAAAACGCCTCGATCGCGACCGCGAACGTGAACGGGATGTACCCCAGCGCGAGGATGCGGTAGTACGCGAACACCGGCTCCGCATAGTCCGCTGGAAAGAGAATCGCCGCAATCGGCTTCACGAGCGGCAACCCACCCAAAATCAACAGCGACAGTACCCCGCCCGTCACCAGCGTGACGCGCGTGAACAACCGCCTGAACCCGCGCCAGTCCTTCTTCCCCGCCAGCTCCCCCAGCGCCGACAGCGAAGTCCGCGACACGCCGAGCATGAACATCGTCGGAATCGTCAGCACCCTCTGTGCGATGTGGAAGTAGCTCGTCCACGCTTCCCCGACGACCTTGCCGATGATCAACCGCGGGAAGATCGACAGGAACAGCGCCGTTCCGTTCTTCAACAGCCCGACACGAATTCCCAGGCGCAGCCCCTTCCACAGCGGCACATCCGGCATGCGACGCAGAATGTCGCGCACCCCCGGCAACGGCGGTCCGCCGTCGTGTCGCGCCGCGGAATACAGCTCGATCGCCAGCACCGATCCAAACAGCGCCGCGACGACAGTCCCCGCGATCGCACCCGCCGGCGAACCCGTGATCGCCGCACCGAGCACGACCAGGAAGAAACGCACGATCTCGTCCGCGTTCTCGACCTGTCCGCGTGCCTTCATCCTCCGCGTGCCCTGGAACGCAACCGACGCAACCACGCGCGGCAGGTCCAGCAACGGCTCGAGGCACAAGAACCAAGCCCACATCCCGATCTGATGG
>JBBQNP010000185.1:0-7887 GCA_038330085.1 Planctomycetota bacterium | reverse complement strand
GGGCCTGCGACGTGCGCCATCACGCCGACGGGCGCGCTGCCCCCTGCGCGGTCCCGGCGACCGGACGGCACTACGGAGGCTGCCTCCGTACGGCACACCGCCAGCCGTCAGCTCATCTTCTTCCCCGTGGTCTGGAACCCGCCGCGCAGGATGGTGAAGCCGGTGCACTTGCCGTCTTCCATCCGGAAGGTGATCTGCGCGTCAGGCTCGTTCTCGAACGTGAACAGGTCCTCTCCGCGGAACATCAAGCGCACGCGCGGACCGGTCGGCGTGGCGTACCACAGCTTCTCGTCCTGCACTTCGACGCGCACCTGCGTCGTCGCGATCATGTACAGCCCGGCACAGCGCAAAGCCTCTTCCGGCGGCAGCGCCACCTCGGTCGTCGACGGCGAAGGCAGCCCGAGCACGAAGTACGAAATGTCGCGCTGAATCCGGTCGATGGGCGCCGTCGCGCAATTGGACAGGATCGCGATCGTGATCTTCGGCAGCGAGTAGTAGACGAGCGTCCCGCGGAAACCGCCCACCCCTCCCGAGTGCGAGTACGTCTTGAAGCCCTCCAGCTTGCTCATGCGCACCGCGAACCCGTAGTTGGTCGAGTTGCCGTCGGGCAGCGTCGTCGGCGTCATGATCAGCCGCGACGAGTGCTCGCTGAAGACCGCACGTCCGACCAGGGCCTGCTGCCACTTCACGAGGTCCGTCACGGTCGAGCACAAGGACTGCGTGTCGTAGTCGGGCGCGACCGCGAGCGGGAGCTCGAGCTCGTCGTCCTCGACAAGGTCCTTGCAACCCGCCGCGAAACCGACCGGCCGGCTTTTCAGCGGGCAAAACGTCGTCTCGTTGAGTTCTGCGACCTTGACGACGTTCTTCGACACGTAGTCGGCATGCGACATCCCGCTCTTCTTCGCGAGGATCATCGACAACAGCACGTAGTTGGCGCTGTCGAGCGAGAAGTCCGCTCCGGGCTCGAAGTCGAACGGCACGTCGGACAGCGCCTTGAAGAACGACTCCTCGCTCTTGCGCAGCACCATCGCCTCGGGGTGCTTCGCCAGGATCTTCTTCGCGCCGGGGATGCCCGACGTGTTCGACAACAAGTGCTGCAGCGTGATCTTGCGCTTGCCCGCGGGGAACCCGGGCAGGAGCTGAGTGATGTCGTCCTCGAGCGCGAGCTTCTTCGCGTCGACGAGCTGCAGGATCGCGACCGCGGTGAACTGCCGCGTGATCGAGCCGATCGAGTAGCGCGTGTCCGCTCGCGCCGGTTGCGCGCGCTCGGCGTCCGCGTAGCCGTACCCCTTCGCGACCAGGATCTCGCCGTCGTGCGCGACGGCGATGGAAATCCCGGGCACGCCTTCTTTCTCGACGGCTTGCAGCCCGAGCTCGTCGATGCGCTTCTCGAGCTTCTCCTTGTCGATGGAGGGCATGTTCGGCGCGCCCTTCGCCTGTCCCTCCTGGTTCGTCGGGTGCTCGGGGGTCTGCGCGACGAACGGGATGGCGAGCAAGATGGAGAGGAAGTACATGTCGGGCTCCTGCGTAACGGTGTGCAGAGCAGTGTGTGAAGAAACTCCCGGATTGTCTGCAACCGCCGGACCCGTCGGACGTCGTCGAGTTGGATGAACCTCATTCCGACGACCAGCGCGCCTCTCGCGCGCGTGAAGAACGGCGCGAGAGCACTCGGAGGGCCTGCGATCACTCTGTGGGTCGTCTTCGCGCTGCTCGGATTGCTGATTTGCGCCGACGGAAAGGGCGAAAAGGGCGGCAAGAACGACAAGAAGGACAAACCGGCGGCGCCCGAGACCATCGCGGATCTCGAGAAGGATCTCAAAGCCCCGCGGCCCGAGACGCGCAAGTCGGCGGTCAAGAAGCTCGCGGATCTCAACTCGCGCGAAAGTTGGACGCTCGTGATGCAGGCGCTCGCTGATCCGGACGGCCAGGTGGCGGACGAAGCCGAGGTCGCTCTCGGACGCGCGCGCGATCCGCACGTCGTCCGCGAACTGTGTGAGCGCGGCGGGCTCGCCTCCAACGACGAGTGGATCGCGTTGCGCGCGGCCGAAGTGCTGGGTCGCATCGAGGTCCCGTTCGATGCGCGCGCTCTATTGCGCTGCGCGACGCCGCAGGGCGGCGAGCTCGCGCGCACGGCGCTGTGGTCGATCGAGAGGCAAGCGCGCGCGAAGAGGCCGTTGACCGCGCCCCAGGTCGGCAATTTCTCCGACCAGGTGATCGTGAAGCTGCGCGACATCGCCAACGGCAGCGGCCTGGGCGACGTGCGCGGCGCCGCACTGCTCGCGCTGATCCCGCTCGAAGCGTTCGTCGCCCACGACGTCGCCGTCGCGGCACTGAAGGAGCGCGACGAAGCCGTGCGCTGCGCCGGCGTCGTCGCGGCCGGATCGTTCAGCGAACAGGAGTGCCTCACGCTCTCGAAGATCGCTCTCGAAGACCCGAGCGAGCGCGTGCGCGTCGCCGCGATACAGAACCTCGCCCGACAGAAGAGCCGCGCCGCGATGTTGGCGCTGATCGACCGGCTGGAGCACGAAGAGCGCTCGCGCCTGCGCTACGAGATCCTGAGCTCGCTGCGCGAGATGTCGGGCGAGGACCATGGTTTCGATGTAGCCGCGTGGCGCGCGTGCGCGCAAAACCTGCAGGGTGCGGTGTCTACCGGCGACCCGCGCGACCGAGCCGCGACGTTGGGCGACACGCACGTCTCGCTCGCGGGGTTGAACCTCCTCTCCGATCGCGTCGCGTTCCTGATCGACCTGTCGGGCTCGATGTGGGACACGCTCGCCGGCGAGCGCACACGGAAAGAGGTCGTCGACGCGATGTTGCGCAGCTGCCTCGAGGCGCTTCCGCACGAGGCCGAGTTCAACCTCTTCCCGTACACGCGCGATCCGATCCCGTGGGAGAAGCACCTCGTGCGCGCGACGTCGGAGAACGTGTCGCGCGCGGCGACGTGGTTCGAGCGCTGTCACCAGCGCGGTCCGGGCAACGTGTACGACGCGATCTTGCTGGCGCTGTCGGATCCGGAGGTCGACACGCTCGTGATCTTGACCGACGGCAAGCCGACGGGCGGGCATCGTTGGCACCTCGAGCTGATGGTCGAGCTCTTGTTGGAGCGCAACCGCTTTCGTCAGGTCGCGTTCGATTCGATCCTGGTCGAGACGCCCAAGCCGTTCCGGCGGACGTGGTCCGACCTGGCCGAGCGCACGGGCGGGAGATCGGTCGCGGTGGAGGACCTGGCCGCGGTCGGGAGCGCGCAGGATCCGCGCAAGCCGCCGAAGTAGGGCCGAAGGAGGGGACTGGTTCGTAGCCGGGGCGGGCGAGCGGGTTAGATTGGTCGCTTCGCGCGAGCAGCGAAACTGCGCGCGACACCGACCCTGGCGCGAGCCGTGGCAAACGATCCGAGATGACCCCGATCCCGACCTTCCTCCTGACCCTGGCCTTGTTCCTCGGGTCCGCATCCTCGCCTGTCGGCGCGCCGCACTTTGTGGCGCAAAGCAGCAACGACGCCGCAGCCCAGGTCGCGCTCGCACAGAAGCTCGAGTCCACCGCCGACCTGACCAGTGCGCGCGACGCGTGGTTGTCCGCGATGGCGCTGCTCCCGATCGGGCCGGATCGCGACGCCGCCGTCGCCGGTGCGCGCCGCATCGACGCGCGGCTCATGCTGCGCGACGAGATCGTCGCCGCGCTGCCGAACGACAAGAACGTGTTCGCCGAGCTCGGCATCGACCAGGCCGACGCGACCGGCGTGCGCATGGGGGACAAGCACGTCGAGTGGAACGCCATGCCGCTCGACCTTTTCGAGCGCGCTGCTGCTGCGAGCCGTGCTTCGCGCAACGCTGCGAACGGTGCGGTGTACGAAGCGCTCGCGCGCGGCAGTGCAGCGGAGAAGGCGACCGCTCTGTTGACGCTCGGTCACCGCCTCGACCGCGGCGACATCGATTCGGCCGACGCGTTCGCCGCGGTCGCGCGCGCGCGCAACGAGACCATCCCCGGCAAGGGTTACGCGTTCCGCAAGGAGACGTGGGCGAGCCTCGAAGTGCTGCAGGCGACCGCCGCAGCGTCGGGGCTCGAGGACATGGCGAAAAGGCTCGAGCTAGCGCTGCCCGCGCAACGCGATGCGCTCGTGCAATCGCTCGAAGCGCTCGGGCCGGAGTCGATGGCGCGCCTCGATGTCGCGCTGCAGACGCGTTGGGACACGGCCTGCAAGGCGCTGACGGTCGGCACGACGTTGAAGGCGCTAGAAGTCGTGGCCGAGTCGCGCCGCGAACTCGACGTGCGCCGCAAGCACGCGCTCGACCTGATCTTCGACGAGGTGAAATACTTCTATCCCTACAACCCGCCCGAGTGTCCGCCCGAGAAGGCCAAGCTCTACGCCGGCGTGCAGCAGGAGGTCGACACGCGCGTGGCCGCCGTGCGCGAAGCGTGGAAGGCCCCGAAGCACGTGACGATTCCGCCCGCGTTCCGCGCTGCGCTCGAGGAGCTCGACTGGAATCGCGCGCAGCAGAAACAGCGCAAGCTCGCGTTCACGCTGCCCACGGACCTGCCCGCGTGGATCGACGGCGCGGATCGCGATGCCGACGCAGCCGACCTCAAGACGTTCGCGTGGGACGCGAAAGAACGCGCCTTGCTGCTGCACGACGCGCGCGTCGAAGCTTTCAACGCGCGCGCCTGGAAGGAGCCGCAGTCGAACCCCGCATCGGTCGCGCGCTCGGAGGAACAGAAGCAGGTGCTCGTCACGAACGAGTACCGCAAGATGTTCGGCCGGCGTGCGGTCGCGTGGAATCCGCTGATCGAAGCCGGTGCGCGTGGGCACTCCGACTACATGGCGAACAGCGGCGACTTCAGCCACTTCGAGAAGGAACCGACGCGCAAGACGCCGACCGATCGCTTGAAGCTCGCCGGTTACGTGTGGGGCGGCTCGGAGAACATCAGCATGGGCGACACGAGCGCCGAAGGTGCGCACCTGGGCTGGATCCACTCGAGCGGTCACCACCGCAACATCCTCGGATCCGATCACAACGAGATGGGTGCCGCGTGCACGAGCGTCTATTGGACGCAGAACTTCGGCGCCGGCCACGATTTCGAGAAGCAGATCGCGCCCGCGCAGAAGCCGTAGTCACTGGGCACGCTCTGCACGGGCAAGTATCCGGTGGAGCATCTCGACGCCGGGCGATGTCTCGGCCGGGAGCGCGCCGGTGATCAGCGACGTTCTGCACGTCCTCGACGTTCAACCTCACCCACGGCGTCGAGGTGACCTGGTCGATGTGAGATGCGTGCGGTCTCGCACGAACCTGAGCGGTTTCAGGAGAGAGAAACACCTGTATCGGCCGCGGATAGCAGCGGCATGTAAGCTGCATTGTCTCTCTCTCGATCGGCTCCTCCAGCGCAACGTGAACTGCGCTCCGTCTTCCCCGCACGCTCACGTGCATCAGGTCTTCGCTCATGAAGTCCCTCGCCCGCCTTCTCGTCCCGGCGGTGTCCGCGACGTTCCTGCTCTTCGTGAATCCCGTTTCGGTCCACGCACAGTCGGGGGTCGCCGGATGGGGCGATCACGTCTTCGACTCGCGCTGGAACGGGGCTAGCTTCGCGCATCTGTTCGTCGGTCCCTCCCAGACAATCGGTGTCACCACCAACGGAGAGATCGCGAGCATGGGGCAGAACGCGAACGGTTAGTGCCTGCCGCCGGTCCTGCCTGCTGGCCTCACTTATGTGCAGATCTCCATCGGCCTTACTTTCAGCGCGGCGCGTCGCAGCGACGGCGCCATCATCGCGTGGGGCGACAACAGCTACGGTCAGCTCAACGTGCCTGCGCTCCCCGCGGGCATTCCTTGCGTCGGGGTCAGCGCGGGCTACCGTCACGCCTTGGGTCTCCTTGGAGACGGCACCATCATCGCGTGGGGCCACAACTTCCATGGAGAGATCAACGTTCCTCAGTTGCCGTCGGGTGTGACTTGGACCCAGGCGGTCGCGGGTATCTCGTTCTCGGCGGGCTTGCGCAGCGACGGGATCGTGCAAGCTTGGGGTGACAACTATTACGGCCAGACCAACGTGCCGACTCTCCCGGCCGGACTCTTCGTCGTCGAGATCGCGACCGGCGGCTCGAATGTCGTGGCGAGGCTCAGTGATGGGAGCGTGATCCTCTGGGGCTTCGTTACCGGTCAATTCGTGCCGCCGCTCTTGCCCGGGCAGGCGTACACGCGCATCTACGCCTCGATATGGCACACCCTCCTCGTGCGCAACGATGCAGTGCTGCTCGACACTGGAGGGGTGCAGCCCACGCAAGCTCCTCCAGGACAGACGTACGTCGAGCTCGGGGTGGGAATAGGTCACGGCGCGGGGCTCTTGAGCAATGGTCAGCTCGTCACGTGGGGTTCGAACAGCGACTGCCAGCGCAACGTGCCCCCTGCTCCGCCGGGAACGAACTACGTCGATGTCGCCGCGGGGCCGAATCACTACGTCGGCCTGTTGAGCGACGGCATGACGACGACATGGGGTGACGAAGGGCCCGTCTCCAGCATTCAGTTGTCTCTCCCTCTCCTGCCTTCCGGCGTCGGCTACAAGGCGATCGCCTGCGGCCAGGCCTACAACCTGGGGTTGCGCACCGACGGCATCGTCGAGACAGCTCCCGCGCAGGTCACGTTGCCGATGCAGACGCCGCCGCTCTCGTACGTGCAGATCGATGCCAACGGGGGCACCTCCGTTGGGCGGTTGAGCGATGGCAGCGCCATCGCCGTCGGGACCAACTTCACCACCGGACAGCCCGTGACTCTCTCTCCTGTCCCCGCCGGAGTGACGATACTCGACATCGTAGCCGGCTGGAGCCACGTCGCGAGGTTGCGCAGCGATGGCATCGTCACCATCGACGGCTCGAACTCGAACGGTCAACACGCCGTGCCGGTGCTTCCTGCAGGTGTGTCCTTCGTTTCGCTCGCGGCAAGCACGAACCAGACGTTGGGTGTGCTCAGCGACGGCACGATCACGGGTTGGGGGTCGGGGTATTATCCCAACGCACCTGCCCCGCCGCCGGGCTTGCGATATCTGCAGGCTGCGGCCGGCGCATACCACGGGCTCGGCCTGCTCTCCGACGGGACCATCGCAGGCTGGGGCTACATAGGTGGGTACTACAGCATCTCGGGCGAAACCCTGGTCCCGGCGCCCCCGGCCGGTTCGTGGTTCAGCAAGGTGAACGCCGCAGAGAACAGCAGCGTCGCAATCTACGAGAGAATCCCGTGGGTCTCGTTCTGCTCCGGCGATGGAAGCGGCACAGCGTGTCCTTGCGGCAACTCCGGTGCGATGGGGCACGGCTGCGCCAGCAGCGTGAGCTCGAGCGGAGCACGACTGGTCGGATGGGGACGGTCGAGCCTCACGTCCGACACGTTTCAGCTTTCAGGCTCGGACATGCCGAACAGCAGTGCGCTCTACTTCCAGGGCACGACGCAACAGTCCGCCGGCGCAGGCAGCGTGTTCGGCGACGGGCTGCGCTGTGCGGGCGGCTCGGTCACGCGCCTCGGTCCGCATCTGAACTCGGCTGGAGCATCGCAGTATCCATCACCCGGTGAGGTTGCGATCTCCGTGAAGGGCGCCGTCCTCTCGCCCGGAACGCGCACGTACCAAGTGTGGTATCGCAACGCTGCGGCGTTCTGCACGCCCTCGACGTTCAACGTCACGAACGGCGCCGAGGTGACGTGGTCGATGTGAGCACTTGGGGAGAATCCGCTCAGAGCCAATCGCGAAGGTAGTCGCGTCGTGCGCGGATCAGCTCACGCGGCGGGCGCGCAACTCGGACAGCGGATAGAGCCGGCCGCGCCAGCGCACTCCGCCACGTCGCAGCGTGCGCATCATCGACACGAGGATCACGATCGGGATGACGCCGAACCCGAACGGCGCCAGGAATGC
>JBBQNP010000184.1:0-7957 GCA_038330085.1 Planctomycetota bacterium | reverse complement strand
CGACGTCGAATACGTAGCGCCGGTAGCCCGCGAACACTTCGTCGCCGCCGTCGCCCGACAGCGCGACGGTGACGTGCTCGCGCGCCATCTTGGAGACGAGGTACGTGGGGACGGTGGAGGGATCGGCGAGCGGCTCGTCGTAGAACCACGGCAGGACGTCGAGCGCGAGGCGCGGATCCGGCTCGAGCACGGCGGCGTGGTGGACTGCACCGAGGCGTGCGGCGGTTTCGCGCGCACGGTCCAGCTCGTCGAACTCGCGCTCGCGGAAGCCGACGGTGCACAGCACGAGCCCTTCGTCGAGCGAGCGCGCCGCGCGACCGGAGCTGCCGCGCGCGCGCGCCATCGCGTCGGCGACGGCGCTGCTGTCGATGCCGCCGGAGAGGAACGCACCGACGGGCACGTCGCTCAGGAGGTGATCGCGCACGACGCGGTCGATCCACTCGAGGATTTCGTCGGCCGGTGCGGGCTCGCGCTCGTGTTCGAGCGGCAGGTCCCAGTACGTGCGGATGACGGGCGCGGATCCGGCGTTCCACGTCAGCGTCGACGCGGCGGGCAAGCGCGAAATTCCCTCCCAGGCCGCGTCGGATCCTGAGCAGTAGCCCTGCACGAGGTAGTCGACGAGCGTGTTCGCGCGCAGGTTGCGCGGCACGAGACCGCTCTCGAGGATCGCTTTCGGTTCGCTCGCGAACAGCAGTCCCCCACGAAGCGTCGCGTCAGGGCCGCTCGCGTCTCCGGGAAGATGAGAGTAGTAGAGCGGCTTGATCCCGAGCCGATCGCGACCGAGCACGAGGACTGGATGCAGTGGATCGCGCGCATCGAGGATGGCGAACGCGAACATGCCGACGAGTTCGCGCGCCAAATCGGCGCCGTGGTCCTCGTACAGGTGCACGAGCGTCTCGACGTCCGATCCCGTGCGGAACCTGTGTCCCCTCGCGATGAGCCGCGCGCGCAGCTCCTCGAAGTTGTAGATCTCGCCGTTGCACATCACGGCGATGTCGCCCGTCTCGTTCAGGATCGGCTGATGTCCGCCCGCGACGTCGATGATCGAAAGGCGCCTGAATCCGAAGCCGATCCCCGCTTGCTCGTACAGTCCCTCGTCGTCGGGCCCGCGGTGCGCGAGCGTGCGCGTCATGCTGCGCAGGCGCTCGAGGTCGACGCGCGCGCGCGGATCGTTTGAGGCGATGCCCGTGAAGCCGCACATGAGCGCCGATTCAACCTGCGCCGGCCGCGAGGCGCTTCTTGAAACCGCTCTCGCGCGGCGTGTGCTCGAACGCGTTGCGCCGATTGCGCGGACCGAAGCCCGTCGCTTGCGCCAGCGCGAGACCGCCACGCGAAGTGCCGCGCTCCGGATGTTGCTGAGCGTCGGCCATCGTCTCGCGCGCCACGCGCCCGAACACGATGACGATGGCGACGAAGTGGTAGAAGAGGTCGAACTGCGCGCGGTTCAAGAAGAAGCTGCCGACCACGAAGGCGAGCATGCTGGCCTCGAGCATCGTCGTGTACGACAGGATCCAGCTCGAGTGGTACTTGCGCAGCGCCTCGCGCCGCACGCGCGACAGATCGATGAAGGACAGCACCATCAGCGACAAGTAGATCAGGAACGCCGGCGTGCCCACCTCGGCCCAGATCTGGAAGTAGCTGTTGTGCGCCACGCGCGTGCCGACTTCGTGCTCCTGGCCTGTCGAGGGGAGGGCCGCGTTGGGGTCGTAGTTCTTGTAGTTCTGCTGGAACTTGGCGTAGCCCACGCCGAGCAGCGGGTTCGCCGCGATCATGCGGCCGGCGACCTTCCAGGCCTCGAGTCGGCCGCGAGCGGACGAGTCCTCCTCGTACGAGCCGATCGTCGCGATGCGCTCCTTGTACGATTTCGGCAGCGCGATGACGCCCGCGATCAGGATCAAGAAGAGCATCGAGAACCCGGCCACGCGGTTGCGCGACCTCCACACGATCAGGACCGATGTGACACCGAGCGCGAGGAACGCGCCGCGCGAGTGCGTTGCGACGATCGTGAGCACCATCAGCGGGATCATCGCCAGCGTCGTGCGCCGCAGGATCGGACGTGTCTCCGCGAGGCCGAGGTACAGAAGCAACGGAATGCCCATGACGAGCGCGAGCGCGAAGTCGTTGTTGTCCGACAACATTCCGCCCGGGCCCTGGATGATGACGAGGCTCCCCCCCGACACGAGGAACGCCAAGCCGTTCTTCACGCCGTAGAACCCGAACGACAGCGCGATCACCCACAAGAGGATGCGCAGGTACGAGCGGTTCTTGACCACGCCGGTCGTGAAGAGTGCCACGCCGATGATCTTGCCGTACTCGATGAACGTCTCGAGGTCGCGCGGCCGCAGATATTGTCCGGCGAGGATCGACGCGCCGACGAGCACGACGAGCGTCACCATCAGCCAGTTGCGGATGTCGGGCAGCATGAACTTCCGCTCGCCCTTGCCCATCACGAAGCCGGCCATCGTCACGAGCGCCACGTAGTACGACCAGCGCTCGAAGCGCGCGAAGCCCCACGTCAGGTCCTGGACGCGCATGTACGCCAGCAGCGTGAACATCAGCAATCCGATGAACGGCCGCCGGAAGCACACCGGCAGCGAGAACAGGATGAAGAAGGTGACGATCAGGTCGCGCACGGCGACAAACCTTTAGCGCAACTTCGAGCGCAGGTGCTCGATGGCGTCGCGCAGGTCCTGTGACAAGTACTGCGCGTGGCTGGCCCAGGCCCACGTCACGAACAGGATCGCGGCCACGAGCGCGACGCTCGACATCCCGACGACCGTGCGACGCACCAGCGTGACGCGGCGCTGGCGGCGCGTCAGGATCGTGCCGATGCTGCCGAGCACGGGCACGACCATGACGCGGCTGATGTCGGCCACGCTGCGGAAGCAGTTGCGGCTGTACTCCGCGACGAGCGCGATGCCCAGGCCGAGACCGAGTCCGAACACGAGGCCGAAGCTCATGATGAGCCAGGGGTTGGGCTCGGTCGGCTTCGAGCCCACGTGGGCGGGCTCGGTGATCGAGAACGGGTTGGCTTGCGGGCTCGAGAGCTGCACGGACTGCTGCAGTTTTTCGTTGAAGCGCTTCTCGGTGTCTTCGAGCGACGCCCTGACCCGGCCGGCGCTGCCTTCGAGCTCGTTGAGCTTGAGGTAGACGTCCGTTCGCTCTGCGAGCTGGGCCTGGAGGTCTTTGACGTCGGCCTCGAGGTGCTTCACGGCCATGTTGCTCTCGGCGAGCGTGAGCTGCAGCGCGGAGAGTTCGACCTTCAGCGGCTTGATCTCGGGGTTGTCGACCCCCTTGACCTCGGTCGTCGAGCGCGTCTTGTGCGCCTTGATGTCGTCGTGCTGCTTGTTCAGCTTCTTGAGCTCGCTCTGGTACTTCGGCCAACCGCTCGCAGCCGGCTTCAAGTTGGCGTTCTTGTCCATCAGATCCTGGATCTGCTTGTCGATGTCGGCCAGCTCAGCGTCGTTGGAAGCACCCGCGATCGTGCTCTCTTCCTTGACCGTCGGCGGCATCTGATCGACTTGCCTCTGCAGCAGGTCGAGCTTCGCCTTCTGCGTGTCCACCTTGAGGTGGGCGGCCATGAGCTGGTCTTGCGCGTCCGTCAAGCGCTTGAAGACAGCGTCCTCGTTGCGCGCCGATCCCGATCCGGGCGGCGGCTGCGTGGCCGAAAGGTTGTGTCGACCCTTGAGATCGCTCAGCTCCTGCTCGAGGCCGTCGAGCTGGAGCTTGAGCTTGCCCTTCTCGCGGGAGAGCTTGTCGTACTCGTCCTCAGCCTTGTGCCGGTCACGCGTCACGACGTCGTCGATCCAGTCCTTGCTGAGCGCGCTCAGGAACTCCAACGCCCATTCCCGGCTGACGTCCATGTACTCGATGTTCACGAACGACGACGTCCCGGTCGCGCCGGGCGCCGGCGTCACACGGATGTCGGACTGCACGCGCGTGACGAACTCGTTCTGATCCTGGATGGAGAGCGAGAGAAACTCCGCGTTCTGACGCTCCTTCAGGATGCGCTGGATGCGCTCGATCGCACGCAACTGAAAGACGGCGCTGCTGCTGTCCTTGGTGCTGATCGACACGCCGACCTGACGCAGTTCGATCTGCGTGCGCGCGACGTACTTCTTCGGGACGATCACCGCGGCCGCGATGGCGAAAGCGAGCACGATCGACGCGGGCAGGAGAACCTGCCACTTGCGTCGCTTCAGGATCCCCAGAAACTCCTGGAGCTGTCCCTGTGACTCGATCTGGACCGCCATGCGCCAACTTCCAGGAAGCGCCTAGAAGATCCCCCCGTTGTTGTTGCCGTTGTTGCCGTATCCACCACCACCGTAGTAGCCGCCGCCCCCGTGGAACTGGTTGTTCAAGTAGAAGGCCGACGAAAGACCGCTGATCACTTGCTTGACGGGGAAGAGCAGCGCGTCGAGGAAGTAGCCGAGCTGCGCCAGCATCGTGGGCGGCACATAGACGATGTCACGCTCCTGCACGTGCAGGTTGAACGTCGAATCGCCGCGCTGGATGATGTCGCCCAGGTCGACGGTCGTGATGAACGGATCGCGCGGGTCGGCGCGGATCAGGCGCACGCGTCCCAGGTTCGCCGAGTCCTTGCGCGGCTGCGCCTTCGTGATGGCCTCGAAGATCGTGATGTCGCCCTTGAACTCCACCTCGCCCTGGAAGTTCACCTCGCCGAAGATGAAGTACTTGTGCCCGGTCGTGTGGATCTTGACCTGGATGTCGAGCAGCTCGAAGTAGGGGCTGTACTTCTCGGTCAAGAGTGCCTGGATCTCGCTGCGCGTCAGACCGGCCACGAGGACCGCTCCGAGCTCGGGCAGGATCACGGTGCCGTCGATTTCGACCTCGACGCTCGGGATCGCGAGCTCTTCGTTGTTCGGGTCCGTGATCTCGAGGCGGTCACCGAGCCCGAGCCAGTTCTCTTCCTCCGCGTTGCCGATGTACCGGTTGCCGAAGCCCTCCGTGTTGAGGTACTGCAGCACGCGCTTGTCGGGCATCGTGTTGCAGGCCGACACCAGCAGCAGCACGCAAGCCGCCAGCCAGCCCAGCTTGGAAGAGCGCGAGAGGCTCATCGCTTGGGTTCCACCGGCGCTGCCGGCGGCACGTAGATGACGTCGCGCTCCTGAACGTGCAGGTTCTGGCTCGAGTCGCCGGTCTGCATGATGTGGAGGAGGTCGATCGTCCACTCCATCGGATCGCGCGGATCGGCGCGGATCAGGCGCACGCGACCCAAGTTCGCCGAGTCCTTGCGCGGCTGTGCGCGCGTCACCGCTTCGAACACGGTGGTGTCTCCATCGAAGGCTTGCGCGCCCTGCGCCGAGACTTCACCGAAGATGTAGTACTGCTTGCCTTGCACATCGGGCGCAACGGCGCTCGGCGCTGGTGCTGCGACCGCGGGCTGGGTCGGCTTGTCCGACGTCGTGCTGCAGGCAGACAGTGCGCAAAGGGTCACGCAGGAGAGGAACCGGACTGCTCGTGCGCGGGGGTGCTTCATCGGTCTGGCTTCGTCAGGCTGTCTGCGGCGGAAGTGGTTGGCGGCGTAAAGTACCTTGGGGCACAGAGTAACCGGACCGCGCCGAGAGAGGTGGTCCCGCCTCATCGGCTGGAAAGGACGGCGGGTTGACGTCCGCCTGCCCGGCGTCCCCCCTGCGGTCTCAGCCCCCGTACTGGCGGGCGTAGTACTCACGGTAGGCTCCGCTCCTAACCCTTTGCAACCATTCCTTTTGGGTCTGGTACCAACGGATGGTCAGGGGCAGCGCCTGGTCGAACGTGAAGCGCGGCGACCAGCCCAACTCGGCCTTGATCTTCCGGGCGTCGATGGCGTAGCGGCGGTCGTGGCCCGGGCGGTCCTTGACGTAGGTGATCAGGCTCTCGGGCTTGCCGATCTCCTTCAAAACGCGCTTCACGAGCACCAGGTTCGCGAGCTCGTTGTTGCCGCCGACGTTGTAGACCTCGCCCTGCTTGCCCTTCTCGAGCACCGCCAGGATCGCTTCGCAGTGGTCGCGCACGTAGAGCCAGTCGCGCACCTGCTGTCCGTCGCCGTACACGGGGATCGGCTTGTCTTCGCTCGCGTTGGCGATCATCAGCGGCAGGAACTTCTCGGGGAACTGGTAGGGACCGTAGTTGTTCGAGCAGCGCGTGATGCACGCGTCGAAGCCGTGCGTGTGCACCGCCGCGCGCACGAGCATGTCGCTCGCGGCCTTGCTGGCGCTGTACGGCGAGTTCGGTGCGAGCGGCGTGTCCTCGCGGAACGCGCCCGTCGGACCGAGGCTGCCGTAGACCTCGTCGGTCGACACGTGCACGAACTTCGACGTGCCGTGTTTGCGCGCGGCGTCGAGCAGGATCTGCGTGCCGACCACGTTGGTGGTGACGAACGGGACACCGGAGACGATCGAGCGGTCGACGTGGCTCTCGGCCGCGAAGTGCACGACCGTGATCGGACCCTTGAGCTTCTTGGCCTCGATGAATGCGCGTTCGACGTCGTCGGGCTTCGTGATGTCCCCGTGCACGAACACGTGGCGCGCGTTGCCTTCGAGCGACGCGAGGTTCTCGCGGTTGCCCGCGTACGTGAGCGCGTCGAGGTTGACGACGTGCCAGTCAGGCCGGATTTCGGCCAGCATGAGCACGAAGTTGCTGCCGATGAACCCGGCGCCGCCGGTGACGAGACACGTGGTGGTCATGTGGTCTGGCTCTTCAAGTAGGCTTCGAGCGCTTTGCGCCAGGGCATGAGGGTTTTCCCGCGCAATTTCGTGAGACGCGAGCAGTCGAGCACGCTGTAGCGCGGTCGCACGGCCGGCCTCGGGAACTCCGACGTGCTGCACGGCGTGACCGTGACACCCTGCACGCCCGCCAGCTCGAGCGTCGCGCAAGCCACCTCGAACCAGGAGGCCTGTCCTTCGCAGGCCGCGTGGTACGCGCCCGCTTCACCGCGCTCGAGCACGTCCCACAGCGCGGGCGCGAGCTCGAGCGTCGACGTCGGGGATCCGACCTGGTCGTGCACGACCTTCAGCTCCTTGCGGTCTTTCGCGAGGCCGAGGATCGTGCCGGGAAAGTGCTTGCCGCGCGGACCGTAGAGCCACTGCGTGCGCACGATGCGTGTGCCGGTCGGGTGAGCTTCGCGCGCGGCGAGTTCACCGGCGAGCTTCGTGCGTCCGTACGCCGACAGAGGACGCGGCGGATCCTCTTCGCGGTACGGGCGCGTCGCAGTGCCGTCGAATACGAAGTCGGTGCTGACGAGGACGAGCGGGATCGAGCGCTTCGCGCACTGCGTCGCGAGCACGCGCGACGCTTCTTCGTTGGCGCGGCGCGCGTCGCCTTCGCGCTCTTCCGCGAGGTCGACCGCCGTGAACGCGGCGGCGTGGATCACGCCGTCGAACGGCCCCTCTGCCCCGAACGACTCAGGCTCTTCGAACAAGCGTGCGACGAGCGCCTCGTCCGCGAGGTCGATGCCGGGCACGTCGACGGGAGCATTCGCGCGCAAGTCCGTGCCGACGACGACGGTTCCCGCGGGCGCGCTGAGGCACAATTCGCTGCCGAGCATGCCCGACGCGCCGGTCACGAGCACCCGCTTCATCGCGTGGAACTCGGTAGGCAGGTCACACGAGGTCGAGCGCGCACGCGTGTCACGCTACGACTGGCCTCGTCACGACTTGCCTTCTCAAGACTTATTCGCGCCGCCCTGCGCCACGAGCGTCGCGGAATGGTGCAGCGACTTGAACGTGCCCGCGTCGGTCCACCAGCCGTCCAGGATCTCGTACGTCATCGAGCCGTCCTGCAGGTACCAGTTGTTGACGTCGGTGATCTCGAGCTCGCCGCGATCGGACGGCTTGAGCGTCTTGATGATGTCCCAGACGCGCCCGTCGTACATGTAGATGCCAATGACGGCATAGTTCGACTGCGGGTTCTGCGGCTTCTCGACGATCTTGGTGACCTTGCCGTTCGAAACCGTCGC
>JBBQNP010000183.1:0-8023 GCA_038330085.1 Planctomycetota bacterium | reverse complement strand
AGTCCCAGGAGTACCCCGCACGTGGCCGAGAAAGACCAGTTCTTCAGCTTCGAAGAGGCCTTGAAGGAGCTGCGCCTCAAGGAAGAGGAGCTCAAGCGCCTCGTTTCCGAAGGCGAGATCCGCGCGTTCCGCGAAGGCGAGACGATGAAGCTGCGCCGGGCGGACGTCGAGAACCTGCGCAACGAGCTCTCGGGCGGCGAGGTGGTCGACCTGGGTGACGTGCGCGAGGAGCTCGTCTTCGAGGACGACATCCTGGCCGACGCCGGGATGGCGACCCAGGAGATCGGGATCCCCTCCGACGAGTACTCCGAGATCGAGACCATCGTCGACGAGGGCATCGAGGACGTCGGCGACGTCGTCATCGAAGAGACCGTCGTGGAGGAGATGGACGAGGACGGAGTGCCGGTCGAGGTCACCGCGCGCCGGAAGGTCCGCGTCGAGGAAGTGCCCGAGGAGTACGAGGGTGCCGGCATGCGCACGCTGATCTTGGTCACCTCGCTGGTGTTGATCCTGGCGGTGCCGATCGCCATGGCGGTCAGCTCGGGCGTGTTCTCGCCCGTCGCCACGACCATCTCCGGCATGTTCGGCAGCAAGTAGCCGAATACCGCTCGGACAGCCCCTGGATTGTGAAATCCCGACCGCTAGACTCCGACACGTCGTCGCAGAGGTCGAGGGAGGCGCACCGCACGCGTTGCGGAGCGCCGCGTAAAGCTCGAAAACCGCTGGTTTTCAGCCGCTTTCCCCTCCGCTGAACGACGGTGAGGGGCTCGGGTTCCGAGTGCCGGCAACGTTGCCGCGCCGGCGCCCGACGACGAACCAGCGGGGATCGAGGGCATTCCGAGCCAAGGCCGGGATGAAGCTGTTCAAGATGTTGCTCATGACAACCAACGTGTCGAGGATCTTCCAACGCCTGAGCCCGGCACTCGTGCTGACCGGACTCTGTCTGACTGCGGGCTGCGTTTCGCAGCAGCAATACGACGACCAGGTCGTCGTCACGAAGCGTGCACAGCAGCAGCTCTTCGAGCGCGATCAGGTCATCGAGAAGCTGCAGAAGGACAACAACGACCTCAAGCGCGGCATCGCGATGAACGATGTCAGCGGCCTGTCGAACGCGGGCTACGGCGACGATCTCGACACGCGCCTCTCCGAGCTGCGCAACAAGATCGACACCCTTGGCCGTCCGATGCAGGACATCGAGCGCTTCCCCGTCGAGGGCGGCTACGTGCTGATGGTCCAGGACAAGATCCTGTTCGACTCCGGCTCGGCCGAACTCTCCGCCGACGGCAAGAAGGCGCTCGGCAAGATCGCCGGCGAGATCGACGAGAAGCCGCACGGTCGCATCTGGGTGCGCGGTCACACCGACAGCGACAAGGTCTCCAAGCCCGCCACCAAGGAGCGCTTTCCGCACGGCAACCTGCAGCTCTCCGCCGCGCGCGCGATCGAGGTCGCGGCCGAGCTCGTGACGAGCGGCAAGGTCCCGCAGCGCGACGTCGCCATCATCGGTTTCGGCCAGTACGACCCGATCACCAAGAACGACACGGCCGACAACAAGCGGATGAACCGGCGCGTCGAGATCTTCGTGTCCGACAAGGGCGCGGGTACGACGCCGGCCTCGTCGGCCTCGTCGGCCAAGCAGTGAGACCCTGACGACGCGCGCGCGAGCACGGGCACGAGCAGGGGACCCGCGCGGTCCCTGGTTGGCCCGGTTCGCGCGATCGGCGAGGAGGTTTCGGGGCGTGATGGGTGTGCGCACGCGCAGACCCGCGCGTTCGGGTGCGCACGAGTTCGTGCTCCCAACCTCGATTCTCCCTGCACTCCTGCTGGTCCTGATCTGTGCTGCCTGTGGTCCGCGCTCGGCCGAGCGCGAGGCCGCGCTGCGCGACATCGAGCGCCTCGCGTTCGTGCCCGTCGGTCGCGCCATCTTCACGGCGCGTTCGGGTCCGCCGGTCACGTGCGAGAACACTCTGGCGCTGCTCGTCGATCGCTTCGAGGTGCCGCGCGGTGAGTGGCTCGCCTTCCAAAAAAAGCACATCGGGCCGCCTGATCCCGTGCTCGAGCAGGAGACCTCGACCTGGACCGAGGATTCGTCGTCGTGGGCCGCGAGCTGGATGACGCTCGACGAATCGCGCGCCTACGCCCACGAGCGCGGCATGCGCCTGCCGACCGCCGGCGAATGGCTGCGCGTGGCTTGCGGAACGCGTTCGCTGCCGTTTCCGTGGGGACAACCCACGAGCCTCGTCGCGAACACGGTCGAGATGCACCTCTCGCGACCCGTTCCGGTCGGGACGTTCGAGCAGGGCGCGACGCAGTTCTCGACCTACGAGATGTGCGGCAACGTCTGGGAGTGGGTCGAGGATCCCATCCAGACTCCCGGGCTCGACGATGGCTCGCGCGCGCGTGCGTGGGTGCTCGGCGGTTCGTTCACGTCGCAACTGCGCCCGCTCCACTACCTCGACGACTACGACCGTGTCGCGTTCGAGCACCTCGAGATCGATCCGCACACGCGCGGCGAGGACATCGGCTTCCGCTGCGTCGTCGGCGCGCGCGAGTGGTTGATGCTGCACGCCGACTCGTTCGGCACCGATCCACTGACGCACGCGCGGCTGGTGGCTGTCGGTCGCCGATTCGGACGGGACGCGACGGCGGTGCTCGAGGACGTGCGCGGGAGCGGACAGGCGACCCTGGCAATCACGTGGTTGCTCGAAGGAGCGCAGCGATGATCCAACCCCAGCGCAGCGATGATGAGGCCCGAGCGCAGCGACGAAGCAACCCGCGCGCAGCGATGATGGAACCAGAGTGCGCAGTGATGACGAGCACCGATACCGCGGTTCGACGCGGTCGGACGTCGCGCACATGAGCGCGCTCACGCCGGGCGAGCACGGCCGGCCTGCATGGAGCGTGCTGCGCGCGGCGCTCGACGAGCGCGGCTTCCGGCCCTCCCGCCGTCTCGGCCAGAACTTCCTGCTCGACGAGAACATGCTGCGTGCGATCGTGCGCGATGCCGAGGTCGGACCGGGCGACACGGTGCTCGAAGTCGGTCCGGGCTGCGGCACGCTGAGCCTGCACCTCCTGCGCGCGGGCGTGAACCTCGTCGCCGTCGAGATCGATCCGCGCCTAGCTGAAATCGCAGCCGAGCTGCTCGCGGCGGAGACGCGCTTTCGCCTCGTCGTGGCCGACGCGCTGGCGACGAAGCACGCGATCGAACCGCGCGTGCTCGCCGCTTTGCCCGACAAAGCGCCTTGGCACCTGGTGGCGAACCTGCCCTACTCGGTCGCCGGTCCGCTGCTCGCGACCGTCGCCCAGCTCGAAAATCCGCCCGCGTCGATGACCGTCCTCGTGCAGCGCGAGGTCGCGCAGCGCATCGCCGCTCGCCCGGGTACGGATGCGTGGGGGCCGCTCTCGATCCGGCTGCAGATCGACTACGACGCGACGCTCGTGCGCTCCGTTCCGGCGGCGCTGTTCTGGCCCAAGCCCGACGTCGAGAGCAGCGTGGTGCGCCTCGTCCCGCACCCGACCCGCATGGAACCGCGTGCGCGCGCCGAGCTCTCGCGCCTCGTCGACGGCCTCTTCCAACGCCGGCGCCAGTCGCTGGCGCGGGTTCTGGCCACGATCGCGGGGTCGAGGGAGACGGGCGTGCGCTGGCTCGAGGCCGCGGGGTTGGACCCGAAAGCGCGGGCGGAGGACCTCGACCTCGTCACGTTGCGGCGGCTTGCGACGCTCGCGCCCGACGCCGGGAAGGGGCTCGAGAGCGGCTGAGCCGGAGGGTCGAGGCTCGCCAAACCGGCCTCGTTCTTGGTTCCACGCGCCGGATCCGGTAGTTTTTCTCGCCCGAAGCGCGCCCGATCGCCTCGAAAACCGCGGAATCCAGGCTCTTGGGAGCGATCCGCAGCCTGGAAATCGCGCTCATCGGGGGCGAAGATCGGCCCCGTCGGGAAGGGGTTCGCCGGGCTATGAAACGGGGGCCACGGACCGGTGGCCGCGAACCCGCCCTCTGAGCCTTGACCGCCCACGGAACCTCCTACGAAACCTCCCCTGGAACTTCCTCCGGAACGGCACCGTCTCGATGGAAGGTCCTTCACGTCCTGACCGCCCCCTAGAGCCTCGTGGGATACGCTTCTGTGCGCGAAGCTCAGCCTGGCGCAGATGAGTCCGACACGTCCGTTCCGATTCCCGAAGCCAGGTTCGCCCGACTGATGTTCCAACGGTGAGTTTCGCCCATAGCCCGAGTTCCTGACCAGCCTGAATTGCCCTAGCCGCCTGAATCGCCTCCGCAGAATGGTTCCCGCTCGAAGCGCTGTCATGCGCTCTAGAGTAGGGGGCTTTTTCGTTCCTCGACCGACCCTCCGACGACGTCCGCGCGTCACGACCCAAGCACCCTCGATCCGCCTTCCATCCTTCGACTCCACGGCCGTGATGCACAGCAGCGAAACCCACCAGCGCGACCAGCGGAGTCGGGACGACTCCAGCCGGGAGGAGTTCCGCCGCGCGGTCGAGGCCATCAAGCTGCGCGCTCCGATCGAGGACGTCGTGCGCGAGCGCGTGCCGGGTTTGAAGAAGCGCGGGGTCCTGTGGGAAGCGTGCTGTCCGTTCCACGAAGAGCGCACGCCCTCGTTCAAAGTCGACCCGCGGCGCGGGACCTGGCACTGCTTCGGCGCGTGCGGGACCGGCGGCGACCAGATCAAGTTCCTCGAGCAGTTCGACAACCTCGGCTTCAACGACGCCATCGAGATCCTGGCCGCGCGCACCGGCGTCGAGCTGCCCCGCCGCGCCAAGTTGCGGCCGGAAGAGCGCGAAGGCGCGGACAAGCTCCTCGGCCTGCTCGAGGCCGGCACGCGCTTCTACCAGGCTCAGTTGCGCACGAGCGAAGGCCAGACTTCGGCGCGCTACCTGCGCTCGCGCGGTCTGTCGGACGTGACCGCCGACGCGTTCGGCATCGGGCACGCTCCCGCGAACGGGCAGGCGTTCGTGAACTTTGCGCGCGAACAAGGCTTCGATCTGGCCGACTGCGAAAAGGTCGGGCTCGTGCGCCGCACCGACGAAGGCCGCCCGTACGACTTCTTCCGCGGCCGCATGATGATCCCGATCCGTGACGTGCGCGGCCGCACGATCGGGTTCGGTGCACGCCGCCTCGTCGACGACGACGAAGCGGGACCCAAGTACATCAACACGGCCGAGACCGAGCTCTTCCGCAAGGGACGCCTCGTGTACGCGTTCGACCGCGCATTGCCGGTCGTGCGCCGGTCCGGGCACATCGTGCTCGTCGAGGGGTACACCGACGTCATGGCCGCGCACCAGGTCGGTCTCGCCAACGTCGTAGCGGTGCTCGGCACGGCGACGACGGACGATCACGCAGGCTTGATCAAGAAGACCGGCGCGCGTCGTATCTCTCTGGTTTTCGATGGAGACGATGCCGGTCGCAAGGCGGCGTACAAGGCGCTGCACGGACTCCTGCCGCTCGAGGTCGAGATCGACGTCGTGTCCTTGCCGGGCGGCGACGATCCCTGCGACCTGCTCGTGCGCGACGGTGCGAGCGCGTTCACGGCGCAGCTCGAGCAGGCACAGAGCTGGTTCGATTTTTTGGTCACCGGTCTGCGCGATCTGCGCGGGATCGAGCTCTCGCGCGCGGTCGACAACGTGCTCGAGCTCATGATGCGCTTGTCGAAGCCTGTGCACCGCGACGCGCGCATCGCCGAGCTGGCGACGAAGCTGGGTCTGCCGGTCGCGGGTCTGCGCGCGCAGCTCGAGGACCTGCCGGCGACGCGAGCGGCTGCACGCGAGGCGCGCACGCGCGCTGAAGTGCGTCCGCAAGCTCCGACAGCGGTCAGCGTCGATCGACTGCTCGTCACGTGCTTCGAGGAGATGCTCGGCGCTGTGCTGCTCGACGCGGGCGTGTTCCCTATGGTGCGCGCGTACCTCGCGGGCTGCCCGGACGACGAGCTCAACCGCGTGTTCGCCGCGATCGCCGCGCTCTACGACGAGCCCGAGTCCGCGATCGACGTGTCGAGCGTGCTCTCATTCCTGGCCGACGATCCGGCGCGCAACCGCGTCGAGCCCTGCGTGCACGTGCCGGTCGACGAGGACTACACGCCCAAGCGCCTGGTCGAAGCGCAGATCGCCTTCTTGTCGCGCCGCGTGCGCGAAGCACGATTCCACGAAGAACACCGCGCGTTCCGCGATCTCGAGACGCAGATGCTGCGCGAGAAGGGCGAGCACGCCGCCGCGAGCGATCCCGCGTTGATCGATCTCGCGCGCCGGCTCTCCTACGAGTCCGAATCCACACCGTCCACAAATCCCCAGTCTGCTGACGTCGAGGACCCCATCCACCATGGCTGAAAAGATCGAGGAGACGATCAAGCACCTCGTCGAAGAGGGCCGCAAGAAAGGCGTCTTGACCTACTCGGAGATGAACAAGCTCCTGGAGGAGCAGTTCCTTCCGCCGGACAAGATGGACGCCATCTTCGTCGCGCTCGAGGACGCGGGCGTCGAGATCCAGGACGACGCCGACGGTGCCGCGGGCCGCTCCGACGAGAAGGAAGAAGGCGAGCGCGAGGTCACGCCCGAAGCCGACGACTCCGACCACGACGACGAGCTCCCGGAGACGATCTTCCCCAAGTCGTCGATGCCCGAGAAGATCGACGATCCGGTGCGCATGTACCTGACGCAGATGGGCGAGATCCCGCTGCTCACGCGCGACCAGGAGATCTACTTGGCGAAGACGATCGAGATCACGCGCAAGCGCTTCCGCAAGAAGGCGATCGGGTCCGGTCTGTGCATGACGAGCGCGCTCAGGACGCTCGAAGAAGTGGAGCGCGGCGAGCTCGCGTTTGATCGCACGCTCAAGGTCAACCCGAACCCCAAGCCCGATGACGATCCCAAGATCGTCGAGACGCTGGGCAAGAACTTCCTCGCCAAGCGTCTGCCGGTGAACCTCGTGACGATCCGCCGTTTGCTCGGCCAGATCCAGGAGGAGTACCGACCCCTGCTCGATCTCTCGCTGTCGAAGAAGCGCAAGAGTGAGCAGCTCGAGACGGTGCAATCGCTGCGCCGCAAGCTCGTGATCCTGATCGAGGAGTGTCACCTGCAAGTCAAGAAGGTGCGTCCGTACATCGACAAGATGGAGGATCACCACCGCGAGATGCGCTCGATCGAGCGCAAGCTGGCGGCGTTGAAGTCGAGCAAGAAGCCCTCGCCGCAGGTGCGCGAGCTCTCCGACCAGTTGCGCGAGCTCGAGCTCGAGGCGATGGAGCCGGCCTCGCGCCTGAAGCATCGCGTCGACCATGTGCGCCTGCACTTCGCCGAGTACGAAGAAGCCAAGCGCAAGCTCAGCTCGGGCAACCTGCGCCTCGTCGTGTCGATCGCCAAGAAGTATCGGAACCGCGGGCTCTCGTTCCTCGACCTCATCCAGGAAGGCAACACCGGCCTGATGAAGGCGGTCGAGAAGTACGAGTACCGCCGCGGCTACAAGTTCTCGACGTACGCGACGTGGTGGATCCGCCAGGCGATCACGCGCTCGATCGCCGATCAGGCGCGCACGATCCGCATCCCGGTGCACATGATCGAGACGATGAGCAAGCTGCGCAACGTCACGAAGAAGCTCGTGCAGCAGAAGGGCCGCGAGCCGAGCGTCGAGGAGGTGGCCGAGGCGACCGGTATCTCGGTGGACGAAGCCAAGCGCGTGATGAAGATCAGCAAGCATCCGATCAGCCTCGACCGGCCGATCGGCGAGTCGGACGACTCGTACTTCGGCGACTTCATCGAGGACGAATCGGCCGAGAGCCCGCTGCAGGCGGCGGGGCACGAGATGTTGAAGGAGCGCATCGACGAAGTGTTGTCGACGCTGACGTTCCGCGAGCGCGAGATCGTCAAGTTGAGGTACGGCATCGGTGACGGGTACACGTACACGCTCGAGGAGGTGGGCCGCATTTTCCGCGTGACGCGCGAGCGCGTGCGGCAGATTGAGGCGAAGGCCGTGCGCAAGCTGCGTCACCCGGTCAGGGCAAGGCAGCTGGCCAGCTTCTTGGAC
>JBBQNP010000182.1:0-8054 GCA_038330085.1 Planctomycetota bacterium | reverse complement strand
AGGAGGAAGGTGGAGCCCTTTACGGAGGTGACGATCTTGACGTTGCTGCAGCGCGGGCAGAGGCCGCCGTGTTGTCGCGCGGCTTGGGCGTAGCTGTCGTTCGATTTGGACGCGTCGTTCACGGCGTGTGCGGGACGAGCGTGATGACGGACTCGATGTGCGGCGTGTGCGGAACGAGGTCGATGGGACGCACGCGCAGGGTGCGCCAGCCGAGCTTCTCCAGCTCGGCGACGTCGTTCGCGGCGGAGGCCGGACTGCAGGACACGTACACGATGCGCTTCGGTTGGAGTTCGGCGAGGTGTGCGAGCACGCGCTTGTGCAGGCCGGCGCGCGGCGGATCGACGACGCAGACGTCGGGGCGCGGCAGGTCCGGATGCGCGAGCCCGTCGAGCGCGTCGCCTTCGACGAAGCGCGCATTGAGGATGTGGTTGCGGGCTGCGTTCGCGCGCGCGTCGGCGACGGCGGAAGGGACGATCTCGAAGCCGATCACTTCGCGCGCACGGCTCGCGAGCACGAGCGCGATCGTGCCCGTGCCGCAGTACAGGTCGTAGACGGTCTCGGCTCCGGTCAACGCGGATTCCTCGCGCACGATCTCGAACAGGCGCTCGGCCTGGGTGCTGTTGGTTTGGAAGAACGAGCCTGCGGACACGAGCAGTTCGAGGCCGAGGATGCGCTCGCGGATCGTGCCCGTGCCGAAGAGGATGCGCTCCCGGCCCGGATCTCCGATCGAGGTGTCGGCCGGGCGCGAGTTGACGTTCTGCACGAACGTCGTGATCGAAGGGTTGCGCGCGACGATCTCGCGCACGAGCGGGTCGATGATGTCCGGCGCCTCGGTCGAGGTCACGAGGTTGACGAGCACTTCGTTCGTCGTCCCCGCGACGCGCAGCACGATGTGTCGCAAGAGCCCGACGTGAGCTTGCGGATCCCACGGCGGGATGTCGCGCTCGACGGCGAGTTCGCGCAGCGTGGACAAGATCGCGTCGGCGGATTCGGTCTGGATCGAGCAGCCCAGGATGTCGACGACCTTCGTGTGCAGTCCGGCCGCATGCAGGCCGAGCGCGAAACCGTTCGGTGCGCCGTTGGGTTCGTCCGGCGCGATCCAGCGGCGCGTGGAGAACGAGAACTCCATCTTGTTGCGGTAGCGCGTCGTCGACGGAGCCGGGATGACGGGGTCGATCGGCACGTGGGCGAGGCCGTGGGTCCGGAAGGCAGTTGCGACGATGGCGTGCAGACCTTGGAGCTGCTGCGCATAGTCGAGCGACTGCAGGCTGCATCCACCGCACGATCCAAAGTGCGCGCAAGGTGCGGTCACCGCGTGCGGACCGGCGTCGAGTGTTTCGAGCGCGACGGCTTCGACCGCGGACCTGCGACGTTTCAGCACGAGCGCGCGTATGCGGCTGCCGGGGGTCGCGCGCCGCACGGTGATGTGCATTTCGCCGAGATCGCCGGTGCCGCGGCCGCGCGCGTCGAAGGCCGTGATCGTGAGCTCGATCTCGTCGCCCGGCCGCAGCTTGCGCTTCGGTGCGTCCGCGCCCGAAGGTCCGCTCGCGAGCACGCTCGATTGGGGCTGGATGATCTCCAGTGCCGACGCCTCGCGATCGACCGGCGCGGGCTGATGTCGAGGATCCGAAGTCTCTTGCGTCGCGCCGTCCATCACGCGTCCGCTCGCGACACACGCGATGAGGGCCAGATGTCCTCGGGAGCGAGCGGATGCGCGGAGTAGCTGCCGTCGTTTTCGGGCAACGGCACGCCGGCGCGCACGAGCGCTGTGTACACCGACAGGCACACGACGTTCGCGAGGTTCAGGCTGCGCACACCGGAGCGGATCGGGATGTACACGCGGCGCTGGGGATGGCGCTCGAGCAGATCCTTGGGCAAGCCGCGCGTCTCGCTGCCGAACACGAGCACGTCGTCGGGCTCGAACGCGGTCTCGAACAGCGATGCGCCGCCGCGTGCGCTGAACAGGCGCAGGCGTTGCTCGAGCGAACGAGTGCCGGCGAGGCTCGTGGCGAGCGCTTCGAACGAACGGTGCACGACGAGATCGACCATCGGCCAGTAGTCGAGTCCCGCGCGCTTGAGGTAGCGGTCCTCGAGCGAGAAACCCAGCGGCTCGACGAGGTGCAGACGCAATCCGAGCGCCGCCGACAGACGCGCCGCGCAGCCCGTGTTGTGCGGGATCTCCGGATGGACGAGGACGACCTCCATGATCCGGATGAGTCTATCCGCGAATCCGCGGGAATTTGCTGCGGCTCCGTGCTCGCGCAGTCGCACCTACCGCTATCCTGCGCACCCATGCCCGACCGCGAAATCCGCCTCGAAAGCGCAGCCTTCCTCGATTCGTCGCAGGCGAAAGCGTTGTCCATCCCGCGCGAGGACGTGCGCAAGATCGCCGACGCGTTCTTGTCGTGCGCCTACGACGAGGTCGGTATTGCGCCGCGCCACCTCGACGGCGAGCACATGCACGGCATCGTCGGGCACTTGTTGCCGGCGCACTTCGGGCGCAAGGATCCGCTCGCGGCGCACGCGATCGAGGTGTTGCGTGCGTACCTCGACTTCCTGGGCGAGAACGCGGTGGTGACGCAGATGTTCGAAGCGCGACAAGCGCTCGAGCGCACCGCCGACGAGTTCGAAGCGACCGTGCGGACCGGCGAGGTCGCGCATCACGCTCCGCACAAAGCGCAAGCTCCGTTCGTGCACCGGGCCGACAAGGTCGGGCGCAACGATCCGTGCCCGTGCGGGAGCGGCAAGAAGTTCAAGCAGTGCTGCGCGCGCCTGTAGCGGCGGGCTGAGGCGCTGGGGCGGGCTCGCGGCGCAGAAACGCGCGCAAAGAGTTCCTCTCGCGCCCCTGTAGCCGAGATACCGGTCGCACGGGTGGAGGGATCGGCGCTCCTGGGGCATGATTGAGTGCTGAACACCGGCTCCTCTACCTCGTCGCTCTCGACGAGCTCACGGCCGATGCGCACCGGATCTCGATGAACCACCGCGGAACCCTCGTCCTAGGAATCGTGACAGCCATCGCGACTGCGTCGTTCGTGCTCGCGCACGATGGCGATCCCAAGGTGCTCGATCGCCGGCCGGCGTACCCCGGGCACGGTTGGCGCAACGCGGAACGAGTGGACCCGAACGCAGCAGCGCAAGCGCGAGCAACCGAGGCACGGCTCACGCGCGCACAGTCCGCGCAAGGCGCCTCGTCGCAACCGCCGACGCAGCAGTACCAGACCGGGACGAACTTCGCGCACATGAACGTGACGCTGCTCTCCTGGCTCTCGCTCCCCGACCTCGGTTTGGGCGTCGGCGGCTCGGGTAGCAGTTGCTTCGGCTACACGTCGCCTTCGGGCCGTGAGTACGCACTCATCGGCACTTCGATCGGCATGTCGATCGTCGAGGTCACGCAGCCGGGCAACCCGGTGATCGTCGCGCAGATTCCTGGGAACCAGAGCTTGTGGCGCGACATGCGCACGTTCGGCCACTACGCCTACGTCGGTACCGAGAACAACGGCGGCATCCAGGTCGTCGACCTCGCCAACGTGGACAACGGTGTCGCACCGCTCGTCAACACGGTGATGACGGGCGGCGTCGGCAACACGCACACGATCGCGATCAACATGCAGTCAGGCTATCTGTATCGCGCAGGCGGACAGAGCAACGGCCTGCGCATCTACGACCTCAACGCGGATCCGGTGAACCCGCCGTTCGTCGGGCAATGGTCGAACCGCTACGTGCACGAAGCGCAGATCGTCTCGTACCCCGGCCGCGAGATCGCCATCTGCTGCGGCGGTCTCAACAACGGCTACGCGGACACGGGCATCGACATCGTCGACGTGACGAACCACGCTGTGCCCGTTTCGCTGCTGCACGTCGTGTACGGACTGCCGGGATACTCGCACCAGGCGTGGCTCTCCCCCGACCGCCAGTTCCTCTATCACAACGACGAGACCGACGGCCGTCCGTATACGCGCGTGTTCGACGCGACGCACATCCTCGACGCGACCCCGACGCTGCCCTACCTGGGCGAGTTCCAGAACGGGATCACGGTCGACCACAACCTGTACACGAAGGACAACCTCCTCTTCGAGTCGAACTACCAGAGCGGTTTGCGCGTGTTCGATCGCTCGTCGAGCAGTTTGGCGCCGACGTTGATCGCGTCGTTCGACACGTACCCCGAGCAGGATGGTCCGGGCTACAACGGCCTGTGGAACAACTACCCCTACTTCGCGAGCGGCACCGTCGTCGGCAGCGACCTCGAGCGCGGATTGTTCGTGTGGTGGGTCGGCGCGCCGCCGGTCACGTTCACGTTCCCAAACGGAACGCCGACTGCGATCGATCCGGGCGGACAGTCGCTGGTCGTCCAGATCGATTCACCGACGCAGGGTCTGCTCGCGAACAGCTTGAAGTTGTGGACGAGCACGGGCGGCGCGTGGACGAGCACGGACCTCGTCGCGCTCGGGGGCAACCGCTACGCGGGCACGTTCGCTCCGGCGGCGTGCGGCACGAGCGTGCAGTACTACGTCAGCGCGCAAACGCCCAACCAGGTCGTGTGGACTTCGCCCGAGTCGGGCGCGGAGGCTCCGTACTCGGCGACCGTCGCGGTGTCGGCGACGATCGTCGCAGCCGAGGACTTCGAAACCGCCACGGGGTGGGCGTCTCCGGTGACGGGCGACACGGCGACGGCCGGAGGTTGGGTGCGCGCCGATCCGGTCGGAACGACGGCGCAACCGGAGGACGATCACACGAGCGGAGCGGGTGTGGCGTGCTGGGTCACTGGAAACGGAACTGCCGGCGGCGCCGCGAGCGCAGCCGACGTCGACGGCGGGTTCACCACGTTGCTCTCGCGCAAGTACATGATCGGCAGCACGACGAATCCTTTCATCAGCTACTGGAGATGGTTCTCGAACGATCAGGGAGGCGCGCCGAACACGGACGTGTTGCGCGTCGACGTGTCGAACGACGACGGACAGAGCTGGTTCACTGTCGAAACGGTTGGGCCGACGGGATCCGAGACGGCGGGCGGTTGGTATCAGCACACGTTCCGCGTGGGTGATTTCGTCGCACCGACGGACTCCGTGCGCTTGAGGTTCGTGGCCTCTGACCTGGGTGTCGACTCGACGGTGGAAGCAGCGATCGACGACCTGCAAATCGTCGATGCGGTGTGCGTCGGCGCGCAGTCGTTCTGCGCGGGCGATGGATCGGCGAGCGCGTGTCCGTGTGGAAATGCCGGTGCGAGTGGAGCGGGTTGCGCAAGCGGCACGGGTCCGGGCGTGACGTTGTCCTCGAGCGGCAATGCGAGCGTCGGCGTGGACACGCTGGTGTTGTCGGCGTCGGGGCTGGCGAGTGGCTCGCCGACGTTGTTCTTCCAGGGCACGAACGAGGTGAACGGCGGGTTGGGGGCGGCGTTCGGAGATGGCCTGCGCTGCGTCGGCGGATTGGTGGTGCGACTCGGCACGAAGACGGCGGGCGTGAGCGGAACCGTCACGTATCCGGAAGCGGGCGATGCGAGCGTGTCGGTGCGCGGAATGGTGCCGAGCGGTGCAACGCGGGGGTATCAGGTGTGGTACCGGAGCGCGACGCCGTTCTGCACGAGCGCGACGTTCAACTTGTCGAACGGTGTTGCGGTGAGTTGGGGGAACTGACCGGCGGTTCGTGCCTGGCTCCGGTTGCCGGTATTCCCGGCAACCGGTGCCTGGCACGGTTCGCCCGAGCTGCTCGCTGACGGGCGTGAGATGCGCCGGTCTGGATCACGCTCCTCCTTACGCAACACGGAGGTGATCGCCCGCAGCAAGATGATTCCGCGCCTCCGGCGCGGTTGCGACCGACGCGACACTCGACCGGGGTACCGGTCAAGGGTCGCGCCGGCCCCCTAAATAGGTGCCAAAGGGAGGGTGCGTGATCGTCGGGTCGACGAAGCGGTCGTTGGTTGCGTCGTTCGTTGTGTCGCGGTCGACGCTGTGTTCGCGCTGAGGGCCTATTTCGTGCTCGTGGGCTTCTTCGCGAGCAGTTCCTTCCAACGCTTCCATGCGTCGTTGCGCGCTTTCTGATTCTCGGGTGACGCATCGGGCATCTCGCCTGCGCGCATGAAACCGTGGCCGGCTCCGGAGTAGACGACGGGTTCGTACGTCATGCCGGCTTTCTTCACGGCCTCGCTCGTCGCGGGGACGCTGCCCGTGATGCGCGCGTCGTTCTCGCCATAGAAACCGTAGACGGGACAGGTGAGGTGCGCGAGCGCGTCGTCCTTCGGCGCGCTGCCGTAGAACACGCAGGCGAAGTCGAGCGACTTGCGCTGGGTCGCGAAGTCGAAGGACTGTCCGCCGCCCCAACAGAATCCGGCGACGCTCAAGTGTCCGTTGCAGACGGTGTCCTTCAGGATGTGATCGGCGATGGCGGAGAGATCGGTGCTCACTTGCGCGGCGTCGAGCTTGTAGATGGCTTGCGTCGCCGCATCGGTGCTCTCGAAGCTGTCCGTGTTCCCGCCCTTCGGTCCCGCGCCGGTAAGGAGATCGGGCGCGATCGCGAGGTAGCCCGCTTCGGCGAGTTGATCCGCGACGGATCGGACCCAGTCGGTGAGGCCCTTGTTCTCGTGGATGACGAGGACCGCGGAGACCTTGTCCTTCGATTCCGGGTACACGACGAAGCAGTGGACCGTGCGATCGCCGCTCTTCACGTCGACCCACTCGTGGTGGCGCGGCGAGCTGTCGAGCCGTTGCTTCACAGGGTCTGCGGGCGCAGGCTTCTTCGCCGGCGGGTCCTGCCAGATGCAGACGAGTGCGGGGGCGAGGACGAGGATCGGCAACAAGCTGTTCATGTTCGACTCCGCTCGAGGAATGGATCGCCGGTCGGCTGCGTGAGCGTGCTTGAGCGCGCAGACGGGCCGCGCGAGGAGAGGGCTCCGCGCAGGCAGCGCTCGGCATGCAGTTCCGACAGCGCGGATCGTACAGGGGATCGCTTGGGAACGCGGTTCCGGCGCGTCGCGCGGGGGCCATCGCAACGGCGGCAAGCTCACCAAACGGGTCGGTCCTGGGGCCACGCGCTGGGCCCGGGGCGAAATCCCGAGGTCGAGATCGAATTCATGACCCCTCATCGCGACGATGGTGGCGTGCAACCGGATCGCTCGAAGCGCGCCGTGCGACACCTGACGTCCGAGGACGTCGTCCTGCAACCGTGGAAGAACGGCCGCGGCGTCACGCGCGAGCTCGCGATCTGGCCGCCGGGCTCGACGTTGGCGCACGGTGATTTCGAGTGGCGCATTTCGTGCTCGGTCATCGAGAGCCCCGGTCCGTTCTCGAAGTTCGCCGGGTTCGATCGCGTGCTCGTCATCACGCGCGGCACGGGTTTGTCGCTGGCGCACGGCGAGGATGCACCGCGCGCGCGGCTGCGCACGTTCGAGCCTTACCGGTTCTCGGGTGAGTGGACGACGCGCTGCGATCTGGTTGCGGGGGCCGTCGAGGACCTGAACGTGATCTCGCGTGCGTCGCAGTGTCGGGTGCACGTCGAAGTGTCGCGCCTCGGGGATCGGCGGACTCGCGAGACGATCGGTCCCGGTCACGCGTTCGCGCACGTGCTCTCGGGCAGAGTGATCGCGCGCGTCATGGGCGAGGAGGAGCCCTTCGAGCTCGAAGCGGGCGAGAGCCTGTGGGCACAGAGCCTGGGGAAGGAAGAAGAGATCGAGGTCGCGGGGATGTCGAGCGACACCGTCGTGGTGTTGATCGGGATCGCGGCGGTCGACGGTGGCGAGGGCTGACGTTCGGCTGGATGGAGGGCGCGCGTCGGACCGCACCGAGCTGCGACCCTCGATCGAGCTGTTGCGGATCTTGGTTGAATCCTCTTGCGCGGTCGTTCGGTATCCGTTAGGGTGCGTTCTTCGCGGAGGAGCTCGATGCCGTCTCCCGCCGAGAACGCACTCCCCACCTCGGACCGGCGCCACACCCACACCCGGGGCGGATCGGCGGGGGGCGGCTCGAGCGACCTCCCGCTTTCCACGCGGTCAACATCCAACGCGCCGACGGTGCCTGAACCGGTGGTGGGGGGCCCCCCCCCCGGGGCCGCCCCCCCCCGGGGCC
>JBBQNP010000181.1:0-8128 GCA_038330085.1 Planctomycetota bacterium | reverse complement strand
CGCTCGTCCCGCACACGCCGTGAACGACGCGTCCAAATCGAACGACAGCTACGCCCAAGCCGCGCGACAACACGGCGGCCTCTGCCCGCGCTGCAGCAACGTCAAGATCGTCACCTCCGTAAAGGGCTCCACCTTCCTCCTTTGCCAACTCGCATCCACCGATCCGCGCTATTCCAAGTACCCGCCGCAACCCGTCGTGCGCTGCAGCGGGTTTGCACAACGCGCGCCTTGACTGCTCCGTCTCCGCGCAACGCGGGACAACGGAAACGGATGAGGGAGAAGGCCGCGTGGCATTCTCCCTCATCAAGCAATCAGCGGACTACGTCGACGAACGTCGACGGGTCCCTTCAACTCAGGGAGCCCAGGTGATCTCCAAGCCGTTCGTGAGGTTGAACGTGGAGGGAGTGCAGAACGCAGCAGCGTTGCGATACCAGCACTGGTAGTCGCGCACGTTGCCCGCGCTGTCCAATCCCTTGACCGAGATCGAGGCGTTGCCCGCTTCCGGATAAGACGAGGTGCCGCCGACGTTCGTCTTCGTGCCGAGCCTGATGACCGTGCCGCCGGCGCAACGCAGTCCATCGCCGAACGCGGCGCCCGCACCCGCCGCCGTCCGCGCGGTGCCTTGGAAGTAGAGAGCCGAGCTGCTCGGCAAGCCCGAAGCGGTCAGCACGAACGAGTCGTTGGCGACGCTGGGCACTCCGCTGCTGGAGAGGAGTCCGCCCGAAGCGTTCACCGAGCTTGCGCAACCGTTGCCGGCCGTACCGGCGTTGCCGCACGGGCATGCCGTGCCCGAGCCGTCACCGAAGCAGTAGGGCACGCCGGTCGGACCGCACTGCGCGCCGACTTCCGTGATGTTCATCGCGCCCACGATGCTGGCTCCGGAGAGGTACTCTCCGAGTTGGATCGTGTAGAGCTGCCCGCAGGTGGTGTTGAACGTCAGCGTGCTCGCCAGGGCCTGCGCCGTGCACAAGTCATCATTGCAGACGATCGAAGGTCCGCTCGGGCAACCGCTGCCGCTGAAGACCTGGATCTTGGTGTCGTAGGTCGGGCTGCCCGGGTTGATGAAGCCGCACGTCGTGACCGTGGCCGTTCCGTTCGTCGTCGCCGGGTACGTGAACCAGATGTCCTTGTAGAAATTCAGCCCCGGACCGCATCCAGCCGTCGTTTGCCCTTGCGGACTCTGCGTCGCGGTGGTCAGGTCGAAGTTGTACGTACCGGGCCCCGAGAGCACTTGCGGGGTCGAGCAGTCGTCGTTCACCAAAGGGGGCGAGAACGTGATGGTGATGGCCCACGTCGTACCGGTCCCGGTTCCGTACTGGCCGCACTCCAGCATGTACACGTTGCCGGCAGTCGCGGGAAAGGTCACCGTCGACACGAAGCCACACGCATCGTCGTTGCACGCCAGGCTCGTGCCGGTCGGGCAACCTGCGCCGGACCACACCGCCAGCACTGTGTCCACGGTGGTCGACCCGCAGGCCGATACCGTGACGATGCCGCTGCCCGTCGCCGTGTATTGGAACCACACGTCGTTGTGGACGATGTGGCACGAGGCCGAAGGTGTCGCGCCGTCCGTCGCAACGCTCGTGTCGACCGGAAACGTACCCGTGCCGGAGATTGCGTCGTTCGCGGCCGCGTTCAGGCAGTCGTCGGATCCATTGGCTGGCGAGGAGGGGAATTGGAACGTCACCGGCGGAGTCTGCTGGGCCAGCTGTCGTTTGGTCGGATCCTTCGCGGGCTGGACCGCGGACTGAGCCGTACAGAGCGAAACACTTGTGACGATGGCCAATGCGATGTGGATCGTGTTCATGGATGGGAGGCGTCGAGCGAGGCCCGGCGCAGAGGGGAAATGGTGAACCCGCACGGCGCTTTGGGATCATCGCGCCCTCGGAGAATCTCGAGCACACAATGATAATCCGTCCCAGCGGGACGTGGGCGCCTATGGCCGGATTGGGGCTCGAGCCTCTCTTCGGGAAAAGTGTTCAGCCTGCTCCGCTCACCGCCGGAGCGCGCACCTAGGCCTGCCCTTCGATGGCCGCGCCGGAGCATCTGCCTCGTGCCGCCGATGCGCCCTCGTAGCCAGCCGTGCGCGCGAGATCTGTAGACAGCCAAGTCCGCTTCGTAGACTGGATTCATGTCGAAGATGGACCTGCGCGCCGAGCCGGGCACCGTGATCGCGGCATCGCCCGACCTCGGCGATCCCAACTTCATGCACGCCGTCGTGCTCATCTGCGCGCACGGCGATCAAGGCGCACACGGCCTCGTGATCAACCGGCCCGCCCCGCTCACCGTCGACAAGCTCCTCCCCGAGCACCCTCGCCTCGCTTCCACACGCTTCCCCATCCACGCCGGCGGACCGGTCGGGCTCGACACGCTCCAATTCGTTCACCGCGTTCCCGACACCATCCCTGGCGGTTACGAGCTCGGCAGCGGCGTCTACCTCGGCGGCGATCTCGAAGCCGTCGGGCTGCACATCACACGCACCGGCGACTCCGCTCTGCGTGACCTGCGCATGATCCTGGGGTACTCAGGCTGGAGCGCTGGACAACTGGAAAACGAGCTCGCCGGCGGTTCGTGGTTGCCTTCCGCCCTCGATCCGGATTGGCTGTTCGAAGCCGAGCCCCAGCTCGTGTGGCGCAAAGTCATTCGCGCGCTGGGGGAGCACGGTGCCGGTCTCCTCGATCTTCCCCCTGACGTGACCTGGAACTGATGGCTGCTTCCACATCCACACGCGTTGAGCTCGCGACCTCACTGCGTGAAGAAAACGTGCTCGCTGCGGACGTCCTCGATCGTCTCGAAGCGCGCAGCAACGAATCGGTCATGCCGCTCGGCGTGATCCTGCGTCAGCGCGGCAAGCTCACCATGGCGCAGTTGATCGAGCTCTCGCACATGCAGAGCGGCAACCCGCGATTGCGCCTGGGTGAGCTCGCCGTGAAGCAGGGCTGGTGCACCGACACCGACGTCGAAGAGGCACTCGCGCAGCAACGACGCGTGCACTTGCTCGACCTCGTGGCGGGCGAAGAGGGGTGCGATTCTTCGGCGCTGGCGCGCGCGCTCGTCCGCTACGTGAAGGTGCTCGAGGAGCGTGTCGCCGCGCTCGAACCGACCCCCTGATCCGCGCGCCCGCTCGGAGTCCGGCGCGTCTGCTGCGAAGCCGCTGCCTGCGAGAAACAGGGCTCTGGCCGACGGCCGGCGTCAGTTGTGCGCCGAGCCCGCCTGCGTGTGGAACCGCGGAGCCGGACGGATCTCCATCGGCTCGCCCTCGTCCTTCGCGGCGGACTTCTTCTCGAGCCCGGCGAGGTCGAGCACGCGCTCGAGCAACCGCACGCGCTCCTGCATCGAAAGCGATTCGACCGGGATGTAGGGCACGCGGAACATCTCCAACAAGAGCTTCACCATGCCGTCGATCCGCACGACCTCTTCCCACGCGAGGCCCGCGCGCACGCCGTCCTCGATGACGAGCTCGCGATGCGGGCGCAGGAAGAACACGAGGCCCGCGCGCACCGACTGCATGTAGCGCGCGAGACGAGCGTCACCCGCGATCTGTCCCAGGATCGTCGCGTGGTGCGCGGCGTACGCGAGGTTGCAAAACGCGCGGTCCGACACGAACGAGCCCGACTGCGCCGCTTCGGCCTCGATCTGGCGCTCGAACACCTCGGCCTGATAGCGATCGATGAGCTCGATGTTCGTGCGGATGCCCGCCAGCTGCGCCTCCATCTCGGCCAGCACGCCGCGCGCGACCTCGGAGATCATCGGCAGGCCGTAGGCGTCGCGCACCCAGCGCGCGAGCGTGGTCTTGCCGGTGGCGTGGGCGCCGACGAGGTAGATGCGCAGGGGGGTCTGCATGCGGGTCTCGAGAGTGGGGGACGGGGGTCGGGCGCGAACCTACTGGGGGAAAAGCGGCTTGCCAAGACCCGGCTCGCCTCACGACGACCTGACGGACGGAAGTGCCGTCGCACCAAAGTCCACGGAGATAGCTTGAAGCCTCGCGCGTGTGCTCCGACGATCGCGTCGCGCGCCGTGCAGGACGGAGCGTTTTCCTTTTCTTCGGCGTCAGGAGCGCGCTTTGGCCTCGACAAATCCCACTCCGGACGCAAGCGAACCCGTCGCCGTGCCGCGCAAGAAGCGTGGGCTCTTCGGTTTCCTCTTCAAGAGCGCCCTCGGTTGCACGTCGTTCGCGATCGGGGCGCTGATCGTGCTCGTGCTGCTGTTGCCGACGATGCTGTCAGGTTTGGTCGCGCGCACGGTGCAGTCCAAGTTCGCGGACAAGTTCAAGGGTTCGATCGAGATCGGCACCCTGGACCTCGCCTGGTTCGGCGAGCAGCACGTCACGAACGTCGTCGTGCGCGATCCCGACAAGAAGGACGTCGTGCGCGCGTCGGTGGTGATGCCCTCGTTGTGGTCGCTGCTGCGCTCGAACGGGGAGCGCATCGGGCACGTGACGATCGCCGTCGACGCGGACCTCGTGCAGGACGACGCCGGCGTCACGAACCTGGAGCGCGCGCTCGAGCCGCGCAACCCTGAGCCGACCGAGACCAAGCCCAAGCCCACGGACCACGCTCGAGCGGACATGTTCGAGAAGCTCGCGCACCTCGAGCTCGACCTGCAGGTGACGTCGACGCACCTGACTTGGTCCGACGCCGAGACGCGGCGCCTCGGCATCCCGTTCGAAGTGCGCGACCTCAAGGCCAGCGTCACCGCGAAGTCGGGCGCGCCGATCGACGCGCACGCAGATGGGCGCATCGTGTCGGAGCAGCCGGGCAAGATCACGCTCGACGCGCACGTCGCCGGGCCGATCGCGCCGGCGAAGGTCTGGCCGCTCGGCAAGGTCGAAGCGCACGCGCGCATCGAGGGCTTCTCGACGGCGATGGTCGACGGCATTGCGCGCATGAACGGCAACCTCAAGGAGGTGCTGGGCAACCACTTCACGCTCAAGGTCGACGCGACAGGGTCGAGCGCTGACGAGGGCGACGTCGACTTCGTGCTCGACGGCGAGAAGGGCAGCGTCGCGTTGCACGGTCGGCTCGAGGGCGGTGCGTTTCGCTCGCGGACGCCAGCCGCATCCGGGCCGGCTCTGCTCGTGACGATCCCGCCGCCGCGCGGCTTCCTGAAGACCTACGTCACGCCGAGCTTGCCTCCGGGCACGCAGCTCGTGCTCGATGCTTCGAACGATCCGTGGACGGTGCGTGCGCAATCGTTTTCCGTGCCGCTCGTCGCGCAGGGTCCGATCGACGTGCGCGCGATCACGACGGCGTTGTCGAAGTCGCAGCTCGAGCTCACGGCGTCCGTGCCGGGTCGCATCGCGATCGAGAACGAAGCCACGCGCACGGCCAAGGTCGCAGCTTCCGTGAGCGCGACGCGCGTCGACGTGCACCTCGTGCCCGGGACGCCGGCGACGGTGCACATGGAGTCGGCGCTCGATTCCGGATCACCGGGCACGCTGTCCGTCGACGTGTCGGCTGCGGATCCGTGGACGAAGCTCAGTGCCGGCGCGATCCCGCCGATCGACGCGCACGTGCTCGCGAAGAACGTGTCGACGGTCGCGATCGGTGCGCTCGCGGGCCAGCCCGAGCGGGTTCCCGGCGCGGTCGGTCATGCGCTCGACGTGCAGATCGACGCCGCGCAGGCCAACCTCGAAGGCGGCACGTTGCACGTGAACGTCACCGGTCACGACAAGGATCCGCGCTTCGTGGTCGAGGCCGGCGCGCGCATCGAGGGCGGGCTCGTGCACGTCGACGGCGACGACGCGGTGCGCGTGCGCTGGAATCCGGACGCGGAGTGGCTGCAGCACGAGATCGCGGGGCTGCTCGGTCCGGGCGCGAAGCTCGTGCTCGAAACAGGGTCGGACCTCGTGTCGATCGAAGTGAAGAACGTCGTCGTGCCGCTGCCGGCGAACGGAAGCGACCTCATGGCCACGTTGCGCGCGAGCACGTCGGCCGACGTCGTGGCGCGCGTGTCGGGGGCGACGTGGTCGGATGAGACGTTGCGCGCGGCGCATACCGATGTCGCGGTGCGTGCTCTCGTAACGACGGTCAAGCTCTCCGCGGGCGGTGCGATCAGCGTGAACGTGCACGGAGACCTGCATCAAGGCCCGTCGAATGGGCGGTTGACGGCGGACTTGTCGACGTCCAACGCATGGGCGTTCGCCGGCGGACCCGGCGCCGCGCTGCCGCCGATCGACGCGCGCGTGACGGCCGACAACATTCCCACTGCGCTCGTCGACGCGTTCGCGCAACAGGATGGGCTCGTCGCGAAGGTGCTCGGCGACAAGTTGGCCGTCTCGCTCGACGCCAAGGACGCGAGCCCGACATCGGGCATGCTGCGCGCTGAGTTCACGGCTCCTCGCGCGACCGGAACGTTCTCCGGTCACCTCGAAAGCGGGAACTTTCGCGCGACTGCGACCGAGGGGTTGCATGTGGTCGTGAAGGTGCCCGAAGCGGTCGTGCGCGAACAGCTCGCGGGCAAGCTGCCCGAGGGCACGTCGTTGAAGTGGCCGCAAGGCACCGCGGCACTCTCCCTCGACGCGAACGATCTGTCGGTTCCCGTGCCGACGACGAGCGCGCAACCGTTCGATCTCGCGACGCTCCTCGAGAACACCGGCGCGCACCTGCACGCGAGCCTGGCAGGGATGGGCGTCGAGAACGCGCTCACGAAAGAGGCGAAGCTCGACGTCGGCGCGCGCGATCTCGCGTTGGATGCGGTGCTCGCGCCGCACTCGCCGGTCGACGTGAAGGTCACGGCGCAGCTCGATCCCGGGCACGACGCGAAGCTCGATCTCTCGGCACACGTCGTCGAGCCATTTGGCGTGCTGAAGGGGGCAGAGCTGAAGCCGATCGACGCGACGCTGAGCATCACCGGTCTCGACACGGCCGCGCTCGATGCGCTCGCAGGGAAACAGGGACTCTTGGCGGGTCTGCTGGGCCCATCGTTGGACGTCTCGCTGGCCGCAAACGGCGCGAGCGCGGCAGGCGGAAGCGTGAGTGTGTCGGCAAAGTCCGAGTCCTTGACCATGAGCGGCTCGGCGCAATTCGACAAGGGCACGCTGCGTTGCGCGGGCAAGGACGGCCTCGACGTCGCGCTCACGCCGCGGCCCGGATCACTCGATGCGTATGCCAAGACTGTGCTGCCGGCGGGCACGCGGCTGCAGTTCGCCACCGATGCCGGTCCGCTCACGTTGAGGCTGCACGACGTCTCCATTCCGTTGCCGTCCGGCTCCCCTGAAAAGTCGCTGGTGCCGGCGGCCGGGTCGCACGCGCCTGCGGCAGAAACGCCGCCCCCGGTGGTTGCTGCCGAGCCGAGCATGCTCGAGCTCGTGTCGAAGGTGTCGCTGACGTGCGAGGCGACGATGCCGGCGATCGTGTACTCCGACGCATCGCAACAGCCCGTCACGTTGCGCAACGTGCGCCTCGAAACTCACTTGTCGCCGACCGAGCTGCCGTACCTGCGCGTCAACGGTGCGGTGGAAGCGACGCCGCCGGGCGAGATCGTCGTCGACGTGCGCGCACTCGATCCGCTCGTGAAGCTCGCAGAGGCGAACGCGCTCGACACGTGGCGTGCCAAGATCGACGTGCGCGCGACGCAGGTGCCGACCGCGATCATCGACCTTCTGGCCGGGCAAGGCGGCCTGCTCGTCGAAGCGCTCGGTGCGCACGTCGACGTGACGGTGCAGGCCCCCGAGATTTCCATGTCGAAGGGCGCGTTCGTCGCCGACCTGAAGTCCGAGCATGACAGCGCCCACGCCGAAGGTCACCTGGCCGATCGCGCCCTGATCATCGACAAGCAGGACGGCGTGCTCGCGCACGTCGGGCTCGGTCCGCTCATGTCGCAGCGCGTCGTCGGCAAGCTCTTGCCGACGCTCCTCGACGTGCAGAAGCCGGACGATGCCGCGCCCGCCATGATCGCAGTCGACGCGCTGCACTTTCCGCTCGACGGCGACCTGCGCAAGCTCGACGGGAACGTGCGCATCGACCTGGGGGAGATCACGTACGGGTTGGGCGACTTGAAGTCCGGTTTCGCGGGCAAGATCGCGAGCGCGCTCGGTGCGTCGGCTCCGTCTGGAAAATGGAAGGTCCCCGCGATCACGGTTCCGATCCAGAAGGGCGTCGCCGGCTACGACAGGCTCCCGATCCAG
>JBBQNP010000180.1:0-8247 GCA_038330085.1 Planctomycetota bacterium | reverse complement strand
TGTCGGGTGCAGCGCAGATTGCGTTCGCTCACCTTAGCGCTAACGCCGTTCACTTGGCGCGGCTGTCGGGGAAACGCGTGGTGCTTGGAACCCGCCGTGGGAATACCCCCGGCGGGTTCCAAGCACCACGCGTTCCGCGGCCCACAGCAAACGGAACGGCATGGACCTGACCGAACGCCGCACCCGAGGGCGCCGTCCCACCACAACATGGCGCCCAAACTTCGTCGCTCACGCTCGTCCACCTCTTTCGCCCACGCTCCATCGCTCTCCCGTTCCCACATCCATCCGCGCATCCCACTCCGTCTTCCCCGAGGGGGCCGGCGCGAACCTTGACCGGTATTCCGGTCGAGATTCGCGTCGGTCGCAACCGCGCCGTAGGCGCGGAACATCTTGCCGCGGCTTCTCATCTCCCTTTGCGACCGCCCCGCTCCGCCCCACTCCACACCCCGCTCACTCCGCTCACTCCGCTCCAACTCATCTGGACTCTCCCGCCTCGCGCGGCGATCATGCCCACCCTTCCCGCCCACCTCACATCCCGCACATGCCCTTCACCGTCTACAACACGCTCACCCGAGAGAAAGCCCCCTTCACTCCGCTCACCCCCGGCATCGTCCGCATGTACAACTGCGGCCCGACCGTCTACGCGCGCGCTCACATCGGCAACTTCCGCACGTTCCTCCTCGCCGACACCCTGCGCCGCTGGCTCGAAGTCTCCGGCTACACCGTCACTCAGGTGATGAACATCACCGACGTCGGTCACCTGCTCGACGACGCCGACGAAGGCGAGGACAAAATCGAAGCGCAGGCGCGGCGTGGCAAGCTCGACCCGTGGGAGATCTCGCGCGGGTTCACGGACCTGTTCCTGAAGGATCTGCAGCTCCTCGGCTTCGAGCCCGCGATGGTCTACCCGCGTGCGAGCGATCACATCCCCGAGATGCTCGAGATGATCGACGCCCTCGTCGCCAACAACTTCGCCTACGCCGTCAACCAGGACGTCTACTTCGAGGTCTCGAAGTTCCCGCGCTATGGACGCCTCTCCGGCAACACCGTCGACGCGCTCGACGCCGGTAACCGCATCGAGGTCCGCGAAGAAAAGCGCCATCCCGCCGACTTCGCACTCTGGAAGAGCGATCCCTCGCACATCATGAAATGGCCGAGCCACTACGGCCCGGACGGTTTCCCCGGCTGGCACATCGAGTGCTCCGCGATGGCGCGCAAGCACCTCGGCGAGCGCATCGACATCCACACCGGCGGCGAGGACAACATCTTCCCGCACCACGAGTGCGAGATCGCGCAGACCGAGTCCTTCACAAGCGCCCCGTTCGCGACCTACTGGATGCACGCCAAGTTCCTGCAGGTCGACGGCGGCAAGATGAGCAAGCGCCTCGGCAACACGTACACGCTCGACGACATCCTCGCCAAGGGCTTCGAGCCGCGTCACCTGCGCTTCTGCCTGATCCGCGGGCACTACCGCCAGCCGCTCAACTTCACCTGGCCGATCCTGGCCGAGAGCAAATCCGTCCTCGAGAACCTCGACGACCTCGCCGCGCGCCTCCGGCGTGCCCAAGGTGGTCAAGGTGCAGCACCCAGCTCCGACGACGGCCTCGAAGAAGTCGCCGACGTCATCGCCGAGTTCAACGCCGGCATGGACGACGACCTCAACACCCCGCGCGCGATCGCGGCGTTGATGAAGCTGCGCACGCACGCCCTCGAAGAACGTCTGGGCATGTCCGCCGCCGCGCAAGCCCTCCAGTTCCTCGACAAGCGCGCGAACAAAGCGCTCGGCTGCATCCGTGTCGCCGAGGAATCCATCGACGCGCAGATCCAGACCGCGATCCACTCGCGTCAGGAAGCGCGCAAACGTCGCGATTTCAAGGAGTCCGACCGCATCCGCGACGAGTTGCTGACGCAGGGGATCGTGCTCGAGGACACGCCTCAGGGCGTGATCTGGAAGCGCAAGTAGCCCCCTCGATCACGGCCCGACGAGCGCCGTGCGCAGATCGCTCGCCATGCGCTCGAACCAGATCTGCTCGCCCTTTTCGAGCAGGTGGCACGCGTCGAAGTACAGCGTCTCGTGCACGTCCTCGAACACGTGCGTTTCGTCGAGGAAGTGCACGCCGTGCGCGCGCAGCTCGTCGATGCGCGCACGCAACAGCGGATAGCCGACCCGCGGTCCCGTGACCCAGTACCGCGAGGGGATGGGCAGGGCCTTTTCCTCCGCGCTCATCAGCTTCGCGCCCGGATCGTGCAGCGTCGGCTGGAGGATGTGCACGTAGCGGATCCCGCGCGCTGCACACAGGTCCTGCAGCGACAGCGCGCACTCGAACCAGCAGCGCGCGGAGGCGGTCATCGCCGCGTCTTGCGCGTGATCGAAATCCGGACCGTCGAGCTGGCGATGCATCCGCTCGCTCACGTCGATCGATTGCGCGAGCAGGTCCTTTTGCAATTGCCCGATCTCGTCGTTCCATTTCGACATGCGCGCCAGCGTGAAGCGCCCGAGCCATCCCGACTCGTACAGGTGCCAGCGCTTCGCAGTCGTGGCTGCGCCCTCGATGCGGCTGCGCAGCTCGATCATTCGCGCCACGATCGGCGCCTGTCGCAGTACGTCCAAGCCGAAGTCCCGCGCGTACGCTCCCCACACCGGCGCCGCCGGATAGTTGGGGTTGACGCCGGATCCCGCGTTCTCCGGTCCGAACGTGACCTCGTTGAAGCCGTCGATTTCGATCACCGCGTCGGGCCGGTAGCCGAAGCTCAACAGGTACGCGAGGCGCATGACCTGTTGCGGCTGCTTGTACGCGGCGTGCGCTCCGTTCTCGACCGTGACGCGGCGGTCGCCGATGCCGGGCGCACCCTGCAGGAGTGCAGGCAGCCTCTTGAGCAGAGTGTTCGCGAAGCCGGCCGCGACCGATCCACCGAGCACGAGCACCTTGTAGTGTTCGGGCCGCGCGCGCTTGCGGAAGTATTCGAGCACGCCGCCCGAATCGTGCTGATTCTCGGCGCCGTAGTAAGGATGCAGGACGATAGGAGGCAGACCAATCGCGGCTGCCTTGTCGTCGGCGCTTCGGGGCACGAACGCTCGAGTCGTGTTCGCGTCGTGCTCGATGGCCTGCAGTGTCCTCCACGCGCTGTACGGCCGGCCGTGCAGGCGCAACCAGATGCGCAGTCCTGCTTCGGACGCGACGAGGCCCAGGACGAGCACGCACAGGGAGAGTGCGAGCTTCTGGAGTCGGGTGACTGGAAGAGCGAACCTCATCTGTGCGAGCGCCGGGCGGGACGACCGGATCGGCCTACGTTAGCAGCAAGGCCTTGTCGTGACAGCGTCGAGCGTTGCGCTGGCGCGTGAAAGTGCAGTTGCGTTCGGCGATGGCGACGTCAGTCTATGTGCCGCTCGCCGGATGCTTGGGGCTCCGGTTCGAGGCGCTACCCGCGTCCAAGTTCCACCCGCCGCGCATCTCCACAGCATGTCCGAGGGTTCCGATCCGAGCGCGCGCGCGGGAGAGCGCATAGCTGCAGGGTTCACCGAGCCCGATCCGCGGCGTTGGTTCGCGCTCGCGGCCGCGCTGACGGCGCCGTTCCTGGGCGTCGTCGACTTCTTCATCGTCAACCTCGCGCTGCCGCAGATTCACGAACGGCTCGGCGCGACGTTCGCGCAACAAGAGCTCGTCATCGCGTTCTACGGGCTCGCTTACGCAGTGTTCGTCGTCACGGGCGGGCGTTTGGGCGACACGCATGGCCGCAAGCGCATGTTCCTCATTGGCCTCGGCGGGTTCGTGATCGCGTCGCTCTTGTGCGGTGTCGCGCCGAGTCCGTGGTTCCTGCTGGCCGCGCGCTTGTTCCAGGGCTTCACGGCGGCGCTCGCATTCCCGCAGGTGCTGTCGTTGATCCAGGTCACGTTCCCCGAGCACGAGCGGCCGCGCGCGCTCGCGTACTTCGGGTTGACGATCGGGCTCGCGTCGATCGCGGGGCAGCTCGCCGGCGGACACTTGATCGAGTGGAATCCGTTCGATCTCGGCTGGCGCGCGCTGTTCCTGATCAACATCCCGGTCGGCTGCATCGCGCTCGTGCTCGCGTACCGCACGCTGCACGAGACGCGCGCGCCGGATCCGCCGACGCTCGACATGGGCGGCGTGGCGATCGCGTCGATCGGGTTGGCATTGTTCCTCGTGCCGCTGGTCGAAGGGCGGCAGTCGGGCTGGTCGCCGGAGGTGATCGTCGGGCTCGTGATGTTGTCCGTGGTCGTTCTGTGGTTTTTTTGGAGGCACGAGAAGAGCGCCGCCGAGCACGGTCGCGATCCGCTGATCGACCTCAGCTTGTTCCGCCTGGTCACCTTTCGCCGAGGTCTCGCGATGATCGGAGCGTACTTCGTCGGCGGAGGATCGTTCTTCCTCGTGCTGTCGCTGTACGAACAGAACGGCTTGAAGATGAGCGTGCTGGAAGCCGCCAACTCGTTCACGCCGTTCGCGATCGCGGTCTTGATCGCGTCGCTCTATGCGTCGCGTCGCGTGGGGGAGAAGCGCGGGTTGTTCCTGGCCGTCGGCATGACGTGCATCGTCGTCGCCCTTGCGACGCTCGTCACGTCGCTTGCGCTCGCTCCCGACGGCGACGCGCGCAGGATCATCCTGGTAGCGCTTTCGGTGTACGGACTCGGGCAAGGGTTCTTGTCGCCGGTCATGTACTCCACAGTGTTGTCGGGCATTCCGTTGCGCAACGCCGGCGCAGCATCGGGCGTGCTGTCGACATGTCAGCAAGCGTCCGCTGCACTCGGCGTCGGCGTGATCGGACTCGTGTTCTCGACCGCGCTGGCCGGCAGGACCGGCGCGCTCGCGCACGCGCACGCCGCCGCGTGGGCGCTGTCGATCAACCTCGCGACGATGTCGACAGCCGCCGTGCTGGCGATGCGCCTGCCGCGCGTGAAGAGCATGAAACCGGCCGAGTCATTCGAGATCTGAGGTATGGGTCGCGCGCCCGAACGTCACCTGGCGTTGAACTTTGCGCGGCAAGGCGAACACCTCATCGCTCCGCCCCGACAGTTCGCAGGTTCGCTCAGCGACCCAGCACCTTTTTCAGCGCGTCGCGCACGCCATCGGTCGTCGCATCGTTCGCCATGATCCAGTCGCAGTAACCGTGCACGAGCAGCTCATTGCGCGCGTACGTGCGCAACGATGTCGTGACCGCCTTCTGGAGCGCCGGCTTGTCGGCCCCTTCGCCGATCGCCTCCGTCCGCTCCGGCGCGAGCGCGTCTGCGAGCTTCTGGATCGCGGCGAACTTCCCGCTCGCGAAAAAGACACCCCACAGCTGGTCGACGTGCGCGGACTTCATCATGGGATCGAGCAGCGGATAGTGGCGCGTCTCGGCCTGCAGCTTCTCCCACGCTTCCTTGTCTGCACCGTGCAGCCCTGCTGCGAACTCCTTCGCGTCGAAGAACGATTGCGCGAGCAACCACAGGATCAAGCGCTTTGTCTCCGGCTCCTGCACGTCGAACCGCTCGAGCAGGCGCGGCACCAGCCACGTGTTGGTCGCGAACAGTTCGGCGAAGAACCCCGTGCTGGTCGACGGCAGCTGTACATCCTTCCAGTAGCCCGCGTGCCCGAGCGCGCACAGCGTCGGGATCGCGCGCAGCGGTTCGGGGTTCAGGAAGTACCCGTTCATCCAACTCTCGAACTTCTTCGGGTCGTCGACGGGCAGGCCGTCCGCGTAATCGACGAGCGTGATCGTCTTCTCCGTCTTCGAAATCGTCTGACCGGCGTTGTCGCGCAACGTTGCGATCACCACGTAGTCCCCGAGTGGCGCGTCGGCCGCGAACGCGGCGTCGAAGACCTGATCGCACAAGAGGATGTTCTCGTCCTCGCCGACGCTGCCCATGTGACCGCGCAAGAGCTCCTCGGACGTGTACAAGCCGCCGTTCGGCCGCTTGATGCGCACGTCGTAGTCGACGTCGACGGTCCCGTCGAGCCGCGTCGACCAGTGCGCGAAGAAGACGTAGGCGGCGAGCGTCTGCTGTCGCACGACTGAGATCGCCTCGGGCAGCTTGATACCCATCTCACCGGGGCAGTGGAACCAGCGGTCCTGCAGCGACATGTCTGTGCTGAGCGTGAGGCGGCAGGTGATGCCCTTCTTCTCCGCCGGTTTCGGGGTGGACGGACTTTGAACACCGACGAGCGCGGCCACGATGATCAGCGAGGCGAGCATGAGCACAATCTAGCGGTGGATCACGGCCGGATCACGCGCACGCCGTCGCCCTTTCTCGTCAGTCCTAAAATGAGCTTGCCTGACTTGCCGGAGACGAGGAATGCAGCACCCTGGTCGCCGCCGTAGACGTAGCCCGTTCCGATCAGCACGTCGCACACGTCGTCGCCGTCGACATCACCGACGGCCGCGACGGCGCCCGCGCGCGGATCGATCTCGAGGCTGCACAGGTCCTCGTACGTCTTGCCGCAACCGTAGATCGTGTGACCGTCCGCCCCCGAGATCGCAAACATCACGGGTTTGCCCGGACTCTCGGCATACGTCCCGATCCAGTAGTCGGGGACGTCGTCACCATCGATCGACCCGGCGACGGCCATCTGTACTCCCGCGATGTCCAAGTCGCGGTCGGTGTGCCGCAGGATGGTGACCGAGCCCGTGCGCATCGCAACCGACCATACCGTGCCGTCGGCTTGCGACACGAGGCAAGCGGGCTCGTCTTCGGCATCGTGGAGCTTCCAACGATCGAGGCAGAACTGGGTCTTGAAGTACGAAAGCGTCTGCGCTGGTCCGGTCAGGAGCACAGATCGAAGGAGTTTCTGATCGAGCACGCGGATCATGCGCAGGCGCGCTTGCATCTGCGCGGGCGTGACGGTGAGCAGCACGACGCCCAGGCCGTCGCCCGTGAAATCGGGTCCGACCGACAACGGCGGTGCGACAAGTCGCTCGAGCGGTTCGGTCGCCGCGATGCGCGACAGCACCTTGCCGTTCGCGCTCGAGATCACGGTGGCGAGCGCGGGATTCTTCTCGTCCGCGATCGTGCCGGGTTCGCCCGACACCATCAGATCGTCGTGTCCATCTCCGTCGACATCGCCGGCATTCGCAATCAGACGCGCGAAGCCGCGCGGACCGGTGAGCTGGAACAAGCGCATCGACGTCCGGCCCGAGTACACGTCGAGGACTCCGTCCTTGCCGCTGACGCTCTCGCCCCAGCCGACGGCCCAGTCGGAGCACTTGTCTCGGTCGAGGTCACCCAGCGCAACAGCCGAGAAGCCTCCACGGTCGCGAGCGTCCGGCTCGGCGATGCGCGCGAGCGTCCTGCCGTCGCGGCCCGAGAAGATCCACGCGACGCCGTCCGACGAGGGCATGTCGACGGGTGAGTTGACATCACGCTCGGGCAGCACGTCCGCAACGAGCAGGTCGGGCGTTCCGTCGCCGTCGATGTCACCAACCCCCGCGACGAAACCGCCGAACGCAGGGCGAAAGGGCCTCTTCCCAGGCTGCGTCTCTGCCCGCTCCACCCACAGATGCACGGGTGCCACCGGAGGCGGCGCTTGAATGGGCGGACAAGTGAAAATCACGACGAGTCAACCTGCGCGACATCGATGGGTTCCGCACGGACTCCGCGCTGACTTCGAGAGCCGTCCGACCCGGCAACTTGATTCCGCGGGGTTTCGACGTGACGGGGGGATGGACACCCCGACGAGCGATTGCGTACAGGATGCCGCGTGAGGGTTGGTCCAGTCTCGAATGGAGAGTCGATTGATGAAGCCGTTTGCCGCTGAGTTCATCGGAACGTTCTGGCTCGTGCTCGGAGGTTGCGGGAGCGCCGTGCTCGCCGCGGCGTTCCCCGGCGTCGGCATCGGACTCCACGGCGTGGCGCTCGCGTTCGGGTTGACCGTGCTGACTATGGCATACGCGATCGGCCCGATCTCCGGTTGTCACCTCAACCCGGCGGTGACGATCGGCTTGTGGGCCGGAGGCCGCCTGCCCGCGAGCCGCGTCGGTCCGCACATCATCGCGCAAGTGCTCGGCGGCATCGCGGGCGGCGCCGTGCTGTACCTGATCGCGAGCGGCAAGCCGGGCTTCAACGTGTCGGCCGGCTTCGCGACAAATGGCTACGGCGAGCATTCGCCCGGGCACTACTCGCTGATGGCCGGCTTCGTGTGCGAGGTCGTGATGACCGGCATGTTCCTCGTGATCATCCTGGGCGCGACGGACAAGCTCGCGCCGCACGGCTTCGCGCCGATCGCGATCGGCCTGGGGCTGACGCTGATCCACCTG
>JBBQNP010000179.1:0-8473 GCA_038330085.1 Planctomycetota bacterium | reverse complement strand
CCCTCGATCAACCCCGGCAGGTCCGCGAGGACGAGCGTCTCGGTCGAGTCGAGGCTCGCGATGCCGACCTGCGGGCTCAACGTCGTGAACGGATAGTCGGCGATCTTCGGCGTCGCGGCCGTCACCGCGGAGAGGAACGTCGACTTGCCGGCGTTCGGCAAACCGACGAGACCGACTTCGGCGAAGAGCTTGAGCTCGAGCCGCACGATGCGCATCTCACCCGGCTTGCCGTCGGTCGCGAAGCGCGGGGTCTGACGGATCGAGTTCGCGAAGCGAGCGTTGCCTTGACCGCCGGAGCCACCTTGCGCGATGACGAGGCGCTGTCCCATTTCGGTCATGTCGCGCAAGAGGTTGCCGCGCGCGCGATCGAAGACTTGCGTGCCGACGGGCACTTCGACGACGAGGTCTTCGCCGCCGCGGCCGGTGCACAACTGACCCATGCCGTTCTTGCCGTCGGACGCGGCGTAGCGGAAGCGGCGGCTCACGGGCAGGAGCGAGTTCAAATGGTCGCTCGCGAGGAGGATAACGCTGCCGCCAGATCCCCCGTCGCCGCCGTCCGGCCCGCCGCGCGGAACGAATTTTTCGCGGTGAAAGGAGACGACGCCGTCACCGCCCTTGCCGGCGACGACTTCGATCTCGCACTCGTCCTTGAACATGATGTTTTGTCGGTCCGTTCACGACGCGACCTGCCCGCGAGCGCGGACAGGTCGTGCTCGAACGGTCTCTGTGCCGCGGATCAGCCGGCCGCGCTCGGCTCTTGGATCGGATCGATGTGCACCTTGCGGTTCGCCTGGAACCGCACCGTGCCATGGATGAGCGCGAACAACGTGAAGTCGGATCCGAGGCCGACGTTGCGGCCCGGGTGAAACACGGTGCCGCACTGACGAACGATGATCGTGCCCGAGGTCACGGTCTCGCCGCCGTAGCGCTTGATGCCGCGGAACTGCGGGTTGGAGTCACGACCGTTGCGCGTTGAGCCGCCGCCTTTTTTGTGTGCCATAGGGTGCGCCTCAGACCGTGATGCCGGTGATCTTGACTTGCGTGTAGTGCTGACGATGTCCGCGCTTCTTGCGCACGTTCTTGCGGCGCTTGAAGCGGAACGCGATGACCTTTTCGCCGCCCTTTTCGCCGATGACTTCGCCGGTGACACTGGCGCCCTTCACGAGCGGTGCCCCGACTTGGAACTTGCCTTCGTTGCCGACGAAGAGGACGTCCTTGAAGGTGATCTTGTCGCCGGCCTTCATGGCCGAATCGAGGTCCAGGAGGATGACGTCGCCCTCTTGCACCTTCGTCTGCTGATTGCGGTCCAGAATGATCGCGTACACGGAAGTCTTCTCCTGCTGCCGTGGTGGAATCCCTCCCACGGAGAGCCCTCGGAGTCGGGCTCGGGTTGGTCTCGGGCCAGCCTGATCAGATCAGGTCGGATCAGGCCGCGCCGAAACGGGCCGGAGACTCTACCTGGAGTCCTCGCGTGGTGGAAGGGCAATGCCCGGCATGGAAACGGCCCTCCCCGCATCCACGGGCAAGCTCGAGGTCGACGGACCGGCACGCCCACGATCCGAGGAACCTCGGCAGGTGGCCAAGGGCTCCTGACCGGGACAGTCGACGGCCGGCGGGTGAGGGACGGGAATCCGGATTGTGCCGAAGGTTTCGAGGCACGCGCGCTCCATCCTGGCGTGAGGATGCACGACGAAGAGTTCGACGCACTGGTGGCGGAGAACGGCAAACGACTCTCCGCCTTCGCGTTCAGGCTGGCCGGCAATCGCGAGGACGCGGAGGAGATCGTGCAGTCGACGTTCCTCAACGCGTTGCGCGCGTGGAAGTCGTTCGAAGGCCGGTCGAGCGGGACGACGTGGCTCTTGCGCATCGCGGTGCGCGTCAGCCAGCGCATCCTCGAGCGTCGGTCGCGCGAGCCACGCGCAGTCGTCGAGGATCACGAACCCGGTCACGCACCCGGCGATCCGCTCGAGGCGCGCGAGGAGGCCGAAGCGGTGCGGCGCACGCTGCTCGAACTGCAGCCGATCCATCGACTGGTACTGACGCTCTTCGCCGTCGAGGGCCTTTCGCACAAGGAGATCGCCGCCGTGCTCGAGTGTCCCGAAGGCACGGTCTGGTCTCGGCTGCACCAGGCTAAGCGCGCGTTCGGGGAACGGTTCGAGCGCAACACACGCGACCCGCGCGGCACAACACACGATTCACTCGTTCGCTGGAGGAGCACACGACATGGAACCTGAACTCGACGACGCACGCATCGCGTGCTTGAAGCAGATCTTCGGCGACTCGCTGGGCGCTGACGAGCAACGCAAGGGGAACGATTTCGAGCGCACTCCCGAGGGACGCGCGTTTGCGGAACAGTCGCGGGAAATGCGCCGGCTGTTGTCGCGTTTCGCCGGCGTCACCATCCCCACGCCGCGCGCCGACGTGTTGCGCGAGCGGTTCGAGAGCCTGCGCCGCGAGCAAGCGCGACAATTGCTCCGCCGTGGGGTCCCCTTCTGCCTCGGTGTGTGTGCGATCTTCGCCGCTGGTGGTCTCGTGCTGACTATGCTCGCCAGCGGAACTCCACACGCGGCAGGCATTCACAACGTGTGGATCCTGATGGGCGGCGGAGCACTCGTCGCATGCGTCGCCGTGCTCATGCACGCCGCACGCATCGTGTCGACGCCCGACCTCACTGGACTTCTGACGCAGGCCGAGAAGCAGGCCGGCAGTCACCTGGGCTTGAACGTGCGCACGATCGCTGTCCTTGCGATCGCAGCGGCGTTGATCCGGCCCATGTTCGGCTGGGGCACGGCCTTTCTCATCGCGCTGACCCTCCTGGTCGTGATGCGCGTCACGGTGCTCGCATCGCGTCGGTTCGTGAAGAGCCGGCGCATGCGATCCGACGAGGAAATGTGGGCGTGGTGGTACGCCGACGAGGCCCGTCCGAGCCAGTGAGTTCGCGCACTCTTCGATCGTGCGTGACTCGGGGAGCAAGCCGGAGGCTAGCCCACACTGAAAACGCGCGAGGCGCGACGTGCGCGCCTCGCGTTCTCGATGTCAGCCGTTCGCGCTGGGATCCAGCGCGACGACCGACTTCGACACTGACTACTTCTTGCGCCGGCCGCCCGGTCGCACTTCCTTGCCGTCCGCGCGCAGGTAGCGCAACACGCTGTCCTCGTGCTGTTCGGGCGCGTCGAAGATCTTCACTTCGCGCTGGAAGCGGTACTCGAGCGCGCGGATGTACTCCGAGCACTGGTCCTTCAAGTACGTGCTCACCTCGGGGTGCGCGCGCACTTCGACCGTCGAGAAGCCCTTCAACACCATCGCTGCACCCAACCGACGCAGGATCGCGGCGGCGCGTGAGTTCACCGTGCGGATCCGACCCGTGCCGCGGCAGCGCGTGCACGAGTGGAACACCTTGCGGCTCATGCCGGGGCCGAGACGCTGGCGCGTCAGCTCCAACAAGCCGAACTGGCTGATGCGGCCGATCTTGCTGCGCGCACGATCGCTGTCGAGTTCCTTCTGGAACGCGCGCTCGACCGTGCGGATGTTCGCCAACTTCATCATGTCGATGAAGTCGACGACGATGATCCCACCCAGGTCGCGCAAGCGGATCTGCCGCGCGATCTCGGGCACGGCCTCGATGTTGGTCTTGAGCGCGATCTCCTCGAAGTCGAACCCGTCCGAACGCGTGCGACCCGAGTTCACGTCGATTGCGACCAGCGCTTCAGCTTGATCGAACACGATCGATCCGCCGGACGGCAACTCGATGCGGCGCGAGAAGATCTTCTCGAACTCGGGCTCGATGCCGTAGCTCTGGAACAGCGGGCGCTGCCCCTGGTGCAGCTTCACGCGGTCCACGTTCTCGGGCATCAACTTCTCGGTGAACTCGCAGATGTGCCGGTGCACCTCGGGATCGTCGACGATCACGGCCTTCGTCGTGGGCGTGAACAAGTCGCGCATCGTGCGGATCGCGACATCGCTCTCGCGGTACAAGGGCGCGGGGCCGTGACCGACCGAGAGGCGCTTGCCGAACGCATCCCACGCGCTCTCGAGGTAGTCGAGGTCGCGCTTGATCTCGTCCTTGCTGTGACCGACTCCGGCCGTGCGCACGATGACGCCCATGTCCGCCGAGATGTCGAGCGCCTGCAGGATGCGCTTCAACCGCCGGCGCTCCTTCTCGTCCTCGATCTTGCGCGAGACACCCGTGCGCGCCATCGACGGCATCAGCACGAGGTAGCGGCCCGGGATCGAGATGTACGTCGTCAACGTCGGACCCTTGTCGCCGATCGCGTCCTTCGTCACCTGCACGACGACCATCTGCCCCTTCTTGAGCAGGTCGGTGATCGGCAGACGCGGGCGCGAGCGGAATCGTCGCTTGGCCTCGGGCTTCACAGGACGACGTCCGCGACGCGCGCCCTCGTCACGCTTGCTCGAGGACTTCGGCGCATCGTCGTCGGCCATCTCGACCGACACGCCCGGCTGGCTCGAGTCGGCGTCCCATTCCTCGGGATCGATCTTCGCGGAGAGCAGCTTGTCGAGGCTCCAGTCCTTGTCCCCGTACATCGAGAGCACGTCGGACGTGTGCAAGAAGCCGTTGCGCCCCTGACCGAAGTCGATGAACGCGGCGCCGATCGCCGGCTCGAGGTTGACGACCCGCCCGCGGTAGATGTCGTTGACCAGGGAGTCCTGGTCCTTGACCGTCATCTGGAAGTCCGCGATGCGATCGTCCTCGACGACGGCGACGCGTTGCTCCTCGGGATCGGTCGCGTTGACGAGGATCAGCGACGTGCGCTGCGATTCGGGCACGACGATCGGGTCGTCGCTCTCGATCTCCTCGACCTCCGCGGGGGCGGAGCGCGGTGCACTGCGCTTTTCGCCGCGCTTTTTGCGTTGCGGGCGGCCTCGTCCGGGTGCGACACCCACGTCACGCGCGGGCGATCTCGGCGCGGTCAGGAGCTCCGCGTCTGCCGGCAACTCCGGCAACTCCGGGAGATCGTCGTCCTCGCCCGGGATCGTCTCGATCTCCGCCGCCGTCCGTGTCGGGGCGCCGCGCGTCGGTGCGCCGCGCGTCGGGGCTCCGCGCGTCGGTGCGCCGCGTGACAGCGCAGGGCGATCGGAACGTCCACGGCTCGGCGCTGCGACTTCCTTGCGACCTCGGCCTCCGCGGCTGCCGCGTCGACGGCGCTTCTTGCCGCCGCCGGCCGTGCGCGCGGAGTCGTCGTTCTCGCCCTCGTCGTTGCGCGCGCCAACGTCGTGCGGTTCGTTGTCCCCGTCCGACTCTCCGCGCTCTTCGTCATGGAAGGCGTCGAGTTCGCGCGGCACGCCGGCACCAGGACGCACCGTGAAATCGTCGCTTTCGCCGGGCAGGTCAGGCTCGACCGGTCCATTCGCGTCGAGCACCGCGTCACGATCGGTGCCGTGTCCGCGACGTCGCCGACCACCGCGACGCTTGCGCTTGCGCGCCGGACCTCCGGGAACGAGCTGGATCGAATCGGGTGTGCGCTCGCTGCTTTCGAAGGCTGCGTCTGCATCGCCGTCGGCTTCGGGTCCGTCGGCCTGGTTCTCGTCGTCCTCGGCGGCCTCGAATACGCCGCCGGGTGTGCGTTCTGGGGCGCCGCCCAAGACGGGCTCGTCCGTCGTCTTCTTCGCGCCGCGACGACGTCGGCCGCCGCGCGTTCCGCGACGGCGCTTGGGTCGCGCACCGACATCGTCGCGAGCGACGGAGCCCGCAGAAGAAGCGTTCAGGGGATCGGCGCTCGCGCCCGGCGCGTCGTCGCCGAAGCTCGGACCGCTCTCATCGTGCGCAGACCGCATCGACTCGCCTGAAAAAGTGTCGCGAGAGCTGTCGCGAAAGCTGTCGCGGTTCGAGCCCGCATCGCGGGAACTGTCATCTCGCGAGGAATTGGCATCGCGCGAGGAACCATCGCGCGAGGACCCACTGCGCGAGGACCCACTGCGCGATGAGTCTCCGCGCGATTGGAATGAGTGAGAATCGTGCGCCGCATCGGCGCCGGATCGGAAGGTGGATTGGAAAGAAGCGTTGTTCCCGGAGAGCTCATGGCTCTCCGAGGATTGATCATTCGTCATTTCAAAGGGCCTCGGACAGATCGCGACCTCCAGATGGCGGAGGCGCGCAGCTCGTCAGCCCCGAGAGCGCGCGCGACTTGCGTCGCAGCACAGCCTCGTTTCTCTTGCGGCGTGCAGCACTCTGGCCGTACGACGCGAAGGAGATCGGGAGGAAGAGCAATCGCGCTCGCGTGAAGAGACTGCGATCTGCTGATTCGAAGTTGAGAAGGCCAGCGCGAACTGCGCGGGCGCGGGAAAGGGCTCGCGTCGCGAGCCTCGGGCGCCCGCCTTCTGCTGTAGCAGGCGGTGGACGCACGTGTTTCGGTCTGCCTGATCGCGTCGCCGGTCGAATCCGTCGTGTCGATCCGTCGGATCGATACGCCTGATACTCGAGCAGCGCGATCGTATGGGCCGAGGCAGGAACCGCTACAGGCGGCCAAGCCAAGGCTGGCTGGAGTCCTATGGTGGACTATCGCAGCCCCGGAGTCGAACCTCGGCTCGGGGGATTCGTGCGAATTCGCCTTCCCCCCCGCCGGCGACTTCAGGCCCCCCTTGCCGGCCCGCTCAGTGGGGCTTGGCGTCGAGGTCGCTCGCCTTTCCGAGCACGCGCGTGTTGCGCGCGGTGACGGGCCGAATGTCGTCGGACTCGACCACGGTGCGCAGACCGTCGTCGGTGATCATGGTGATGCGCCGCCCGTCTTGTCCCACCAGACGACCGGTGACCGAACCGCCGGGGAGACGCACTTCGACGTGCGGCAACGCGGCTGTCTCGTCGATCTTCTTCGCCTTGAGGTTCGTGCCCGCCGGCAGCGGCGCAAGTTGCGTGAGCTCGCGCACGGTCGATGCTTCGAAGGAGATGCGCCCCATTTCGAGGTCGAGCCAGATGCGACCTTGACCGACGGCGTAGAGATTGCCCTCGAAGTACTCGCCGCCGATGACGAGCGCGCGCACGCGGCCGACGTTGATCGTGTGCAGGCGCCGTTCGCTCCCGAAGAGCTCGGTCGGGATGCGCGATTCGCGCCACAGGTCGACGAAGTCGGCTTCGGTCGCACGACGGACAGTGCCCGGCATGGTTCCGCCCTTGGGAGCGACGGCTGTGCGCGGCTCGACGAACGGCGCGGGGGTCGGCGGTTCGACGTGCGCGGGCTTCGGCGGCGTCGTCGGCGGGAAGGTGATCGTGAGCTGTCCCGGCGTGAAGTCGATCGGCGCCGTTTCGCTGCCGGTGTGCGTTCCCGACGGAGTGGACTTCGGCGTGATGTCCGGTTGCGCAGCGACGGGGTCCGTGCCCGACGGTGAAACGGAACCGCTCGGATCGGGCATGGTGATCGTCGGGGGCAGCGTGGTATCCGGAGCGGTATCCGGGTTCGCGACGGTGGAGACGGGCGGCGTGGTCAGGGGGCCCGAAACGTGATCCGTGTTCGAGGGTGTCGTGTGTGCGGGCGTCGAGACCTTCGGCTTCGGCGTCGGCCGCGTGGCGACTTCGATCGGAGGCGTGGCGGTGTGCTGGCGTTGCTGCTGCCAGTACCAAGCGCCGCCGCCGGCAAGGGCGACGACGACGAGGCCTGCGGCGAGTTGCGCGAAGAGCCGCGGGCGCCCGGGTTCCGCTTCGGTCGTCGGTGAGCGAGGGTCGCCGTCCTCGTCAGAGGAGTCGTACGGCTCGAGGGCGGGATCTTCGTCGGTTGCGGTGGCGGCGTCGGGGGATTGCGGCCCGTGGCCTTCGATCTCCATCAGCCAGGAGTCGAGGACCGGGCCTTCAGCGGAATTGGAGAGGCCGGGGAAGCTGTCGACCTGCGATCCGGAGGCGATGGGGTCGAGGCGCAGATCGCCGTCGAGACCGAGGAAGTCGGTCGCGCCGATCGTGCCCTGCCAGTGCGAGTTGGGCTCGTGCTCGGCGGAAGAGGATGTGGTTGAGGCGGGTCGGACCGGTTGGGTCGGACCGCCTTCGGCGAATTCTTCCTCTCCGCCCTCGCCGAGGGCTTGGTTCCGATCTCGTTCCGACATGCTGGGCCTGTGTGTGCGACTGCGGGGTGGAAGCGGGCAAAGGGGGGTGGGGAGGTGCCCGGGGGGATATCGGCACGAAGGGGGCGGGGACCTTATGGGGATGGGGAGGGAATGAGGGAGAGGGATGCGGGGAGATGGCGGGAGCGGGCAGGATCGGGAAATGCGGGGGTCTTGGCCGTGGTCGGAAACTGCAGACCGAGAGAACAGAACTTCAGAACCACGACACGGAGCGGACTGCGATCAAGCTGGCGACGGCTTCGCCGCCGCTGCTGAGTACTGGAACGAGCTGAAGTGATGCAGCGGAGGGTGTGACGGACTGGCAGAAATACGGTGCCAGTCCCGTTTTTTCACACATCGACGAACGACTACGGGCGCGGCTACAGCCGCGCCCGTAGTCGTTCGTCGATGTGTGAAAAAACGGGAC
>JBBQNP010000178.1:0-8542 GCA_038330085.1 Planctomycetota bacterium | reverse complement strand
CGCACCGCCCTGGAACAGGAAACCGACTCCGCGGTGCTGCGGCGGCACGATCAGCTTCTGGCCGACGCTCGCGACCGTGCCGTCGATGGCGACAGTTCCGGCATCGAGGCGCTGCAAGCCGGCGATCGCGCGCAGGAGCGTCGTTTTGCCCGAACCCGACGGACCGACGACGAGCAGGTGCTCGCGCGGCTCGACCTCGAGGTCGATCGGACCGAGCACACGCTTGCCGCCGAGCTTCACCTCGACAGCGGACAACTTCACTGCGATTGCGTTCGTCACGGCAAGACCTCCATCCGCTCGCGCGCGAACGCGGACCACAACAGACCGGGCAAGAGGATGAAGAACACGACGATCAGAGCGAGCGCAGCCACGAAATCGTCGCGGCCGAAGTGGATCGCATTGTAGACCCTGAACATGGCCGTACCGTTCGCCGCCGGCACGAGGATGGCGGCGTCGAGCTCGCGCATGCCGAAGACGAACACGAGCGCAATGCCGCCGAACAGCGACGCGCGCACGCCCGGTGCGACGATCGACGCGAGGCGCCGCGCGGGCTTCGCTCCCGACAAGACGCCCGCTTCCTCGAGGCGCGGGTCGAGCATCGCGGTAGCGCCCGACACCGCCAGGATCGGGAACGCGATGAAGCGGCCGATCATGAGCAAAATGACAACGAAACCGCTCGCGTAGAACTCCGTCGTCGCCGGATGGTTCCACAAGGCGATGTAGCCGATGCCGAAGAGGATGGCCGGCACGGCGATCGGCAGCACGACGGCGAGCTCGAGCCAGCCTGTGCGTTTCGCGCGCTGCAACGCGTGACCGATCATGAGCGCGGGCACGATCGACAAGAGCGCCGCCGCCCCCGCGTACAAGAGGCTGCGCTGCAAGTCCGTGCGTCCGACCTCGATGCCGCGCGCGAACGCGGCCTGCATGCGCGCGATCGAAAAGCCGCGTGATCCGCCGCCGGATTCCCACAACAACCGTCCGAGCGGCAAGAGCGCCGTCACGCCGACGATGGCGAACCCGACCAACCCCGCCGGCCATCGCCACGCGCCCAGCCTCATGCGCTCCGGCCGCACGAAGTCGCCGTCGAACGTCGCCAGCGATCCGCGCCGGCGCAACCACAACGCCGGGATCAGCACGGCGAACGTCAGCACGACGAGCGGCAGCGCCGCCGCGACGGCCTTGCCCGGCGTGTGCACGCTCTGCCAGCTCGCGAAGATCTCGTCGGCGTACACGTTGTACTTCTTCCCGATCGAGGCGACGTAGTCCGGCACCGCGAAGTCGTTGATCGCGAGCACGAACGCGAAGCACGCTCCGCACAGCGCAGCCGGCAGCACGAGCGGCGCCTCCATGCGAAGCGCCGCGCGCATGCCGCCCGCGAGCAGCGCCGCTTGCTCGCGCCGCGCGTCGATGCGCTCGAACGCACGCGCGGTGAACAGTGCGACGAGCGGAAACGTGCTCACGCCCAGCACGAGGATCACAGCATTGACGCCGGTGATGTCGGTCCACAGCGCCGAAGCCGTCATCGCCAGCATGACCGGCGGCAACAAGAGCGGCACGATCCCGATCTGGCGCAGCACTCCGGCGCCGACCATGTCCGTACGGGAGACGAAGTATCCGAACGGGACGCCCAGCACGAACGCGAGCGCCGCCGATCCGAAGCCGCAGAATAGCGTGCGCCACAAGAGCGCCAGCGTGCGCGCGTCGATGATGCCGGACAGGTCGCTGCTCTCGATGCGCGCGACCATGAATGCGATCGGCAACAGGCCGGCGACGACGAAGAGCAGCGCCGCCAGGATGAGGAGCGGGCGGCTCATCGCGCGGACCCGTCGCGTCCGCGGATCCCTGTTCGGAGTGCTCGCTCCATCACGTCGACTTCGATCAAGGCATCCAGCATCAGCGCGTCACTCGACGAAGAGCTCCTTGAAGTGGCTCGCGCGCTTCTCGATGTCGGCGCCGACCTTCTCGAAGTCCACCACCATGGTCTTGAAGTCCTTCGGTCCCTTGATGTTCGGCGGGCGTTCGACGCCGGCGCGCACCGGGATCTGCACCGAGCGCGAGTAGGCGAGCGCTTTTTCCGTCGCGTCCGACAAGGCCCAGTCGACGAACTTGCGCGCGGCCTCGGCATGCGGCGCGCCTTTCAAGATGCAGACGGTGTTCGGAATGAGCAGGGTGCCGATGCCGTTCGCATCCGGGTAGACCGCGACGACGTGCGCACCGCGCTCGAGCGCGACCGCGAAATCGTCCGTGTCGGTCCAACCGAACGCGAACTTGCCGTCGCCGACCACACGGGCGATCGTCGAGTTGCCGTTCGCCAGGTTGAGCGCGCCCGATTTGCCGAGCGCGCTGACCTTCTGGATGTACTCCTCGGCCTTCGCTTCGCCGAGCACGTCGTACAAGCACGCCATGTGCGTCAGCGTCGTGCCGTTCAGCGGCAGCGCCATCGCCGCCTTGCCGGCCCATTTGGGATCGACGAGGTCCCACATGCTCGTGATCTCCTTGGGATCGCACAGGTCGGTGTTCACGATGAAGATGCGCGCGCGCGCCCCGAAGCCCGTCCACTTGCCGCCGGCTTCCTTGAACGAAGCCGGGATGTCCTTTGCGCTGGGCGAAGCATAAGGCTCGAGCAATCCGTCGCGACCCATCTGCACCGTGTGCGCGAACTCGTTGTTCCAGAACACGTCGCAGCGCGGGTTGGCGCTTTCCTCGCGCAAGCGCTGCACGAGCCCAACGGTCTTGTTCGCTTCGACGTCGAACTCGACGTGCACCTCGAGGCCGGTGGACTTCGCGTACTGCTGGATGAGCGGCTCGGCGAACTCCTGATCGAGCGAGCAGTAGACGACGAGGTCGTTGTGCGGTGCGCACGCTGACGCGATGAGGGACATCAGCGCTGCGGCGAAGAGAGCAGTTCGACTCATGTGTTCCTGGTAGTCGGGGCCATCGGGAAGGTGACCAAGTTGACGGCGAACAGGGAGTTCGTCCAGCAGAGCTCCGTCCAGCATTTCACCCGACCGTCGGCGCATGCCGTGCGATCGGGTGAAATTGCTTGCGTTCGTGCTCGAGCGAGCGCAGTTGGACTCGATCAGTTGCGGTACTTCACGTGACACGCGTTGCACGTGTCGTTGAGAGTCTTCAGCTCCGCCGACAGCGTCTTCGCATCGGGAGCGGGCTTGCCCAGCTCGTCCTCGATCGCCTGTGCGTTCTTCTGGTTCGCCTTCAGCCAATCGTGGAAGTCGGTCGGCCGCGCGGCGAACTGTGAATCACCTTCGAGCTCGCGGAAGTGGTCGGCCAGACGACCGGCGACGGCGACGGGGACCAGATCGGGGTTGTCCTTCGGCGCCTTCCAGCCGGCCTTTTCAGCGGCCTTCAGGCCGTCCGTCTCTTCGTCGATCGCGACCATCGAAGGCACGAGACCTTTGGGCTTCGAAACTTCCGGGAACGCGTGCTTGGCAGCAGCCAGATCCGCCGGCGTGGCGCGTGTGGCGACCGCAACGCATTGCCACAATCCCTTGTACACGGCCGCGGTGCCGGAGATCGTGAGCTTGCTCTTCGCTTCATCCGACGTCATGTAGCCGAGCGTGACGCAAGCAGCACCCGCCGCTGCCGCACTGCGGGGTTTGCCGTGGTGGCAGTGGATGTAGATGGGACCGGGCAGCTCCTCGACCGCGCGCGCGATCTCGAGCGTGCGGTCCTCGTCCATGCCGGCGTACGTGATCGGCAGGTGCACGTACCGGATCCCGTCCGCCTTCGCCGATGCGACGTCGGGCACCGTGCCGTCGACGGAGATGATCGTGCGAATGCCCATCCCCTTCAGCGTCTCGAAACCCTCTTCGCCATCCGGCGCCGATCCACAGATCAGGCCTTCGTGGTAGGTCACGACGTTGTGGAGCCCTGGAAAATTGACGGCCGCCGTGGCATCGAGCGCGGGAGGAACGACCTTGGCGACGGCGGCGGGGTGGTCCTGCTTGGGAGCGGGGGCCTTGGCGGTCTTGGCATCGGATCCCTGGTGGGAGTCGGGCGTGTCGACGCAGGCGGTGATGAGAACGAGGGGCAGGGCCAGGGCGATGACGATGTTGCGCATGGTCGGATGGGGTGCTCGTTGGCGTGGTTTCGTCGCGATCTCGCGCCGACACGTCGCGGGCGGCGGCGGGGGTTCCTGCGCAGCCCGCGGTGTGGACGCGCGCGCCCAGGCAACGTCCGTACCCAACCGTTCGTACCAGCCTCATCCGCTTCGGTAGCCGGGGTCGTGTCCGGATCTGGTAACAAGCCTCATCCGGAGCGGGCATTCCGGGCCTTCGAAGTCCCCCGTCCAGACCTCGATCACGCTCGGATCGTGACACGCCCGAGTCCAGACACTATCGGCGCCCACACCGCACCGATCGGGTGTGCGACCGCACCAACTCCCGCACACTCCGTCCCTCGATTCAGGAACCCGATTGCGATGAGAACGACGACTGCCGCCTGTCTGGGGTTGATCCCGTGGTTGATGACGGCGTGCAACGCGGATCCTGCGGGCGCGATCTCCGCGTCACCGACCCAGGTGACCGCGAAGACGTCGAGCGCGAAACCGGCACTTGCTTCGAGTTCGACCACACAAGAGCCGAAAACGGGCACCGATCTCGCCGTGAACACAGCGCCGGAGCGATACGACCCCGCCGCGCTGCGTCGCGATCTCCTGGCGATCCTCGACGCGCACATCGACGAGATGGCAACGAAGGCGCGGCTCGACGTGCGGCTTGCGCTCGACAAGATCGCGCCGATCCCCTACCTGGGTGTCGACGTCGAGCCGGATCCGCACGGCATCCTCATCACGGGCGTGTACGCCGACACCGGTGCGCGCGCTTCGGGTCTGCAGAAGGGTGACGTGCTGATGAAGATCGCCGGCGTCACCACCGATTCGAAAACGGCTCTCGCACGCGTCGTGCGCAGCCATCGCATCGGCGACGTCCTCCCGCTCGACGTGTTGCGCGACAAGAAACCGATCACGTTGAGCGCGACACTCGGCCCGCGCCCGGAGGAAGACGAGGACGAGATCGAAGCATTCCCCGACTTGATCGCGGCGCAGACGTCGCCTCCGGCCCCGCTCGACTTCACGTTCGAGGACGGCGCGGTGGGAACGTTGCCGTCGGCCCTCGAGTCGTTGCTCGGCGGTCACGGTCGTTTCGGCGCGTGGCAAATCATCGAGAGCGGCAAGGGTCACGCCCTCACTCAGGACGACGCCGACAAGACCGGCGTGCGTTTCCCGATGCTGATCGCGCGCGACTGGACCGCGAACGACGCGGTCGCACGCGTGCGCTTCCGCTACGCGGGCGGCGACATCGATCGCGCGGCGGGCGTCGTGTTGCGCTTCCGCGATCCGGGCAACTACCTCGTCGCGCGCGCCAACGCGGCCGAGGGTGATCTGCGCATCTTTCGCACGGTGAACGGAGACCGGCGCACGTTGCCGGGAGCGATCGCGAAGGGTGCCACTGACGACGACCAGTGGCACACGCTCGAGTTCCGCGTCGACGGGGCGAATCTGACAGCGATCCTCGACGGCACGATCAAGGCGACCGCGCAGGACACGTTCTTCATCGGCGGACGCGCCGGCTTGTGGACGAAGTCCGACAGTCGCACCGAGTTCGACGACCTGCACGTCGAAGCCTTGCGCTGATGCACGTGCCGAGCCCGCAGCGGATCGTTCGGTAACGGACGTTCAGCGAGCGCGTTCGAGCAGCTCCTTGGCGTGCTCGCCAAGGCTCGGATCGCTCGTCGCGTCGAGCTTCGCCATCACCTTCTCGATCGTCTCCCGCGCTGCGTCAGGCTTCTTGATGACCAGGCTGTGCTCGGCCGACTTCAGCAGGTTGTCGAGGCCCTTCGCGGTCTGATAGCCCTTGGTCTTGCCCAGCGTCTCGCGCGCCTTGCGCGTGGCGAGCACGTTGTCGAAGCCTGCGAACGCAGTGATGATCTCGTCGTAGACCTGCGCGGCCTGGATCACACGGTGCTGTTGCACGAGTTCGTTCGCGTGCGCCGAGCGCGACTTGCATTCTTCCTCGCACGCTTCGAGCCCGCGCTTCGCGCGCGACACGCTCGGGTGCACGATGCCGAGCGCAGCCACCTCGCGCCATTTCGCGCCGGCGGTCTGGAAGTCACCGCTCGCGAACGCGGCGTCGGCGGCTTCGAGCTTCTCGCGCGCGGCGATCAGGTCGGTGAGGTGCGACTTCTGGATCAACTCGCCGAGCGGCTCGTCCAGGTACGAACCGTACTCAGCTTTGTAGTCGGGGTTGCCTTCCCACACGACGCTGCCGTCGAGGCCGAGCAAGTACGCGTGCGGCAACTGCACTTTGCCGATCGCGTAGTCGGCGTAGGTCTTGTGGTCGGTGTCGATGCCGACGGGGAACTCGACGCCGTTGGCCTTCACGTAGGCCGCGACCAGTTCGACGGGTTCGTTCGACACGAGCAGGATCGGGATGCCGACGGGTTTGCACTTCTCCGCCAGCCTGCGCAGACCCGGCAAGAGCGGCACGGCGTTCTCCTGCACCGTCGTCCAAAACACGAGCACGAGCGGCCAGCCGCGCAGCTCGTCGAGGTTGCCGTGAGCAGGCACGTTGCCGAGCCACTGTTGGATCGTGAGCATCGGCGGTCCGTTGTCGTGGTACGCGACGAGGCCGGGCGCAGCGCGCACCATCGGCGCCGAAGCGACTGCATCCGGATCGACGACCTCCTTGCGGTGTCCGATCGCCGTGCGCCGCGGCAGGCTCGAGTCGAACTCGAGCATCTTCACGTCCCGGAACGACGACTTGCCCTGCCCCGCGAGCAGGCCGAAGTCGCCGCGCAACTCGGCGCGCGAGGAGAATTCCCACTCGAGCACTTGCGCGCCGTCGAGCGACGCGACGAGTCGCGTGCCGGCGACCTCGATCTGCAGGCGGTGCGGTCCTTTGGAGAGCGGCACCTTCGAGCGCGTCAACGTCTTCGCGTCGACGCCGAACTGGCCGAGGTCGACGTAGCCCTCGGGCAAAAGCGCCACGCCGTGGAAGAGCCCATCCTTCTTCTTGCCGAAGCACAGGCCCGCGAGTCGACCGTCGTCGCCGATCTCGATCTCCGACGAGAGCGACCAGTCTCCCGCCGGCTGCACGTCGACGAACAGGCGGCGGAACGCGAAGCCCGTCTGTTTGCGCGCGGCCGCCGCGGCGGAAGTGCCGGTCGTCGGCCCTTCGGGCTTCTTGGCGTTGTCGGGGTCCTCGCTGATCGACGCGACGATCGCGCCGTTCTCGACCTTGAAGTCCGTCTCGCCGCCGCCGTAGAAGCCCTTGAGCGTGCGCTCGTCGAAGAGCAGTCGCCACGTCTCGAGCGACACACCGCTCTTGTCGGAGATCGCGAAGTACAGATCGCGCGCCTCGCGACTCGGCGGCAGCGCGCTCGCCGGCCCGCGCAACGTGCGCAGCGCCATGCGCGGGAAGCCCTTCGCGTCGTAGTCACGCGCCAGCGCAATCGCCTCGGCGTGGAACTTCGTGCGCATCTCGGCCAAACGCTTGGCGCTCGTGTCGTCCTTGGTGATGCGCGCGGCCACTTCTGCGCGCACCTTGTCGTTCGGATCACCTTCCCCCGCGGGCGTGGCAGTTGCCGCCGTCCAGCGGCGCAACGTGCCGGCCGCGCGGTCGCCTTGTCCGGTCGCTTCCAGCGCGGCGGCGAGCTTCCACAAGACCGGCGGGAAGTCGGGATCCCGCTCCAGCGAGCGGTCGTACAGCTCGACCGCGCGCGCCGCGTCGCCGAGCTTCATCTGCTTGTCGCCGCGCTCTTCCAGGAGACGCGCGACGTCGACGAGTCCCTTGTCCTGTTTCTCGAGGTCGAAGATCCAGGCCTTGAAGCGCGCTTCGAAGTCGTCGAGCGTCGCGACGCCCGGCACCTTCGGCTTCGTGATGAAGAACTCCGTGAAGCGCGCGATGTGCTTGTCGGTGTTGTAGCCCTGGAAGTACTCGTGCAGAACCGGGCGGTAGAGCAGCTTCCCCTCCGCGTCCTCCGCGTTGTAGAGGTAGTAGACGATGCCCCAGCCCCACGGGTAGTTGACGCGGTAGTCCTCGACTTGGCCGACGATCACGTCGGCGAGCTTGTGCGGTGAGCTCCCGCGCAGGTCTTCGATCAACGGATACAAGCGTCCGGGCACGACGAGGTTCCAGTCGAGCTTGCCGTTGCTGAGGAGCTTCGTGCCCTCGAAGAACGAGGCCATGCCTTCGTTGAGCCACGTCGGCACGCTGCCGCCGCCGCACAAGGTCGTGAACTGGTGGCTCGCCTCGTGGAAGAGCACGTCGAGCATCCCCGTGAGACCGCCCTCGCCGCCGTTGCGCGAGTCGTAGGTCCACACCGAGCTGCCGTCCCAGTGACCGCCGGCCCACTCGAACGGCGGATGACCGATGTCCTTGTACTCGTCGTGGTTCTTGAAGATGCAGACGCCGGCGGGCGGAATCGCTTCGCCCTTCATCTTGTACTGGTGGAATTGCCGGTAGAAGACCTGCACTTGCTCCATCGCGCGCGCGGCGGTCTTGAGCACGCGGTAGCCGGCGTCGGT
>JBBQNP010000177.1:0-8561 GCA_038330085.1 Planctomycetota bacterium | reverse complement strand
CCCTCGACGACCGTCCGCGCGACGAGCGTGAGGTTCGAGAGCCGGTCGAGGACGGCCGGATCGAGCGCAGAAATGCCCTGCGGCATGCGCTTCAGCTCTGCTTCACCGGGATGCCGGGCACGCCGATGCCGACGCCCTCGGCCGGAGCGGTCTCGTTCACGAGGCGATCGATGATGATGTCCGACGTGATGCCCTCGGCCGCGGCCGAGAAGTTCGTCACGATGCGGTGGCGCAGCACGGGGTGCACCACCTTCTTGACGTCCTCGATCGCGACGTGGCGGCGACCCGACAAGGCAGCGTGCGCCTTCGCGCCGAGCACGAGGAACTGGCTCGCGCGCGGACCGGCGCCCCACGTGACCCACTCGCGCAGGAACGAGAGCTGCGAGTCGGACCGCACGCGGGTGCCGCGCGTCAATGCCAGGATGTAGTCGTACACGTGATCGGCGATCGCGATCCCGCGCACGGCGCGCTGCATCTCCATCAGCTCGACGGCACCCAGCACCTTCTTCGGCAGCTCGCCGTCGCCGCCGGTCGTGCGGCGCAGGATCTCGCGCTCTTCGTCGAGCGTCGGATAGCCGACGTGCACCATGAACATGAAGCGGTCGAGCTGGGCTTCGGGGAGGGGATACGTGCCCTCCTGCTCGATCGGGTTCTGCGTCGCGAGCACGAAGAACGGGTCGGGCAGCTCGTGGCGCGCGCCGGCGCTCGTGACCTGGCGCTCGACCATGGCCTCGAGCAACGCCGCCTGCGTCTTGGGCGGCGTGCGGTTGATCTCGTCCGCGAGCACGACGTTGGCGAACAGCGGACCCTGGGCAAATCGGAACGAGCGCGCGTTCGTCGCCGGGTCGATCTGCAACAACTCCGTGCCCGTGATGTCGGACGGCATCAGGTCGGGCGTGAACTGGATGCGCGCGAAGGACAGGTCGAGCGTGCGCGCGAGGCTCGAGATGAGCAGCGTCTTCGCCAGGCCGGGCACGCCGACGAGCAGGCAGTGGCCGCGCGTCAGGATCGCCAGCAGCAGTTCGTCGATCACCTCGTCCTGCCCGACGATCGCGCGGTGGAGCTCAGTCTTCATCTGCGCGTGGACGACACGCAGGCGTTCGAGGGCGGCTTCGGTCATGTCTTGCTCCAGATCAGCAGGTCTTGGTCGGTGGTGGGAGGTGGACGTTCGGACGGTGGACGGTTCGAGTCAGGCAGTTCCGGTCGGCCCGAGCCCACATGAAACCCGGAAGTACGTCCGTGTGCGACGAACGAACGACGGTTTCCGCATCAGGAACGCAAGCATTGCACAGTGGGTCTGGACCCGTAGGGCTATCGACATACGCGCCGGCCGGCTACAGCGCGAGCCGCGCCCTTCGAGTTTCGCCCCCGGTCGAGGAGAAGTCACCCCTCATCGAAGGCGCACCACCCAGGCGCGGCGCGTGCCGAGCACATAGGCCGTGTCGTCGTGGACGAGAAGACCCGCCGCACCTTCCCCGTCGAGGCCCGGCAAGTCGACGGTGGCTCGGATCGCGAGGTCGCGGCGCAGGTCGTAGAGCACGGCGCGGCCGTCGAACACGCACAGGATCGCGTCGGAACCTGCGATCGAGCCCTTCCAGACTGCGCCTCGCGGCAGCGGGACCGACATGGATTCCAAGGGGGCGTCAGCCTCGGCGTGCAGCGGGCCCATTCGCCCCGCGCCGAGCGTGCGCAGCACGAGCCGGTCGTGCGTGCGCACGAGTGCAACGAGGTTCTTTGCAGACGCAGCGACCAGACGTTCCCCGCCATCTATCGGAAAGCTCGTCGGCAGGCTGCGCTCCGGACTGTCGACACCGTCGACGTACGCGACGCCGCCGGAGTCGGCGCTCTGCAGCGCGAAGAACCCCGGCGATCCGTCGGTAGGGGACACGCTCAATGGGCCCCCGAACCCCGGGACCACACCTGTCGCCGGCCGCGCGCGGCGCATGCGCCACGTCTCGTGCAGCGCCCCGCTCGCGGCGTCGTAGCGCGCCATGATGCCGAGCTCCGTCGCGACGAACACCTCGCCCGACTGCAGGGCGAGGGCCGAACACGCGCACGACAAGCCCCTTTCGGTCGCGAAGCGCGATGCCGTCCGCGCTCGCCTGTCTGCGCCGCTCGCGATGCGCTGCTTCCACGCCACGCGACCGCTCTCGAGGTCGAACGCGATCAGCCAATCGATCGTGGCGGCCGTCTCGACGTGTTGATCGGCGGGGGAGACACCGGATTGGAACCACTGCAGGACCTGCGCGATGACGAGGCCGCGGTAGCACGCGGGGCCAGGCTGGAACTCGAGGCGCCCAGCGAGCAGCGCGTCGGCTTCGCTCGCGCGCGTTCCGTCCGCGTGCGCGAAGCCCGACTCGGCGTGCACCCACAGCGCGCGCGGTTGCGCCGTCGAGACGTCGAGCACGGCGAGCGCGTTGCCGCGTTTTTCCTTTGTGCGCCCGAGCACGAGCGCGAGGCGCTTCTGCGTGTCGAGATCGAGCGCGGGCCGTTGCAACCAAGGTTGCCCTTCTTCCCCGAACGCGAGGTTCCAGCTCGTGCGGAACGACGCGAAGAGCTCGCGCGGGTACAGGATGGTCGCGTGCGCTTGCGCGTCGATCGTGACCAGGCTCTCCGCCGACTGGACCCAGGCGCGATCGCCGAACGCGGCCGCAGGCTGCAAATGCCACGCAGGATCCTCGGACGCGTCGGCGCCGAAGTCGACCATCGACGCGAGGACGAGACTGCGTGCTCGATCCACTGCGGCACGCTCGTCATCTGGACGCATGTCCGATCCCAGCGCAGCCCACCGCGCCGCGATGGCCGCGTCGACGAGCGGATCGGGCACAGCCGTCGCGCTGATGCGCGCGCGTTCGAGGGCTGCGCTCGCCAATGCACGCTCGCCGCGCTCGAAGGCCAGGTCGCAGCGGCGCAACGACGCGATCACGGCGCTCTTCGTGAACGGGTTTTCGTGCTCGATGCGTTCGAGCGCGCGTTCGTCGTTCCCGGCCTCGTCGAGCGCGGCGCGGGCCAGCGCTTCGAAACGCTGCGCGAAAGCGGCGGCGTTCGTGCCGACGAAGCGTCGCACCGCGAGCTCGACGCCGACCGACCTGCGCGCATCGAGGCACACGGCATCGCCGGGTGCGCTCGCGACCAGCGCGCGGCGCGCGGCTTCGAGCGCTTCGGGCAGGCGTGCGGGATCCGCCTTGGCGAGCTCGCGCGTGGCGACGTCGTTGCACGCGCGGGCGGTGTCGTTGTCGAGCGGACCTTCGAGCCCGAGCTTGGCGGACAGCGAGGTCTCGTTGCGTGTCGTCTCGTTCTGCGCGAACGCTCGCGGAGGGGCCGCAATCCAGAGCGCAAGCAGGAGTCCCGAACACGACAGCGCGCCAGGCAAATGCGGCGCGACACGCAAGCTCGCCCTCACGAGCCGTCGTCGGTGCGCGCGGAGGGCTCGGGAATCGTCGTCGTAGGCAGAGGCGGCTCGATCACGCGCAACCGGCGCTGGCGCTCACGGAAGACCGGGTCTTGTCGCGCAGCCAGGTGCGCGGCCGTCTCGCGGTTCTCGGCCACGGCTCGATCGTGACGTTCATCGAGCGACACCTCCGCGCTTGCGAGGCGTCGCGCTTCGGCCATCGACGGACGCAGGCCGCGGAACGACACCTGCCCGAAGAGCACGAGTGCCACGAGCACCGGCGACCAGTACGCGGCGCGCGAGAGCACGCGGTACGAGGCGGACTTGAAGCGCACGAAGCGCGGCGTCGTCTCGGCCGGTAACGCGGTCGACTGCGCGCTCGCATCCGACGCGCCCGCTCCGATCGTGTTCTCGTCGACGTGGGTCATCGCGGGGAGGTTGCCGGAAGAATCTGGCGCGCGGCGTACTGCGCGTGGCTGCCGAGCTCGTCTTCGATGCGCAGCAAGCGGTTGTATTTGGCGACGCGGTCCGAACGGCACGGCGCGCCCGTCTTGATCTGTCCTGCGTTCGTCGCGACGCACAGGTCGGCGATCGTCGTGTCCTCGGTCTCGCCCGAGCGGTGGCTGACGACGCAGCGGTATCCGTTGCGATGCGCGAGCGCCATCGTCGCGAGCGTTTCGGTCAGCGTGCCGATCTGGTTGACCTTGATCAGGATCGCGTTGCCCGTCCTGTTGTCGATGCCGCGCTGCAGGCGCTCGATGTTGGTGACGAAGAGATCGTCGCCCACGATCTGCACGCGCTTGCCGAGCGCGTCGGTCAAGTTCTTCCAGCCGTCCCAATCGTCTTCCGACAAGCCGTCCTCGAGGCTGAACAGCGGATAGCGCTCGGCGAGCGACGCGTACCAGTCGATCAATTCCTTCGACGACTTGTGCGCGCCGTCGATCTCGTACTTGCCTTTGGCATGGAACTCGGTCGCGGCCGCGTCCATCGCGAGCAGCATGTCTTTGCCCGGCGAAAGACCCGCTTTTTCGACAGCCGTCAAGATGAGCTGGATCGCTTCCTCGTTCGACTTCAGGTCCGGCGCGAAGCCGCCTTCGTCACCGACGCCGGTGGCGAGCTTCTTCTCCTTCAACACCGACTTGAGCGCGTGGTACGTCTCGACGCACCAGCGCAATCCCTCGCGAAAGCTCGGTGCGCCGAAGGGCATCACCATGAACTCCTGGATGTCGACGTTGTTGTCGGCGTGCTGTCCGCCGTTCAGGATGTTCATCATCGGCACGGGCAGCGTGTTCGCCGCAGTACCGCCGATGTACCTCCACAACGGCAGGCCGCTCTCTTCCGCCGCGGCGCGCGCGGTCGCGAGCGACACACCCAGGATCGCATTCGCCCCCAGACGTTTCTTGGTGGGCGTGCCGTCGAGCTTGATCATCGTCGCGTCGACGTCGGCCTGGTCGCTGCCGTCGAGACCTAGCAGCGCACGCGCGATCTCGTCGTCGACGTTCGCCACGGCTTTGGTCACGCCTTTGCCGCCGTAGCGCTTGCCTCCGTCGCGCAGCTCGTGCGCTTCGTGGGCACCGGTGCTCGCACCAGAGGGCACGCACGCGCGCCCGACGACGCCGCTCTCGAGACCGACCTCGACCTCGAGGGTCGGGTTCCCGCGCGAGTCGAGGATCTCGCGGCCGTGCACGTGGACGATGGCGCTCATCGTCGGCGGATCCTACGCCGCGTCGTGAAGCCAGGGAACAAGGAAGAAGACGCCCACCCGCTGGGTTTCGTGCGGAAGCGGGGCCGCCTCGGCCCGCGTCGCGTCGAGCCTCCGTGGCGGGTAGGCTCTCTGCCCCCGGTCCTTGGTCCTGCGGTTCCGCGGTCATGCGCAAAGTCCACCTGCTGCCCAACCTGCTGACGCTCTCGAACGCGTTCTGCGGACTGCTCGCGATCTGCTATGCGATCGACGCCCTCCAGGTCGGCCCGTCGTCGCCCGGCAGCTTCTACTCCTTGATGGACCATGCTTGCGTCCTCATCTTCGTCGGCATGGTCGCCGACGCCCTCGACGGCAAGGTGGCGCGCATCGTCGGCGGAGCGAGCAACTTCGGGGCTCAGCTCGACTCGTTCTCGGACTTCCTGACCTTCGGCATCGCGCCGGCCATCCTGGCCAAGGTCCTGATCGAGCACGAAGCGCCACTCTACGGCTGGACCGTCAACCCGCGGCTGACCTTCGTCGCAGCCTGCGTCTACAGCATCATGGCGATCCTGCGCCTGGCGCGGTTCAACCTGGACAATGATCCGGACCCCGAGGCGCACAAGACCTTCAAGGGCCTGCCGTCGCCCTCCGCAGCCGGTTCGGTTTGCGCCACGATCCTGATGTACCTGGCGTTGCGGCATCCCGACCTGGAAAAGACGGACGGCGTGCTCACCCCTTTGGGCGGCGTGCTCAAGCTCCTCCCCGACCTGCGCATGAGCGACCAGCTCGTCTGGTTCCTGACGTTGATCGGACTGATGCTGCCCGTCCTCGGACTCCTGATGGTCAGCCGGGTCCGCAACGTCCACATGACGTCGTACGTGACCGGCCGCGGGACGTTCGTGACGCTCGTCGTGGTCGTGGTCGCGGCGGTCCTCTTGTGGACGTTTCCCGTCCCGGCCCTCTTCCTCGTCTTCAACGGGTACGTCGTCTACGGACTGCTGCGCGCCGTCTTCCTACGCAAACCCCGGGGAGCGGGCGGGACTTCGCCGTGACCGGTCATTCCCCTGCGAGCGGGGTCATCCCGAGGAGCGGCGTGGCTTCATGAACGGCGTTTCGCCATGACCGCGGCCCGGGTCGTCGCTGCGATCGCGCTCGGCAGCAACGTGGGCGACCGCACCGGTCACCTCGAGCGCGCGGTGCGCGAGATCGCTTCCATCGCGGGTGTGACCTTGGTCGGCGTGTCGCGTTGGATCGAGACCGAGGCCGAAGGGGAGGCCGTCGGCCAGCCTCCGTTCCTGAACGGTGCTCTCGTCGTCGAGACGCGCCTCTCGCCGCGCGAGCTTTTGGTCGAGCTGCAGTCGATCGAGCGCGCCCACGCACGCGAACGTCCGGCGGGTGTACGGCACGCGCCGCGCACGCTCGACCTCGACTTGATCGTGCACGGCGAAGCGGTGATCGACGAGCCGGGCCTGACCGTGCCCCACCCGCACGCGCGAGAGCGGCGGTTCGTGCTCGCCCCGCTCGCGGAGATCGCACCCCGGATGCTCGTCCCCGGGGACGAGCGCGGGCCGTCCGCGAGCATCCGCGATCTGCTGCGTGCGCTCGATCCGGGTTCGTCGGAGGCGTCGGGCATGGCCGAGGCCTGACGCGAACCGCAGCATGAGCGAGACCCCTCGATGATCGCGCGCATCGACGACCCCGCTGAGGCCGGTGCCTGGTGCGCACAGGTGATCGCATCCGGCCGCACGCTCGGCTTCGTGCCGACGATGGGGGCGCTGCACGCAGGGCACATGGAGCTCGTGCGCCGCGCGCGCGCGGAGAACGACGCGACGTGCGCAAGCGTGTTCGTGAACCCGCTGCAGTTCAACGATCCGCGCGACTATGCGCGCTACCCGCGCGACTTCGCGAAGGACGCACGGATGCTCGGCGAAGCGGGCACGGACATGGTGTTCACGGGAAACCTGCGTGGGTTCTTCCCCGGCGAGCTGCGCAGCGACGACACCTTCGATCCCGCGCGACTCCTCGATCCCGGTCAAAGCGCCGAAGGGCTCGAGGGCGCGATGCGTCCGGGACACTTCGCGGGCGTTGCCACCATCGTTGCCCGCCTGTTCGACATCGTGAAACCGACGCGCGCGTACTTCGGGCAGAAGGACTACCAGCAGACGCTCGTCGTGCGCGACTTGGCGCAGCGACGCGGCGCGCCGCGCATCGTCGTGTGCGCCACGTCGCGCGAGCCCACCGGCCTGGCGCGTTCGTCGCGCAACGAGTTGCTGCAGCCCGCGGATCGCGAGCGCGCGCTCGTGCTCTCACGCGCGCTGCGCATGACGTTGCAGGCCTGGCAAGCGGGCGAGCGCGACGCATCCGGGCTGCAAGCGCTGCTGCGCGCGGAAGCGAGCGGACCCGGCGTCGAGCTCGAGTACGCCGCTCTGCGCGACCCGCAAAGATGGACGCGCGACGAGCCGCGCGGTCGGATGGAGCGCGCGATCGCCCTCGTCGCCGCGCGCGTCGGCGGCGTGCGCCTGATCGACAACCAGCCGCTGGACGACGCGTCCTTGGCGGAGCTCAGCCCGATGGCGCCCGAGGCGCGACCTCGCGTGGAACACGGGCGGTGAGCGCGCATCGTGCAGCGCGAGAGCCGGTGGTGCGTGTGCTGGCACCGGCCAAGATCAACCCGCATCTCGCGGTGCTTCACGCGCGCAGCGACGGCTACCACGAACTCTGCACATTCATGGTCGCCATCGATCTATGCGATGAGGTCGAAGCACGTGCGAACGACTCAGGCCTCGTCCGCGTCACCGTCGAAGGGCCTCAAGCCAGCGTGGACGTCACGTCGGACCAGCGCAATCTGGCCTGGAGATCCGCGGCGCTGATGTTGTCGACGGCGCGATCGCTCGGGCTCGTGTCCAGAGACACCGGCGTCGACTTGCGCTTGCACAAGCGCATCCCGAGCCAATCCGGCCTCGGAGGCGGGAGCTCGGACGCGGCTGCTGCGTGGATTGCGACATCCAGAGCACTCGAACTTGACGAATCCGCCGAGTTGGACGCCGCACGAGACGCCGCGCTGGCCGGCCTGGGCTCGGACACCGTGTTCTTCGCGCGCGCCGCAGCGACGGGGGCGGCGTGGTGCACGGGGCGCGGCGAAGTCGTCGTGCCGGCGCCCTCTCCGCGCGGCGGCGTGATCGCGCTCGTGACGCCCTCCATCCCCGCTCCCACGGCGAGCGTGTATGCTGCCCTGAAATCCTCTTTGAGCCGGCGCGCGGAATCACCCTTGAGCGGGAGCAGTGGTCTCCCTAGCTTGGACCCCGACGCCGGGTTCCCGCTCCTCGCCGTCACTGCCCGCTCCCGACTCGTCAACGATCTGGAGCTTCCCGCACTCTCCGCCATCGCCGGCCTGCAGCGCTGGCGCACCCTGCTCGACGAAGCCGGCGCAGGTCACTTCCGCCTGTCCGGCAGCGGTTCGTCCTTCTTCGGACTATATGACAACGATGA
>JBBQNP010000176.1:0-8650 GCA_038330085.1 Planctomycetota bacterium | reverse complement strand
TGATCCACACGGTGGTCGCCAGCGGCTACCGCTTCGGTCTCACGGAGCCGGCCTGAGCGCGGGCGGCGTGCGCGATGGCCCGAGGGTTTGATCGCGTGCTGAGCCGCCCGCAACTTTCGCTGCGCCTCAAGCTGACCTTGTGGTCGGTGGGCGTGTTCCTCGTCATCCAGGCGGCGGTCGCGGGCATCTGGATCCTTGGGCGGCGTCCGTTCGCAACGAGCGACATGGATTCCGACTTGCGTGTCAAGGTGGAGCACGTCGCGCACGCTCTGGGTGAGCCCGATGCAGCGCCGCGCTCACGCAACGAGCTCGACCGACTGGTGACGGAGCTCGTGCGATCGGGGCCCGATCTGCGCGCGTTCGGCATCCAGGTGTGGACGGAAGAAGGGGTCCTCTACTCGCGCTCGAATGCGAACGAGACGCTGGCGACGACGCCGTTCCAGAAGCCGGACGATCCCGAAGAGGCGCTGGTCGGCCCGCAGTCGGTCACGCTCGATGCAGGCAGAGAAGCTCCCGTGCGCGCGGCCACGCGCGGGTTCCACGGACCGGATCACGCACAGCTCTACGTGCAGATCACGACGCCGATCCCGCCGCGCGCCGAAGCGGTCGGCGCGTTGTGGGACTTCGTGCTCTTCGGATTGCCGGTCGGCCTGCTCGCCGCGGGAATCGCGGCCTGGATCATGGCCGGTCGCGTCGTGTCGCCTATCCAGCGCCTCGCGAAAGCCGCGCGCGCCGTGTCGCCGACGAGCCTGGAGGACCGCATCGACGTGGGTCCGGCCGACTCCGAGATCGCGCGCCTGCAACACGAGCTCAACCGCGCGCTCGAACGGCTCGAGCGCGGCTACCGCGAGCAGGGTGCGTTCATCAGCAACGTCAGCCACGAGCTGAAGACGCCGATCGCGGTGCTGTTGTCGCAGGCGCAAGTGCTCAAACAGGAAGACCGCACGAGCCTCGAGTACCGGCGCTTCCTCGCGGTCGTCGAAGAGGAGATGCGCGTCGTCGGCGGCATCGTCGAGAGCTTCCTCGTGCTCGCGCGCATCGGACACGGCAAGGAGCTCGTGCGCCGCGAAAGACTGTCTGTCAACGACGTCGTGCTCGAAGCGTCGGAGCACTGCGCGGCGTTGTCGCGCCATCACGAGGTGCCGCTCGTGACGCTACTGCACCTCGCGGCCGACGGCGAAGCGGACCTCGAGATCGAGGGCGATCCGGAACTCCTGCGCACGATGCTCGAGAACCTGGTGCGCAACGCTCTGCGCTTCTCGCCTCGCGGCGAAGCGGTCGACCTGCGCGTGACGTCGACGCGCGACCGCGCCGCCATCCACGTGCGCGACCGCGGCCCCGGTATCCCGCGGGACCACATGGAGCGCGTGTTCGACCGCTTCTACCAGATGACCGATCAGCCCACCGGTCCGCGCGGCAGCGGCCTCGGTCTCGCGATCGCGAAGAGCGTCGCCGAGCTGCACCACGGGACGATCTCCGTCCACAACTGCGCCGACCGCGGCTGCGAGTTCGAGGTGCTGTTGCCGCTCGTCAAGCCGGCGCCTTCCACCGAGCCCGCAGCGGTCGAGCGGATCGTCGGTGAAGCCGACGTGCGTGCCACGGTTGCTACCGAGCCCAGTAGCGCCGACGACGAGGGCGAGGGCGAGGCTCGTAGTGAGGCGCCGCGATCCGCGGATGCGACTGCGCCGGGCACGCGACCGAAGCGGACGCGCATCAAGCGCCTCCCCGCCACCGATTGAGCGCGCAGTCCGAGACTTCGAACACTCCGGCAAGCTCGGAGCATTCGGACACGGCTCACGCGCAACGCGCCCCCTCGCGGGTCGCGGTCGTGCTGCTCATCGCGTTGTTGTGCCTCGTGTGGGGCAGCACGTGGCTCGTCATCGCAGAGGGATTGCACGACCTGCCGCCGTTCACTGCGGGGGCCGCGCGCTTCGTCGTCGCCGCATTCGTGATGATCGCCGTCGCGCCCGCGCTCGCGCGACGCGAGGGCGGAACCTCGCCGCCGTTCTTGCTCTCTCTCGTCGTGGGCTTGCTCAACTTCGGCGCGTCGTACGCCATCGTGTACTGGAGCGAGACGCGCATTCCGTCGGGGCTGACGAGCGTGTTGTGGTCCGTTTATCCGCTCATGATGGCCATATCCGGCTCGGTGTACCTGGCGGGCGAGCGCATCCATTCGCGCCAAGCCGTCGGGTTCGTGCTCGGGTTCGCGGGCGTCGCGCTCTTGTTCGCAACCGACCTGCGCGCCCTCGGACCGGAGACGATCACGACCGGAATGGTGCTGCTCGTCAGCCCGTTCGTCGAGACCATCGGGACCACGATCGCAAAGAAGTCCGGCAAGGACGTCAGCTCCGTGCTGATGAACCGCAACGCGATGTGCATCGGAGCGATCGTGCTCGTCGCGTGCGCGCTGACCTTCGAGCGCGGCACGAGCCCCAACTGGAGCAAAGCTGCGATCGCGAGCGTCGCCTACCTCGCGATCTTCGGCACCGTGCTGACGTTCACGCTGTACTTCTGGCTCTTGCGCCACGTCGCGGCGTACCGCATGTCGATGATCGCCTACGTGACGCCGGTGATTGCGCTGACGCTCGGCACGATCTTCCGCAAGGAGCCGTTGACGGCCTGGACGATCGCCGGAAGCGCAACGATCCTCGCCGGTGTCGCACTCGTCGTGGCCAAGCCCCGCACTCCCCGCGGCGCGTGATCGGAACCCCGGGCCGCTTCAAGTCGCGGAGCCGGCGAATCAAGGCAACTAATGGCCCGTCTCCGAAGTTCGTTGGATACGTCGGCGTGGCTGCAGTTTTCTAGCCCGGTCGCGACGACGCGTGTTCTCTGCAACACTCGCGCACGCGGCGGAAATTTGCGGCGCACACCTCGCCCTCGAAATCAGCGCGCGGTTTGGCGATACCGATCGGCCAGCGACTTGGCCGTGCGTGTCTCGTCCGTCGCATTGGACGAAGCGCGAGCGAACGCCTCGAGCTTGGTCGCGAACGCCTCGCTGGCCGTTTCTTTGCGCGCCGGGAAGAGCACCGGCCGCTCGTCGAGCATGTTCAGGTACTTGCGCGACTCCAGCAGGCGCGACTCGAAGAAGCCGTCCTTGTGCGCCTCGTTCTGCAGGCGGTCGAGGTCCTTCTGCGCGTCGCCCTTGGCGAACCCGACCTTGGCGGCACGCTCGAGCGCGGCGTAGCCGGCCGCATCCTTCTGCGTGGACGCTTCGGTCAGCTTGCCGAGCCAAGCGTTCTGGGTCTCGCGAACCGCGTTGTCGAGCATCTTGGCGTCGTCGACGCGCTGCATGTCGAGCACCTTCTGCCCGGCCTTCATTTCGTCCTCGGCGAGCGATCCCGCTTTCGCCAGACGGCCGGCGTAGTACTCGGCGAGCGCCTTCACGAGGCGATCGTTCATCTTGCGCTCGACGCGCGTGACCGGATACAGATCGAGCGCGTCCTTCACCGCGGCCAGGAACTTCTTGTCGTCCACCGCCGGGTTGCCCTGCCACAAGAGCCCGCCCCCGCGCCCGACGACGAACGCCCAGCACGCGGCGTGCGCCTTGAGGTCGACGTAGGGCGAATCGCTCCTCGACATGTCCTCGAGCGCGATCGGGTAGTCGAGACCGATCTCCTTCGCTTCATTGCGCGCGGTCTCGAGCTCGGTCTTGTTCGCGATGCCGACGGCGGCCAGCTTGCGGTCCGAGTTGGCGAGGAGCAGGTCGCGCACGAGCGGCAGCACCTTGTCCTTCGCGACGGCGTCGTCGAACGCGAACGTGTGCACGATGACGACGTGGTCCTTCAGGTCGAAGAGCTTGCGCGCCTTGAGCGAGACGGCCGGGGGCTTCTGGCTGGAGACCGAAGCGCTGATGGTGCCCTTCGACTCGACCGTGATGTCGATCCACTTCTTGCAGTTGATGTCGGGCGCCGGTTGCCCGACGACCGGCTTCCAGATCAGGGGCGGAGCGTCGGGGAGCAGCTTGGGCCCGTCCTGGGCCCAGGCTGGAAAACAGGCGAGAAACCCCAGGAACGAGAGCGCGATCAACCTCATGGTCGCCCGTCTATCCCGGCGACCCGATCTGGTAACGCAGCCTGTGCTGGGTCGCTGGCCCTGCGATTGCATCCGCCCATCGTAAACGACGATTCACTCCTGCGACGTGCCCCTCTCCGCAGGAATCTCCACATGGCCATCCGGAGCTCTCCAATGACTACGAACACCCGACAGCACGACGCGCCGGCAACGCGCGGATCCATCCTCGAGCTCAAGCAGATGTTGAAGGAGTTCGACACGGCGCTCCTCACGAGCATCACGCCCGAAGGACTCGTGCGCGCGCGCCCGATGGCCGTGCAGGACCCCGAGGAGGTCCCGGACTGCGACTTGTGGTTCGTCACGTCCACCGAGTCGGCCAAGGCCGGCGAGATCGCACAGGAGCGCCAGGTCGGCGTGGGCGCGTATCGGTCGGGCGACCGCAGTTGGCTTTCGATCTCGGCTTGGGCCTCGTTCGAGCGTGACGAAGCGCTCATCCGTCGATTGTTCAAACCATCCTGGAAGGCTTGGTTCGTGAACGGGCCCGACGATCCGACGATCGTCTTGATCAAGCTGATGGTCGAGCGCGCGGAGTACTGGGAGCCGGAGGGCGGACGCGCGCGCGTGCTGTACGAGATGCTGAAGGCGCGGCTGAGCGGTCACCCCGCGGACGCCAACCTCAACCCGCCGAAGACGGTTTGATCGCGCGCGCAGTCGGTCGGCAATTTCTTCCGACGTGGATGCGCAACGACTTGCGCGCTCGAACACGATCCTGAGCGGATCGCTCATCGACACGCGGTTAGGTGTCCGTTAGGGTTTGCGGCATGCTCCTGTGCTGCGTGTCCGCTCCTTGTTTTCACACCGTGGATTGCTTCCGCGGAGCGGATCACGTGCGCACGACATCGAGGCTCGCGGTGCGGATGCCGCCGACGGAAGCGTCGGCGGTGCTCAGGCCGCCCACGGAAACGTCGGCGGTGCTCAGGCCGAGATCTTCCCTGTCTCAGGAGTTGATGTCGTCGAGGTCCTCGGGAGGCGGCCCCCATCCCGCCGTCTCCCGAGGGACTTCCTGAGGCGGACGTTGGCAACGCCATCAGGAATGAGCCCGCGATGTACGTCCCCCTGCGCGTCCACGGACACCATTCGATGCTCACGGGCGTCGATGCGCCGCGCACGTTGCTCGAGCGCGCACGTGCGCTCGGCATCGGGTCGCTCGCGCTGTGTGACGTCGACACGCTGACGGGCACCGTCGACTTTCTGCTCGCGGCGCGCGCGGTCGGTGATGTGCGTCCGATCGTCGGCGCCGAGATCTCCGACCCGAGCGGCTTGCCTGGTCGCATCGTCGCGCTGGTCGAGGACGAGCGCGGGTGGAAGAGCTTGTGCAAGCTCGTCAGCGCGCGCCATCTGGGCGCCGATCCGGGCGTCGTCGGGGCGAAGCTCGCACAGACGCCGCACGAAGCCGCGCAACAGTTCCGTCTCGCGGAGTGCGCCGCCGAGCATCAGGCCGGGCTCGTCTTCCTGGTCGATCATCCGCGCCTGCTCGTCGCACTCGCCGGACGCGTGCCTGCGAGTTCATTGTTCGCGGCGATCCATCCAGCCGGATTGCGCGGCATGCGGCCAGGTCCGCGCGACACGCGGTGGCGCGCGAGCGATGCCGAAATGCCGCGCAACGTGGCGTTGTTACGCGACGGCCTCACCCGTGAAGGATCTGGTCGTGACGGCAAAGCGCCTGTGCCGCGCACGGCAGGCTTGGACGCATTCCGTGACGTCCGCCGGAACGACGAAGAGCTGCTCGAGACGCCCAAGGTGCCAGCACCCGAGAAACCGGTGAGCGCGCAGGAGATGATCGAGGCGGCGCGCGCGGTCGGCATCGCGACGCTGGCGGTGCCCGACGTGTACTGCGCGTTCCCCTCGGGCGCCGTCGATCACCGCGCGCGCGCGGCGATCAAGCACAACGCGCTGCTCGTCGACCTGCCTGAGTCGTTCACGGCGCGCGCGCCGATGCACTTGATGTCGCCGGCGGAAGTGCGCGCGCTCTACGCCGACCTGCCCGAGCAGTCCGGGCCGTTCGCGGCGCGCGAAGACGGTGCGTTGACGCGCACGCTCGAAGTCGCCGAACGCTGCACGTTCACGCCGAAGCTCGGCGGCATCTTGTTCCCAACCATCGCGCTCGAAGAAGGCGAGACGGCGTACTCGAAGCTCGTCTCCTACGCGTTCGCCGGCGCTACTTTGCGTTACCGTCCGCTGCGGCCCGAGGTCGTGCGGCGCCTCGACTACGAGCTCTCGACGATCGATGCGCTCGGGTTCGCGCCGTACTTCCTGCTCGTGAAGCAGATCGCCGACTTCGCGCGCGAGAGCGGCATCCCCTGCGTCGGGCGCGGATCGGCCGCCGACAGCCTCGTCGCGTACTGCCTGCGCCTGACCGACGCGGATCCGCTGCGCTACAAGCTCTTGTTCGAGCGCTTCCTCAACCCCACGCGCCGCGACCGGCCCGACATCGATCTCGATTTCTGCTGGCGGCGGCGCGACGAAGTGCTCGAGCACGTGTACGGGCTCTTCGGCGCGGAACGCACGGCGATGATCGCGACGTTGGCGACGTGCGGCGTGCGCGCGGCGTTCCGCGAGTCGGCACTGGTCGAGGGCGTGCCGCCGGCGGAGGTGAACCGCTGGTCGCGCAAGTTGCCGATGTATTGGCATCCCAGTGAAGAAGCACGCGAAGGTGGCGACGACCCGCATGGTGAGAACGCGATCGCGCAGACGTTCCGCAACACGCCCGAAGCCCGCAACTTCCCCTTCGACGATCCGCGTCTGCAGCGCGTGATGAAGAGCGCCGCGCGCCTCGTCGACGCGCCGCGTCACTACGGCCTGCACCCCGGGGGCGTCGTCGTCGCGCCGGGACCGATCACGGACTTCGTCTCGTGCCACCGCGCGGCGAAGGGCGTGATCATGACGCAGTTCGACAAGAACGCAGTCGAAGCGATCGGTCTGGTGAAGATGGACCTGCTCGGCAACCGCGCGCTCACCGTCGTCGACGACTGCGTGAAGTCGCTTCGCGCGCGCGGCATCACGATCGACGTCGAGACGATCCCCGAGAACGATCCGCGCACCGCCGCGACGCTGGGCAAGGGTCTGACGATCGGCTGCTTCCAGGTCGAGTCGCCGGGCATGCGCAACCTCCTGCAGCAGACCGGAGCGCGCGACATGGACGACGTGATCCAGGCGGTCGCGTTGATCCGTCCTGGTGCGGCCGGTTCGGGCATGAAAGACGCGTACGTGCGCCGCTTTCGCAATCTCGAAGCGCCGACGCCGCCGCACCCGCGTCTGACGGAAGTGTTGTGGGACACGCACGGTGTACTGCTCTACCAGGAGGACGTGATGCAGGTCGCGGCGACGCTGGCCGGCATGGACCTGTCCGAAGCGGATTCACTGCGGCGCGCGCTGCAGAAACGCCGCGCGCACGAGTTGCCGGACCTGTGCACACGCTTCGTCGCCGGCTGCGTGGAACAAGGCGTCACGCGCGAGGAAGCGTTGCACGTGTGGGATCTCGTCGCGAACTTCGCGTCCTTCGCGTTCTGCAAGGCGCACGCGGTGACGTACGGGCGCATCTCGTACCGCACGGTGTGGTTGAAGACGCACCATCCCGCCGAGTTCCTCGCAGCGTTCCTGCAGAGCGACACGGGCTACTACGACCCGCGCGTGTACGTCGAGGAAGCGCGGCGGCTGGGTGTTCCGATCCTGGGCCCCGACGTGAACAAGAGCGCGCGCTCGTTCAGCATCGAGGTACGGAGGCTGCCTCCGTATCGGCCTCGCGCAGGTGAAGGGCATCCAGCAGCGCACGCTCGACGCGATCTTCGCCGCGCGCGACAAGGACGGGCCGTTCGTGTCGCTGCCCGACTTCCTCGAGCGCACGGGCGCGCACACCGACGAGTGCGAGCACCTCATCCAGTGCGGCGCGTTCGACGCGTTCGACCGCACGATCCCCGAGTTGTTGTGGCGCTTGCACTTGTTGCGTGCGCCCGAGCGTCACGTGCCGCGCGCGCGCGACGGCGACGCAGCGCTGGACCCGGAAGTGCTGGCCGCGTGCCGCGCAACGCCGCGCACGCGCGATGCGACACGCAAGGCGACTTCGGACTGGACGCACCGTGCGCAGGGACAAGGCTGGAACGGACGCGGCATCGGGCTGGGAGCCGCGCAGTTGCAACCGGGAGAGAGCGCATCGATGTTCCCCGAGCGCGAGGCGCAGGCCTTGGCGTTGCCGCGTCTCGCCGACCTCGATCCGCTCGTGCGCGGTCGCATCGAGCACGAGCTGATGGGTCTGACCGTGCGCGCGCATCCGACGACGTTGTTCCCCGCTCCGGCGGATGTGCGGATCGCCGCTGCCGGCGTGCATCCGATCCATCCGATCGAGTGCGCCGAGTTGGCGAGTTACCAAGGTGCGCGCGTCACGTTGCGCGGCTGGCCCGCCGCGACGCGCCACGTGCGCACGCACGACGGACGCACGATGCGCTTCCTCACGTTGGAGGACGAGACGGGCTTGGCCGAGTGTGTGATCTTCCCCGACGTCTACGAGAAGGACGGCGCGCACTTGGGCGAGTTCGGGACACTGTGCGTCACCGGGACAGTCGAGAACCAGTTGGGGGGGGGG
>JBBQNP010000175.1:0-8690 GCA_038330085.1 Planctomycetota bacterium | reverse complement strand
TCCTCCTCGGGGATGTCGGTGGATCCGATCTTGCCGATCTTGTCGCTGATCCCGACGAACATCACCCCCGCCGCGAAGCGATCGCTGTACTTCGTGCAGCACCAGGCCGTCGCATATCCGCCGTACGAACCGCCGGTGATGCCGACGCGGTCCTTGTCCACGTTCTTGTTCGCCACCAGGTAGTCGACGGCATCGATGAGATCGTCGAACTCCTTGCCGCCCGCGTCACCCTGGCTGAGCTTGCTGAACGCGACGCCGCGCCCCGTGCTGCCGCGGTAGTTGGGATAGAACGTCGCGATCAAGCGACCCGCCGCCATCTGGCCCGGGCGCGAGTAGTTGGTCATCCAGCCGTTCGACTCGTGCGCTTCGGGCCCGCCGTGCACGCACAGGATCAGCGGCGTCTTCGTGACCGTGGTCTCTTCAAGAGCATGAACGAGCACTCCGTCGAGCTCGACACCGTCGCGCGCCTTCCAGTGCACGACCTCCTGTTTGCCGGACTGCATGTCCTTCGTCCAAGGGTTCGAATCGGTGCGACGCACCGCCGCCGTGTCACCGTGGGACATCGTGTACATCTCGGCCGGATGATCGGGGCGCGATGCGACGAGTGCCGCGTGCTGACCATCGTGCGACACAGCGACCGTCGTGAAGATCGCGAGGCCCGCCGCTTGGATCGTCTTGTACTCCGACTTGCCCGCAAAACCGACCTTCTCGATCGTCGATTCGACACCGCGGTGGACAACGAGCAACAAACTGTTCGCATCGATGAACTCGAAGCCCACCACGTCCGCCGCCCAGTCGTCGGGCAGAGGTGACACCAGCGCGGGCAGTTGCGTGTCGATCCCCGAACTCCACACGGCGATGCGGCTCGCCGACGGATCGTGGATGTCCTGTGCCGACAAGCCCGCGATCCACTTGCCGTCGGGCGACCAACCGATCTCGCCGAGCTTGCCTGGGTTGTCGATGCGCAAGAGTTCCTTGCCGTCCTTCGCATCGATGACGCGCACCTTCTGCTTCATGTACTCGTCGTCGACGAGCGCAGTCGGCGTGACCGTGATCGCCAGGCGGTCGTCCACGGGCGACCATCGAATCTGGTGGACATGGCCCTCAACGGAAAGCTCGTGCTTCTTGACTGCATCGGCCGAGATGTCGGCGACCCACACGCTCGAGAAGGGTTGGTCCTCTTCGTAGACGATCTGCTTGAAGCCCTTGTCGGCGAGCTTCTTGCGCTCCGGGTCTTCCGGTTTGGACGCGACGAATGCCACGCGCTTGTCGTCGGGAGCGAGGCTGAACGCCGAGATCGAACTGTCGAACTCCAAGCACTTCTTCGATTCGCCGCCCGCGAGAGGAATGGTGTAGAGCGAAGTCTGCTTGTCGCCGTCGCGCTTCGCGAGGAACGCGACCGCCGATCCGTCGTGCAACCACTCGAGCGCGCCGACGTTGACGTGCCCGCCGACGAACGTGCGCTCGGTCCCGGTCGCCGTGTCGAGCACGTGCAGTTCGCTCCAAGCCGCACCGTCCTCGTCGGTGCCCGCGATGCGCGGGACAAGCAACGTGTACGCGACGTGCGCGCCGTCGGGCGACATCGCCACCGAACTGACGGACCGGATCTTCTCGACCGAGCGCGGGCTCCACGCCCCTGCGGAGTGGCGATACGAAGTCTGGATGGAGCCCCCGATGCGGGGACCCGTGTCTTGGGGAAGCGAGAATGCGAACGCGAGGAGGCATGCGGTGCGGAGCATGGAGTCATCCTAGCGTCGGGTGCGCTCTCGGACTTCGTTCCATCTCGCGTGTCGCGCAGAACCAATGACCGCTCCGGTTGTTCGATGGACGATGACATGGATCTCGCGGCTCCCGTTGTTGCGCTATCGAACACTGCCCATTCAAGAGGCGACCACCACTCGGGTCTCGGTGCCGAGAGTGATGCTGTTGATCGGATTCGCTTCGTGCAGCCTTACCGTGGTCGCGCAGCAATCGGCCCCGAAGCCGACACCCGCCTTCTACGCGACTCAATTCAAACCCTGGCTACCCGAATCCGGCGAGCTGAACATGTTCGGCATCTCGCTGGCGGTGCTCGGCGATCTCGACAACGACGGTCTGCCGGAGCTCGCGATCGGCGACGCAGGCGAAGCGTTCGGTTGGGAGAAAGCGGACAGGCGCGGCACAGTGCTCGTCTACTCCATCGGTGCCAAGCGTTTCCTGATGGAGGCGAGCCGCGATCACGACGGCTTCGAGTTCGGTCGCGCACTCTCGGCCGTTCCTGATGTCGATGGAGACGGTCTACCCGATCTCCTCGTGGGCGGACTGGCCTGGATCCCAGGCGGTTGTCACGCAGCTTGGCTCCTCTCGGGCAAGTCGCTCGAAACCATTCGCGTGCACGAAGACTCGAGCACGGACTCGCGCTTCGGTGAATGCGTGCTTGGCGTTCCCGACGTCGACGGCGACGGACGCGGTGACTACTTGATCGGGAACCCCGGCTGTCCGCACGCGAACGTTCGTGAAGGGTGCATCTCGATGTACAGCGGCCGCACGGGAACGGTGTTGTGGTCGGTGCGTGGCCGCGAGCCTCTCGACGGCTTCGGATTCTCCTCCGCGCGATATCAGGATTTCGATCACGATGGAAAGTGCGATGTGCTCGTCGGCATCAGCCGCGGCTGGGCCGAGCACGACGGACCGCCCGGATACGTCCGCATCTTGTCCGGCGCAACCGGTGCGGTGCTCAGCTCGTTCGAAGGCCCGCCCAAGGAGAGAGACTTCGGCTCGGCTGTCGCGGACATCGGGGACGTGGACGGGGACGGGAAAGACGAAATCCTCGCGGGCTCCCCTAACTGGAGCCGGCAAGCCGGGAAGACAGCCTGGGTGTGCTCAGGCGCGACGTTCGAGACGATGCGTTCCGCCGCGGACTGCATCGATCGGTGCGGTGTCGGTCCCGGTGATGATGTGTTCGGGACCATTGTCGCGGGTCTGTCGGATCTGGACGGAGACGGCGTTCGCGATTGGGCGCTCGGAGACAACACCGGCGACGATCTTGGCGCCTCAGTCACCGCGTTTTCCGGCCGCACGGGTCAAGTCCTCTGGCAGATTCGCATGCCTCCGATCTCCGGAAACCTCGGCGCGTGCATCGTCGGCCTGCCAGACATCAACGGTGACGGCATTGACGATGTCGCCGTCGGTTGCGCGACAGGACTGGGGCTCGTCGAATCGTGCAGGGTGCTCCTGCTCAACGGTCATACGGGCAGGGTTCTGCGCGAAGTCTGCAAGCCGACTCCCGCCGAGCGAGCTGCCTTGCGACGATGATGCACTCGATCGAGTTCCTAGGGATCCTCCTCATCCAGCGCCCCGCTCCAATCCATCTCTCCGGATTCGACGAAGAGGATTTCGACCCCCCATGAGTGCGGTTGGTAAGCGATCAGGGTCCGGCCGACAGACCAGAATCGGACGGACTGATCGAACGTGATGTCCTCTCGCAGGTGTCCGATGAGCGGCATCGAAGCGAGCTGCTCGAAGGCCTGTGCGAGTCGCTCTTCCACGGCCGATGCAACGCGAGGTCCGAACCGGAGCTCGACCTGCTGGATGATGTGCAGGTAACCGTGTTGTGCTTTGAGCGTGAGTCGGTACTCGGGGATCACCCAGCCTTCTTGCCGGACTTTCGATTGCGCCGCAAGGTGGCACGAACCTGTGCGACGGCCTTGCGACCCTCGATGACCTCACCGCGCTCGGCTTGAGCGAGCCCGACTTCAAGGGCGGACTTGAGCCGCTCGATGTGCCTCTCTTGGGCACGATCGCGTTCGATCATGAGACGCAATGCCTCGCGAACCACCTCGCTTTGGTTGTTGTAGTGGCCAGATTGCACTTTGCGCTGGATGAGCTTCTCGAGCTCGGGGGTGAGGTTCACGTTCATGAGGCCAGTCTCGACCGGTTGTCAGAGATTGTCAATCCTTGACATCGGCAGGTCGGTGCATGGCACTGAATGATCCCGCCAGATTCCCTCTCGTGGCTCCGAGTGGAGGAAGGGATTCCCCCACTTCGCATTCCGGCATGACGTGGAGGTCTAAGCTGAACCCGAATCAGGAGTGCGAACCGATCCTCACGGATAGATGCGGTTCATCATCCGCGGGAACGGGCTGGCTTCGCGCACGTGCTCGAGGCCGCAGATCCAGGCGACCGTGCGCTCGAGGCCGAGGCCGAACCCGCCGTGCGGGACGCTGCCGTACTTGCGCAGGTCGAGGTACCAGGCGAATGCTTCCTCCGGCAACTCGTGCTGGCGAATGCGACCGACGAGCGCATCGAGATCGTCTTCGCGCTGACTGCCGCCGATGATCTCGCCGATCCCCTCGGGCGCGAGCACGTCGACGCACAACGCCTTCGTCGGATCGGCGGGGTCGCGCTTCATGTAGAAGGCTTTCACCTCCTGCGGATAGCGGTGCACCATCACGGGGCGATCGTAGCTATTGCTCAAGATCGTCTCGTCCGGCGCGCCGAAGTCGTCGCCGTGCTTGTGCTGACCGGGCGCGGCCTTCTCGAGCATCGCGTGCGCGTCGTCGTAGCTGAGGCGCGGGAACGGCGGCACGATCGACTCGAGCTTCTTGACGTCACGCTCCAGGGCGGTGAGCTCCACTTGCCTCTTCTCGAGCACGTTCTTCACGACGTAACAGAGCAAGTCCTCCGCGTGCTGCATCACGTCGTCGAGCGTCGCGAATGCGATCTCCGGCTCCAGCATCCAGAACTCGGTCAGGTGCCGGCGCGTCTTGCTCTTCTCGGCGCGGAACGTCGGGCCGAAGCAATAGACCTTGCCCAGCGCCATCGCGCTCGCCTCCGCATAGAGCTGCCCCGACTGCGTGAGGTACGCCTTCTCGTCGTCGAAGTAGCTGACCTCGAACAACGTGCTCGTCCCCTCGCACGCGGCCGGGGTGAAGATCGGCGAGTCGACGCACGTGAAGCCGTTCTCCTCGTAGAAACGCCGGATCGACGTGATCACGCAATCGCGGATGCGCATCACGGCCCACTGACGCTTGCTGCGCAACCACAGGTGACGGTTCGACAACAGGAAGTCGGGCCCGTGCTCCTTCGGCGTGATCGGATAGCCCTCGACCTTCTGGAGCACGCGACCGCCCTTCACGCCGATTTCGAAACCGCCGGGCGCGCGCGGCTCGGCCTTCACGACGCCCTCCAAGATCAAGCTCGACTCCTGTCCGGCGTGACCGACGGCTTCGAAGAGTTCTTCGGGCACGTCGCTCTTGAAGAGCACGCACTGCACGAAGCCCGTGCCGTCGCGCATCTGCACGAAGTGCAGCTTGCCCTTCGAGCTCTTGTTGTGGATCCAGCCGCGCAACTCCACCGTCTCGCCGACGTGTTTTCCGAGGCGTTCGATCGTCGTGACGGTGGTCATGCTTGCGTTCTCATCTCGTGATGTGGCGTTGAATGCGAGGTCTCGTTCAAGGGTCTCGTTCGAAGTGTGCGAGTCGGTTCGTGGTGTACGGATCTTGCTGGTGGAATCGTGCGGGTCTGCCGTCGTGAGAGCCATTCGCTGCTGATCAGCCGGCCTCGCCCGTCATGTCCTGAATCGTTGCGCGGATACAGCGCCTCAAGGGAACGTCGAATACGCCGACTGGATCTGCAGGTCGTCGATGCGTCCATCGGCGACGATCACCCGGCCCTTGCACGCGGCTCCGTCACGGCGCGCTTCGATCGTGATCGCGCCGCCTTCGGATGCGATGCGCGCGATGTCGCTCGCGTTCGTGACGAACGTGATGCGTTCGTACCCCAGCGCGAGCAGGCGCGTGACGATGCGATCGGTCATCGCGCCACCTGCGGCGGCACCGGCGGGTTGCAATGCGCTCGTCGACGCGGCGACACCGGTCAAGCTCTCATTCGCACGCGCTTCGACCAGCGCGAGCAGCCTGTCCTCGACGCGCCGTTGTCCGTCGCGAATGTCGATCAGCACATGCTCGAGCCGGCGCAGATCGAGGTCATCCTCGCGCACCGTCAGCGCCTTCAGGTTCGCCGCGATCTCGTCGAGTCGCGACAGGCGCTCGAAGGCCGCCTCCGCGCGCTTCAACCGTCCCAGGATCAGCCACGCCGCAACCGCGCCCGCCGCCGCGAGTCCGGCGCCGAGCGCGACGAGCCAGGTGAGCACGTCGATGTGGGTTTCTGCGGGCATGTTGATCCCGCCCAGGGTATCCGCTCACGCGCCGCTCGTTCAACGCGGGAGGTTTGCCTGCCGATGTACCCTTCTCTCTCCCCGGCCCCGAGCGGCTCGGGCACGCTGCCGCGAGCCGCACGATGAGCGCACCGACACCACTCCACGACATGGCCCCGGGCTCGAGCGAGACCGTCGACGGGTCCGCTCCCGACGCGACCCCCGCTGTCGACGCAGCGCGTGCGACGCGCCGGCGTCTCCAGCGCGGCATCGTGCTCGCGGCGATCGCGACGGCGATCTTGTACGCGGTGTTCGTGCTGTCGACGGATGCGCGCAGCGTCGGCCGCGCCATCGCGCAGTTCCCGCCCTGGATCCTCTTCGCGGCGATGGCGCTTTCGTTCGGCAACTACGTCGTGCGCTTCGTGCGCTGGCAGATGTACTGCAGGCGCTTGTCGATCGTGCTCGACGCGCGCACGTCGTTCACCATCCACCTCGCCGGCCTCGCGTTCACCGTGTCACCGGGAAAGATGGGCGAAGCGTTCAAGTCGCTGCTCGTGAAGCGCGTGATCGGCACGCCGGTCCACGTGAGCGCCCCCATCGTCCTGGCTGAGCGCTTCACCGACCTGCTCGCATTCTTGCTGTTGATCGCCATCAGCGGGTTGAGCCTGCCGGCCGATCACGCCTGGGTCGTGTGGTGCACGTTCGCTCTTTGCGCGGTCTTGTTCGTGTTCGTCACGTGGCAACGTGCGCAATCGCTCACGCTCGCGCTCGTCTCGCGGACACGCCTCGGCAAGCGCATCGCACCGCGTATCGAGGGCGCGTTGACGAGCTCGCGCACGCTCCTGCATTGGCGCGCGCTCCTGCTGCCAACCTTGATCGCGGCCGTCGGATGGTCGCTCGAATGTGCGGGCTTCTGGCTGGTTTCGAGCGCCTTCGTCCCGGGCGGCGTCCCGTTCCTCTTCGCAGTGTCGACCTACGCCCTCGCCGCAGTCGCCGGCGCGGTCGCGTTCATCTTCCCCGGCGGGCTCGGCGTGACCGAAGCCTCGATGGGCGCGCTCCTGCGACGGCGCTATGTCGCACTCGGGCTGGGCCTCGACGCAGCCACCGCGGGCGCCGTCTCGGCGACGATCCTGATCCGCTTTGCCACGCTGTGGTTCGCCGTCGGCGTCGGCCTCGTGGCGCTCTTCGTGTTCCGCCGCCGGTTCGGGACCCTCGCGTAAAGACTCCGCACGCTGAGGGGGAAGGGATGCACGGACCGCGCGTCTGTGGTAGGACGTTTCAAGTCGGCTGCAGGCTCGACGGTCCCGTCTCGAGCGGAACCGGCTGTAGGCGACACGGTTTGGGGTCACTCCCACCCGACTCCCGGAGATTCCCGATGATGCGCCCGATCTTGCTCGCTGCCTCGCTCGTCGTCCTCGTACTCGCTGCGCCGCTCGCACGCGCCGAACACAAGGACGCCCGCATGGGCTTCACGATTCAGACTCCGCGCGGCTGGACGCAGCTCCCCCAGCAAGCCGCAGAGAAGTGGATCGTCGGCGCCTACCAGTCCGACAAGGTCAACAACTGGACCGAGAAGGGCGGCTGGACCGTCGAGCATCGCCCGGACATGGAGATGATCGCCTTCGTCAGCGAGGAGCTGAAGAAGAAGGCCGAGGTCACCAAGGGGAAGGACAAGAAGGGCAACGAGAAGATCTACATCGACATCATCAGCCCCTACAAGGACTACAAGGACTACATGCAGCGCCGCTACGTGGGCGGCGGTTGGTTCATCGAGAAGGAAGACACGACCAAGGTCGGTGACATCGACGTCACGACGTACGACATCAAGGTCGAGAAGCTCAGCCAGACCGGGCCCAAGCACATCGTGACGTGGATCTACCACGTGCCGGACGTGGACATCGCGGTGCAGTTCGAGTGCCTGACGGACGCGTGGCCCAAGCTGCAAGCCGACTTCGTGCGCTGTCTGAAGTCGTTCAAGTCGGTCCAGCGCTCGGGTGAAGCGCTGACGGAAGACGTGTCGACCGGACACAAGCTCAACCTCCTCGACATGGACGACCTGACGCCGGAGGAGCGCAAGAACGCGCGGCTCGCGCTCGAGAAGGAGACGCACGAGAAGGCCGAGAAGAAGGTGGCCGAAGGTTGGACGGCCAAGAAAATGGGCCGCTTCCTCGTGCTCAATCACGCCGACGAGAAGTTCGCGAAGACCGTCGTCGATCACGCCGAGGCAGTCTGGCAGTGGCTCGAGACGACGTTCCCCTACGTGGGCGAGAAGGAGTACGTGCGCGCGCCCGTGCTGCGCATCTGCAAGGATCAGAACGAGTACATGGCGTTCGCGCGCGCGGCCGGATGGTTCAGCCTCAACGACCTCGAGATCACGACCTACCAGGACTTCGGCGGCTCGACGTCCTGGTCGCTCTCGGACGTGAACAAGCGCATCTTCGACATCTGGTTCGAGGACAAGGACCGCGACCTCTACTGGGCCATGCCGCGCTGGCTCAGCACGGGCCTCCTCGAGCTGGCCGGGCACATCCATACGAAGAACGGCAAGGTCGTG